>JBILQT010000250.1:0-10517 GCA_044373065.1 Sandaracinaceae bacterium
AAGAGAAGGTTCGGGAGGCGCGGCAAGGATGCGCGATGCGTCGTCTTTCGAAACGCGCCGTAGGCCTCATCGACGACGATGAAGGTGCTCGGGTGAGCCTCGGCCAACGCGAGAATGTCTGCATCGGCAAGCACCGTTCCCGTTGGATTGTTTGGCGTTGCCAGGATCACAAGCGCCGCGTCATGCGCGCGAATCGCCTCATGCATGCCGGGCAGATCGAGCGCGAAATTCGGTCCAGAGAGCGGCACGTGCACAACCTCGACGCCATGCACCGTGGCGAAGTGCGCATACATCACAAAGGTCGGGTCGGGCACCACGAGCACAGGCGCTTTGTCACGCGGCTTCGAGAGCGCAGCGATGAGCACAGCGAGCACCTCATCGGAGCCAACACCAAGCACGAGGCGCGCCTCGGTTGTGCCTGCATAGCGCGCGATTGCGCTCTTCAATGCGCGCTGCGTGATGTCTGGATAGCGCGCGTAATCAATCTTCGAGGTGACCTCGCCAAGCTCACGCAGCACATCCTCATCGAGGCAGAAGGGCGACTCATTGGCATCGAGCTTGATCGGCAAAGGATCGGGCGGCGTCTTGTACGCATGCATCGCGCGCACGGCTTCACTCACACGTTCAAGCAGGGCCTGTGAGGCATCCTTGGTCATGCGGCCTTCTACCGTCGACGCATTCGCGTGACCAGGCTAGCCATCGCGCATGAGTCGCGAAACCTTCGTCATCGTTGGAGCCAATCTCGCGGGCGGTCGCGCTGCCGAAGCCCTGCGCAAATCAGGCTTTGAGGGCCGCATCGTGCTCATCGGCAAAGAGCCCGAGCGCCCCTACGACAGACCGCCCCTCTCGAAGAAATTCGCGCGCGGCCTCCTCGATGAAGCGAAGCTCTATTTTCGTCCGCTCGACTACTACGAGACGCATCGCATCGAGCTTGAGCTCGGGGTCACGGCAACAGGGCTCGATCTCGCAACGCGTGAGGTCATCGTCGATCACGGGCGCCGCATTGCGTTCGACAAGCTGCTGATCGCGACGGGCGCGAATGTCCGCACGCTGCGCGTGAAGGGCGCAGAGCTCGCGGGCATCTACACGCTGCGCACCCTCGACGATGCCAAGCGCATCTGTGTCGAGGTGAAGTCGAAGAAGCGCGTGGTCGTTGTCGGCGCCGGTGTGATCGGCGCAGAGATCGCGGCCTCCTGTCGTGAGGAGGGCCTTGAGGTGACGCTCATTGAGGCCGCGGAGTTGCCCTTGATGCGCGCCTTCGGCAAGAGCGTCGGCGCCATCTACGCCGAGATTCATCGCGCCCATGGTGTCGACTTGCGATGTGGTGTGGGCGTCACCGAGTTCATCGGCGATGCGCGCATCGAGGGCGTTGTGCTCAGCACAGGTGAGCGCCTCGCGTGCGACTTCGCGATCGTTGGCATCGGTGTCTCCGCAGCGACGGATTGGCTTCAAGGATCTGGTGTTGCGCTCTGCCCCAAGTCGGGCTGTGTGCTCGTCGACCATCACGCGCAGACCAACGTCGAAGGCATCTACGCCGCGGGCGACGTGACGCGCTTCTGGAGCGACCGTACGGGTGCGTATGTTCAAGTTGAGTCCGTGGACAACGCGCAGCTGCAGGGCCTCACGGCTGTCTCGAACATGCTCGGCAGAGAGAGCGTGCACGCGCCCGTGCCCTTCTTCTGGTCGGATCAATACGACCTCAAGCTTCAATGCGTCGGCGAGGTCGAGGGTGCCGAGCGCGTCATCTTTCGTGGCTCGGTCGAGGGGCGCGCGTTCGCGGCATTTCACATGGTGAAAGATCGTGTGATCGGCGTCATCGGCGTGAACCGACTCAAGGAGATCGCCGCCTCGAAAAGGCTTATTTCGGGTGCGATTTCGGTGCGCGATGAGGACCTGGCAAATGAGGCCGTGCCGATGTCTGCGTTCTTCGCCTCGGGCACACTCAGCGTCCTCTGACACCACCTGCAAGGAGGCCTTGCGGCTTTGTTGGGATGGCGTGCTCGCACTGGTATGCACGCGCGCATGTCGGCGCTTTCAGGCTCACTCAGCTACGCGCGCTTCTTCATCGAGAAGGAGCTCCCCAAAAATCTTTCGCCGCGAGGCGGAACAGCAATAGAGCTGAACAAGGCCCATGATTCGATCGTCGCGCACGCGATGCGGCCGCTGCATCCCGATGAGCCCGAGACGGAGCGCTCGGGTTGGTGTGTGATGGGCGAGGCCCTCGATGTCTCGATGCCGAATGAGCGCGTCTTTCTCGACGGCTACATCAACCTCGGATTTCGCACCGACAAATGGGCCATCCCCGGGCCCCTCCTGAAGACCAAGGTGCGTGAGGCCGAGGCCGCCTACAAGCTGCGCTCAGGGCGTGAGCGGCTGGGCAAGCGCGAGAAGGCGGAGCTCAAAGAGGTCGTCACACGCGAGCTGCGCCGAAAGCTTGTTCCGTCCACGCGCGTCATCGATCTCACGTGGTCGCTTGAAGAGGGCTTGGTGCGTTTCTTCAGCCACTCCGAGCGCGTCACCAACGCGATGGCCGAGCTCTTCGAGAAGACCTTCAAGCTGCCCTTGACCCACGAGTCACCCTTCACATTGAGCCAGCGCCTGGGCCTCAGCGATGCGGAGATTCACGCCTGGGAGAACCTTGAGATGACTGACCTCACGAGTGAAGGAGCACGCTGATGCAACGCATTGATTTGATCGAGAAGCGTCGCTTCGTCGGACGTGAATTCCTCCTTCTTCTCTGGATGGAGTCGGAGCTCTTTGAGGCCACGCTGCGCACGCAAGAGCACGGTGAGTTTGGGCTCTGGCTTGAGAAGAAGTTGATGCTCAGCGCAGGCTCGGAGAGCACCCGCATCACGGCCCCGATGCCGGGCCTTGGGCGTGAGGCGAAGGAGGCGCTCTTGCGCGGCCAGCTTCCCGAGGGCGCAGGCATTCGCATCGCTTGGAAGGATGACGAGACGAGCCTCGTGCTTAAGGCCGAGAGCTTCGCCATCTCCACGCTGAAGCTCACGAGCGTGCTCGACAAATCGGCCGGTGAAGGCCTGCCCACGGGCGACCTCGTCGACGAGATGCTTGGCAAGACCAAGGGCCGTCCGAAGAAGAAGAAGGCTGATGAAGAAGAAGACGAAGAGACGCCCTTCTACGAGCGCATGACGCTCACGAAGGAACTCGAGGGCCTGCTCGAGACGCTCTATCGCGACTTCCTTCATCTGCGCCTGAGCCCGCGCTGGGATGCGCTCGTGGTGCCGACGGCGAAGCGCTGGGCCTCGGGCAAGGCCGTGGATGCCGATGCCTACCGCGCGGAGCGCACAAAGAAGGGCCTCAAGCCGGGCAAGCAGCTCAGCATGGAGAAGGAAGACGCTCCGAAGAAGGCGCGCGCTCGGGTCTGAAGGGGCTCACGTCCAGAGATCGCGAAGCTCCATCGGCAGTTCTTCAAAGGGCTCGGCGTGCATCACGTCCTCGTCGCCGAACACGCCGAGCTCAAGCCACCTGCCGCCCTCATTGCGACTCACGACGAGCGTCTTGGCGTCCACATCGACGACCCACATCCACTTCACCCCGGCCTGCGCGTAGAGCGGCCGCTTGATGCGTTGGTCGTGGCTCCGCGTGGTGGGCGAGAGCACCTCGCAGACCCAATCGGGCACCACATCGATCCGACCCTCGGGAAGTTCGGGAAGTCGCTCGCGGCGCCAACCAGCGATGTCGGGGACGATCTCGCTCACGTCGAGCGATGGGAATGCAACCCCCGGCTCGGTCAGAATCCACCAGCCCTGCGGACCACCCTTGTGGTCAAAGCGCCCCTCGACGTCACTGAAGATTCGCCCTGATGCACGCTGATGACGCGGCCTCGGCCTTGCCATCGTGTAGAGCACGCCCTGAATCAGCTCGCCCACCATGCCCTCGGGGAGCGCTTCGAGGTCGGCGAGGGTCGCGCGTTTCGGTGCGGGATCGGGCATTTTGAGAGTGTGGCACGGATCGATTTGGAGGCCGGATGCGGCGAATAAGACCCGGGTATTATGGCGAATAAGACCCGGCGTTTATTCAGACGGATTCAGCGCACCACCCAGCCGGATACCGCTGGGTCGCCTGTGAGGTCGATGTCGTAGAACGCGCCGCCGGAGGGCGTCCAGGGCCTGTGGGTGCTGGGCGCGACGGCCTTCCACTCGTTGCCTGATTCGCCGTGAACCACGTGCGCGACAAGGCGCATGCGCGTGGGGCAGCCGCCGAGCGCACTCCAGGGGACGCGCACGGAGAGCGTGCGGTTGTCGGCCGAGGCGAAGACATCGGTCGCGTTGAGCGGGACGGTGCGCGTCGTCCATGAACCGGCCGGTGCGTAGATGCCGTTGTAGGCGCCCGTGCCAGCATCGCTTGTACGTCGGAAGGCGATCAAATGCGTGGGCGCGAAAGGCAATCCGGGCGTGAGTGATGCGTACTCTTTGCCGAAGGAGGGGACGGGCGCGACCAGGAGGGAGCTCGCCTCGATGTAGATGTGCACGGGCTCGAACGCGTCCAGGAATCCGTCGGTTGTGAAGGTCGCGAAGAAGTGAGACGCGTTCCACGTGATGGCCGCGGCATCGCCTGCGTTGAGGGGGGCGCCGAGGCTGAGGCGCTGCACTGCGGGGTACTCGGCAAAGTCGTCGGTGCCATCCAAGCGGGGCGAGTCGCCCGTGGAGATGGTGCACATCGACCAAGCATCGGGGCGCGCATCGACGCGTGCATCGAAGCCCACATCGGGCGGGGTGAATGCATCGGTGCCCACATCGATCGCACTGTCTGAGCCGACATCGATCGGCAGGGGTGTATCGAGGCGCGCGACGTCTGCGCGGTAGAAGGCATCGAGGGGGGGGACTCGCGCAGCATCGGGGCTCTCCATGCGTCGTGGACAACCGCCGATGACGGGAGCAAGCGCGAGTGCGAGGAGAAGGCCAGACGTCGTTCGCATCCGCATAGCGTACGGAGGAGTGCCACTTCGCCGCTAGCCTTCATGCGTGCGAACCTTCGCTTGATGCAGCGCGGATCCGAAGGGAGCTACACGCAGGCCGTCGTCATCGCGTTCATCGCCGCGTGTGTCGTGCCTTTCGGATACGAGGTGTGGAGCTACCTGAGCTACCTCATGCGCTTTCACGGGCGCTGCACAGAGTGGCTCGATTCAGTCGACTGCTCCTTCACGCAATACGCACTTCCCACGACGTGGCGCATGTCACTTGGGTTTGCGGCGCTCGAGCATCTCGCGCTCGGTGCGATCACCTTCGCGCTCGTGATGTCCGTGGGCCTCGTGCTCGTCTGGCGCGTACGCCGCAAGGCCCGAAAAGGATTGCGATTTGAGCGGTCCGCAAAGTGAGGTTGAAGGCTCGAAACTCCTTTGACGCGGCGCATCCGGCTCCCCATACTCGCGCCCCATATGGCCACCCACATCACCAGCGACTGCATCAACTGCGGTGCCTGTGAGCCCGAGTGCCCCAACCAGGCAATCAGCGAGGGCGACGACATCTATGTGATCGACCCGAACCTGTGCACCGAGTGCGTTGGGTTCTTCGACCACGAGGCCTGTCAGGCCGTCTGTCCCGTCGAGTGTTGTCTCCCCGACCCGAAGCGCCCCGAGGGCGAAGAGCTTCTTCTGAAGCGCGCGATTGAGCTGCATCCCGACGATGCGGCCCTCAAGGATCGCGCCTCGAAGAACGTGTTCCCCTCACGCTTCCGCAAGTGATCACAAGGCGCGCCGAGTCGTTGGGCGCGCTCTTTGTTTGCGTGCGCAGAGCGAACGCGACGCGGCAGGCTCTTGGGATGCTGCCTGTTGGGATGACGCTGATGGGCGCGCTTGGATGTGCGCCCGCGCTTCCCTCGTTTGCAGGCGCACGCACGACGCCCGATCAACGCGTGGACCTCGGCGTTGGCCTCGCCTCACGCATCCCAACGGGCGACCTCGCGCCCACCGAAGGCTCGCTCGATCTCGCAGCCCCGGCTGGCATGGCGCCCGCGGCATTTGCACGCGTGGGTCTCAACCACGACTGGGACCTTGGTCTCATCGCAGCAGGGCCGAGCGGCCGTGTTGAGCTGCGTGTGCATGAGCGCTTGAGCACGTACTTTCGCGTGCACGGTGGTGCGAGTGCGTATGGCGGCTATGCGAGCACGCCCGTCGATGCGATGCGCTCGCAGGGTGAGGGCTGGCGCGCGGGTGTGCTCCTGCCGCTGACGGTCACGTACGAGGTGCCCGGCATCTTGGAGGCATGGCTTGGTGCACGTCTTGGTGCCGAGCGCGCGGAGGGCTTGCTTGCGAGCAGCTACGCGAATGCGCCGAGCAGTGCGTGGGGCCTGCGTGGCGGTGGCGTGGTCGGGCTCGCTGCGGGCTTTCGACGCGTGCACGTGATGGCCGAGCTCGCCGTCGATGGCGAGTGGTGGATGGGCGAGACGAATGGCCTGCGCTTTGAGCGCGTGGGTGTGGCGCTCACGCCTGCAGTGGCCATTCGTCTGCGTTTTTGAGGGCGACCGTTGCAGTCGGCGCGCACGACCTTGCGGTCGGCGCAGACGAGGCGTGCGTAACGAGGCGGTGAAGAAGCGTTGCCGGTCGCGACGCGACGAGAGATCGCTTGCGAGCGCGCACGACTGCCTCAGGCTCGCGCCATGTCACTTGTCTCGCTCGTCCTGGGTCGCCGCGGAAAAAGCGGTTTTGGTTATGCGTCTACTGCCGAAGAGGTCACCGATGGGCTCGACCTGCGCGGCAAAACCATCCTCATCACCGGCGTGAATTCCGGCCTCGGTGAGGAGAGTGCGCGTGTGCTCGCCAAGCGCGGCGCACGCATCGTCGGCGCAGCCCGCGATCTCGGGAAGGCCACGCAGGCCGTGAAGCATCTGGGCGCCGATGCGGTGCCCGTTGCGTGCGAGCTCTCCGAGCCAAGCTCGGTGCGCGCGGCCGTTGAGACCCTGAAGAAGCAAGGCATCACCTTCGATGTGCTGCTCTGCAACGCCGGCATCATGGCGCTGCCCAAGCGCGAGATTCTTCACGGGCAAGAGCTGCAGTTTCTCACCAACCACATCGGGCATTTCATCCTCGTCACGGGGCTGCTCGATCAGCTCAGCAAGACAGGCCGCGTCGTGATGCTCTCCAGCTCGGCACACCAGATGGCGCCGAGCGGCGGCATCCAATTCGACGACGTCACCTTCGAGAAAAACTACAAGCCGTGGACGGCCTACGGGCAGTCGAAGCTCGCCAATCTTCTCTTCGCGCGCTCCCTGGCCAAGCGCTTCCAGGGCACGGAAAAGACGGCCAATGCGGTGCATCCGGGTGTCATCGCGACGAACCTCGGTCGGCATATGGGCGTGATGGCGCGCGTTGGCTTCCCGCTCGCGAATGCGATCGCGCTCAAGAACGTGCACGAGGGCTCAGCGACCCAGTGCTACGTCGCGACGCATCCGACGCTGGCCAAGGTGAGCGGTGAGTATTTCGCCGATTGCAACGTGGCCAAGAGCACGGCGTATGGCAAAGACGACGCGCTGGCGGAGCGCTTGTGGACGCTGACCGAAGAGACGCTTCGTAAGATATAGAGGTATTGTTTGGATACGTTTGGCATATGAGCGAAACGCTCTACGCGGAGCGAGGCAACGCACTTCTTCGAAGCGCGAACGTTTTCGTTCAGGTGCGGACGGGTGCGATGACGCTCATTGCGCTGGAGGCGATGATGGGTGTCATCCGGCGTCTCCGCGTGGGCCTGACCGGCAAGCGCGGGGCGCTGCTTGTGCTCGGTGAACGCGCGGAGATGGTCTCGCCGATGCTGCGCAAGCGGCAGATTCAGTGGCTTCAGGAGATGATCGCAGACCCGCTCATGACGACGGCGTTTGTGGTCGAAGGCGCGACACCGGGTGCAGAGCTCTACCGAACCCTCGCGCGCGCCGATCAAAAGCTTGCCTCGAATGGCGCCGTGTTCTCGACAGTCGAAGAGGGTGCACACTGGCTTGCTGCTGCGGTCGGGGTGGAGCCCGAAGCGCTTGTGGCCACAGCGCAGAGGGCGCGGGCTCAGGCGAGCGGCGAGCGCGTCCAGGCTCAGTAGATGAAGGGGATGATGCGGTAGGGCACGCGCTTGACGTACTCCGTCCAGAGCGCGCCGTACTTCGCCTCGCAGCGGGCATCATCATCGCGCTGACGCGGGAACAAGAGCGCCACGTAGTAGAGCGGGTAGAGCCAGGTGCTCCAGACCTCGATGTAGCCGAGCGCGAGCGTGAGCCCTGTCGCCATGAGGATCTCGCCCAGGTAGTTCACGTGGCGTGAGACGCGCCAGAAGCCGCTGACGAGCAGCTTGCGCTCACCGTCGCTCACGACCTCGGGCTTGAAGACGCCCAAGAAGACGGCGCTCGGATCCCGCTTGAAGGTGAACTTCTGCATGTTGGCGCCGCGCGCGAGGGACCAGCCGGAGAAGAAGCAGACGCCCGCGAGGATGAGCATCCAGGTTGGGCGATGTGGGTTCGGCAGGTCGGCGACGGACCACAATCCGACCGTATAGAAATATGGATAGAATACGAGGCATCCCCAGCCGAGCTTGAAGCCCACGCGCTCTGCGAAGAAGTCGTAGGTGTAGAGATGCACGCGCTCAAAGAAGAGGTACTCGCAGAGAAAGAACGAGAAGAGCGCGACGTAGAGCGTGACGCCGATCGAGGGATCCTCTGGGTGCGTCAGGCGATGGTGCATCGCGAAGGAGTAGAGGTTGAGGCCGAGCAAGGTCGCGCCCACGAGGTAGAGCCACATCTTCGCGTCGACGCGTCCGCCGAGCCATTGCGGGTTCTCGATGCGGCCGAGGAAGAGGTCGGCAAGGAGGCTCTTTCCGGTGCTCTTGGCGGGCAAGACGATGCCGAAGGTGAAGAGCATGCCGAGCGTGAAGGCACCTGCGAGGCCCTCCCAGCGCGTCTCGTAGAAGAAGCCCCAGGCGAGCCATCCTTGTGAGCACAGGAGGGCCCAGAGCGCGACCGTGATCGCATAGACGAAGAGCCCGTTGAGCCTGTAGCGGTAAGGCTTTTGTGTGCTCGGGTCGATCACGTAGCCATCCACATGACGCGCAGGAAGCGCGAGGTGGAGCAGCGTGATCACGGCGTACACAACCCAGGGTGCGCAGAAGCCAAGCATCAGGAGAGCTCCATCGTTGAGCGGGCCATCAGCGCCACGGCTGCGCGTCTTGAGAGCACGCGGCCGAGGAGAAAGCGCGCGAACTGATTCGTCATGCCGGGCACCACGATGGGGCCCTTGCCGAGCGTGTTCAGCGAGGCCTCGGCGACATCCTCGGCGTTGAGCGTTCCGGGGGCATCGCCCTTGGCGCTCTGCTTGTAGCCGGGTGTGCGAATCGCACCCGCGCAGGAGACGACCACATCGACGCCCTGCGGTGCGAGCTCGTGCCAGAGGCTCTCGCCGAGCACGGTGGTGAACGCCTTGCTCGCGGCGTAGGTCGCGATGTTGGGTGCGCCTTGAAAGCCGGCCATCGAGGACATGAGCAGCACGCCGCCGCGACGACGCGCGATCATCTTGGGCGTGAGCATGCGCGCAAAGACGATGGGACCGCGCACATTCACGTCGACGACGCGGAGCAACGCCTCTGTCTTCTGCTCCATGAACGTGCCGATCGGCGCGTACGCCGCGTTGTAGACCGCGAGGCCCACCTCAAGTTCACGCGTCGCCTCCTCCAGCACCTCTACGAGATCGGGGCGCGCGAGATCACATGCAACGGTGCGTACTTGAACGCCTTGTTTGCGAAGGCCTTCGGCGAGCTCTTGGAGGAGTTCTGCACGTCGTGCGAGCAAGACGAGGTTCACACCCCGTGCGGCAAGGGCGTTTGCGAAGGCGGCTCCGAGGCCTTCGGAGGCACCTGCGATCACAGCCCAGGGGCCGTACTTCGATGTGAACGCTGTAGACATGCGCGGAGGCTTCTACACGTTTCACAGCGCGCGCGTCATGCCATGCGCGCGGACGTTGCGTTCAGCCGATCGAGCGATGCGCCTCAGCCGATCAGGAGCTGCGCGAGACCCGCGCCGACACAGGCTGCGAGCGGGATCGAGAGGTTGTCGTCGACACGACGGCTCCAGAGCTCAGCGAGCGCGCCCGTGATGGCGCCGCAGACGCTCATGATGCCGAGTGCGAGCGGGCCGCTCTCGGGGTGCGTGAACATCAAGAACGTGAAGGCGGAGGCCGCGCCGAAGACGACGAAGGCGAGGGTGCCTTCGAGGGTGCGTCCGTGAACGAGCTGACGCTTGCCGAAGCGACGACCGATGATCGCAGCGGCCGGGTCACCAAAGCCGAGCACCCAGAGCGCGATGAGGCAGGGGACGAGCGCGTGCGTGAGCGACATGAGGACAAGGGCGCTTGCGTACCAGGTCGCCGAGTTCACGCGGTGTGCCTCGTGCGGATGCGCCGTCTTGCCGAAGAGCTTCATGCAGAACTGGTTGATCGCGGGGCTACGCGTGCGCGTGATCTCGAGTGTCCAGCCGAGGGCGGCGATCGTGAGGGCCACGCCGGTCGCCCATGTCCAGCTTGGGAGCAGCTC
>JBILQT010000252.1:0-10500 GCA_044373065.1 Sandaracinaceae bacterium
GACGGTGGTTGCGCCGTGCTCTTGGAGGGCAGCGGCACCTCATCCCATTCGGGGGCATTGGGTCCTCCACCATCGAGCCAGCCATTCGCCTCAAGCCAGGCGAGGCTCTGGTGAATCGTGCGGAAGAGGAAGGCGATGTCTTGCTCTGTGAAGCGCGCCTGAAGGCGATAGCGGACGGTGCGATCGCCCGCGGCAAAGACGATGGCGCCTCGGTAGAAGCGCTGCGCCAAATATTGGTTGAGGTGCTGCGGTGTGGGCAGCTCGAAGGCGAAGGCAAAACCACGCACGCGCGGCTTGCTCGCGAAGTGCCCCCAGCGCTTCTCGAAGTCACCGAGATGCGCGCGCACAAGGCCCTCGATGCGGCATGCGTCGTCGGCGTCCTTGAGTAGCTCAGCGTGCAAGCGACCGCGCACGAGCGATGCGCTGAAGGCCTCGGTGGGCTCGTGATCTTCAAAGTGCGTCATCACCACGCCGACCTGCGCGCGCTTTGCAAAGAGCACGCAATCCGGTGTGTCGGGCGTGCCATCGGCCTTCTTCAGGTTGAAGCTGCGATGCCATGCGAAGGAGCCGCCAAGGCCAAAGCCGCACTGCACCTCATCCATGATGAGCGGCACACCAAGGGCGCGCGTGAGGAGGCGAAGGCCGCGATGAAAGCGCGGTGTTGCGTAGCGATCGCCGCCCTCGCTCTGCATCGGCTCGATCACGACGGCGAAGTACTCACCCGTACGGATCTTCTCGGCGACCGAGAGCAGCGTGCGTGCTTCGATCGCGAGCAAGGTGTTGCTGTGTTCTGCGAAGGCGCGCTCGAACGAGGCGAGGTCACCCTTGCCCAAGAACTCGTGGAACCCAGCCGGATCCTCAGGGCCTCTTGCGTCTGGCTCGCTCCACGTTGGATAGAACGCGAAGGTGACCTCGTAGCCCGCGATCTCGAAGGGCACGCGCTTGCCAGGTGAGTGGCTCGCGTAGAGCGAGAGCAAGGTGCGTCCGTGGAAGCTGCCCTCGAAGGCGAGGAGCTTGTGGGCCTTCGGCATCGCGTTCATGCAGAGCGCGTAGGCCTTCTCGTTGGCCTCGGCGCCGCAGGCCGTGAAGCAGACATTCGGCAGGCCCGGCACGCGCTCACGCAGCACGTTCGCGTATTGCTCGGCGAGGGCCTGGCCCGCGCCATCCGCAATGGGATGGGGCCTCATCATCGTGTCTTCGAAGGCACCTTCGATGTAGGCGTTCACGAGCGCGTCTTCGTTGAAGCCGAAGGGCATCGTCGCCGTCTGGCTCATCGCATCGAGCACCGAGAGCGGGCGCTCATCGACCGAGACGTAGTAGCCGCCATGCGAGCGCAGGTGGTCGAAGATGGCCGGCTTCTTCTCGCGCACGGTGCGATCGGCCGCGTAGAAACGCTCAAGCCAGGCGGTCGACTCGGGCAAGCGAATCGGGCCCTTGGTGACGGGCTTCTGCGGGCCAAGGGGCTTTGGCGTGTCGATCAGATTGCGCGCGGCCTCACAGGCTTCTTCGCCCTCATGCATCGCCTCAAGGCGCGCGAGATCGGGCGCGGGAAGATGCGGTGCGAGGGCACTCAAGGTGGGCAATGCGAACGCAGCATTCGACTGCACGGCGACAGGGATCGCGAGGTTGCGGGGCGCGAAACTTCCTGCGGGGCGGAAGTTGCCGGAGCGTCCTGCACCGCCGAAGGGAAGGCGCGGCGAGGCTTGGTTCGTCGAGCGATTGCGGTTGAGGATGCCGACGCGCGTCTCGCGGTAGTAGCGATCAAAGCGCGCGTCGTTGCCCGTGAAGACGCTGTTCGCAAAGCCGTAGGGCGAGGCGTTCACGACGCGAATGGCATCATCATCATCGTCGACGATCTCGATGCCGAGATCGGGGCCGAAGAGCTCGGTGTCGGTGTAGCCAGCCACATCATGCACGCCCGCGGGAAGCACGTGAAACGATGCGGTTTGGAAGAATCCGCCCGGCAGGCGCTTGCCTTCGACGGGCACATCCGCGCCTGCGTTGCGCGCGGCCTGCATCGCGTGTTCAAGCTTCTGAAGACCCGCCATCGTGGCCAGGGGCCCGCCGAATGCGGAGGCATCATCCGGGTCACCAAAGCGAAGGCTCTTCACGAGCGGGATGAGCGCATCGACGAGCTCTTTGCTGCGTGAGCGATGCACGAGCACGCGATCGGTGCAGGTGCAGCGCTGACCGGTCGTGAGGTAGCTGCCCACGATGAGCTCATGCGCGGCCTGACGAATGTCGGCGTCCTCGCAGATGATCGCGGTGTTCTTTCCGCCCATCTCAAGCGCGATGAGCATCTCGGGCTTGTCGAGCACGGCCTCGGAGATGCGGCGACCGACGGGCCAGCTTCCAGTGAAGGCGAGCGCGGCCACATGCGGATGCGCAACAAGCGCGGCCCCTGTGTCGCCGCGTCCGTGAATGACGTTGAGCACGCCCGGTGGAAGGCCTGCTTCATGCGCGACCTCGGCGTAGCGAATACCCGAGAGCGTCGCGACCTCGCTCGGCTTCATCACGACGGTATTGCCCAGCAAAAGGGCTGGAATCACGTGCGCGTGGCAGAGGTGAAGGGGGAAGTTGAAGGGCCCGATGACGGCGACGACACCATGCGGATGCCACCGCAGCGCTTCATTCGGAAAGCCCGCGAGCGCGCCGTCTTTCAAGTCGTTGCGGATCTGATCCGAGACGAGCGCGAAGCGGTTGATCAGCGTCTGCACTTCGACGCGCGCTTCACTGCGCAGCTTGCCGATCTCTTGGACGATGCCGTCCGCGAGGTACTCCTTCTTCGCCTCGATTGCGGTACGGAATCGGACGAGGTGATTCCAGCGCTCATCGAAGGTGAGCTTCGACCAGGAGGGCAGCGCGGCTTGTGCGGCGTGCACCGCTTCATCCACGCGCGTCTTGGTGACCCGCACTTCAACGACGGTTTGCCCGTCTTTACTTGGGTTGACCGAGCGATGAAGGTCGCCCTTCGGCTCGAGAAAGGCACCACCGATGTAGTCCGAACGAAGGCTTGTCATGCGGCGCGCAGTGTAGCCGCAGGCCGCCCGTTGCCTCTCTGCGATGGCGTTCAGAAGAGAAAAATGTTCGCGGGCAGACCGGCATCGAGCCAGAGCGTCGTGCCGACCAAGAAGAGGATCAGCTGCGCGCTCCCAAGGTGCGTGAGCACGATGCAATCGTTCGAGGTCAGGCCTCGTCCAAGACGCGGTCGATAGAAGAAAAACTGCGCGATCGGGGCCGCAACAAAGAGCAGCTCGCGCGCGCCGAAGATGCCCGTCCCAAACGCGATGAGGATCACTGCGACACTCAACATGAGAAGTGCGTTGATCAGCTTCTTGGCCGTCTCTGCGCCGTGCACGACAGGGAAGGTTGGGATGCCCTCCTGCTTGTCGCCTTCGAGGTCGCGGAAGTCGTAGAGGATCTCGTAGCTGACCTCGAAGGGGACGAAGAAGAGCGCGAGCGCCGCAACGTAGGGCCAAGAAACAATGACCATGTAGTCATCGTTTGAAATTGGGTAGACGAGGCAGGTCAGGACGAAGAGAAACGCGGAGCCGAAGTTCTTGAAGAAGTAGAGCTCTTTGATGCGCTTCATCCCGCTTGGCGTGGGGATGAGCCTGTAGCTGTAGGCAAGGCCGATGAGCTGCACGAGCACGCGCCAGGGCGTCGTCTGCGGGAAGACGAAGTGGCTTGCGAAGGAGCCGATGAAGAGGCCGTAGGCGAGTGCGGTGAGGAGCTTCTTTTTCGCGAGGACGCGCTCGGTGCCGGGGATGCCGTTCTTCAAGTCCTCTTCAACGTCGGTAACCTTGTTGAAGAGGTTGATGAGGAACCAATCGAGGCCGACGACGCATGCGAGGAGCCAGCCGTAGCGGCCGGTGGTGAGCCAGCCAAAGACGAGGCTCGCCGTCATCGCGATGAGGACGATGTGGTAGCGGGCAATGCTGAGTGCGTCTTGGAACGCGGCGTTGGGCTTGTGGGTCACGCTCAGAGCTCGGCGCAATCCTCGATGCGCGTGCAGGCCGCGGGCGTTCTGCAGCACACGTCGCGAGGGCCACAACGCGCTGCGCAGAATCCTCGGTCGCATTGGCCTAGACACTCACCGCACGGCTGGCCATCGGCTGCGAAGGCGTCTGCGGGGCAATCGGGGGATGCCCCGTTGCAGGACTCGTCAACATCACACGGGTTGCTGGGCAGAGCGGCGCGACACACGCCGCCACTCGCAAACACATCCGGCGGACAGGTTGCGGAGGTGCCGCTGCAGACCTCCGCTGTGTCGCATTCGCCGGCCGCTTCTCGGCATCGCGTTCCCCCGGTTGCGAGCGTGTCTGGAGGGCAAGCGGCACTTGCGCCGGTGCAGTACTCCGCGCGGTCGCACGAGCCCATCGCCTCGCGACACGGCACGCGTGCGCCTGCCCCAAGGAACGCATTGCCCGGGCATTCCCTGGCGCCACCGCACGTCTCGGCAACATCGCAGGGGCCCGCACTCGGATTGCAGACCGTCGCCGCAGGCGCGGGGCCAACCGCCACACATCGCGTTGGGCTACACGCCAGGATGCCTTGCTCGCAGACGTTCCCGGTTGAACACGGGAGCCCGGGCATGCAGCCACCCGCCGCGCAGGTGCCGCTGCCGTTGCAGATTCCTGCGGCAACGCTGGTGCACGGTGTACCGCCCGAGGCGAACACGTCTGCGGGACAGCTTGTGGTGAAGCCGTCGCATTGCTCAACGATGTCGCAGTCGGGGTCACTCTTGGGCCGACAGACTTCGCCCGTTGCACGCACGCGATCAGGCGGGCATCGGTTGCTGCCAGCGACGCATGCTTCGGGCGTATCGCAATCACCCGCAGCCGCGCGACAGATGTGGCCCACTGGCATGCCGAGGCAGGAACAGTCGCTCGAACACTCACCCGCGCAACAGCTCTCGCCCATCGCGCACGTGCTCGCGTAGGTGCAGGTGCCGCTCTCGCACGTCGCGGTTTGGCAGGGGCGTGAGGGGCATTGACCCGCGTTCATGCAACCAGGCGGCGGGCCCGAATCGTTGCCAACGTCCGCGGGAACGCCCGAGTCAGGAACGAATGCATCGATGGCTGCATCCGCACCACGATTCGCATCGGGCAAGACGCCGGCGTCGAGGGTCGGCATCTGCTCCACGATCTCCGCACACGCGCAGTCGGTACACGTTTGCGTGATTGTGCACATGCCAGCGACACGTCGACAGCAGTCCTCCAGCGTGAGCCTCACGTAGCCCGTCTGGTGTGCGAAGTAGCGCCCTCGCGCACGCACGCGCCCGATGGTTCCGCCACCCGAGGTGCGGGCCACCACCGTGACATCGAAGAGTCGATTGGCGTTCTGATCTTGCGGCGAAACCGAGATGCGAAGGGGGAACGAGGGCGCCTCGATCGTGTCGCGAAACATCGTGTCGAAGGTCGCCGCCGATGTGCCTCCGCGAACCAACACAGAGACTTCGGTGGTCTCGCCCTCGATCATCATCTCGGCGTCCACATCGACGACCACTTCGGTGCGCGGCTGCACCGTCACGCAGCCGGACAACGTTGCGATGAACGCGATGGCAGTGAGAAGCGCGCGCTTCATGGGCGCACCTCCAGCGCGACCACAACACCGCCCGGTCCTACATCGCCTGGGGTTGGAGCCGCGAGCTCGGTGGAGTTGAACGCGCCCAGCCCCGCCGCCACACCGACACCAGCACCTGCGACACCCAGACCTATCAGAGTCCAGAACCACCACTGCGTCTCGACTGGCTCATCTCTCGGCGTGAGAGAAGGACGCCCGGCCTCCGCCCGCAGTGCATCCTCACGCGCGATCGTTTCGCGCAGCACGGCGACGCGTGTCTCAACCTCAACACGATTGGCCGCATCGGGGACTTCCGCGAGGTAGAGGTCGAATGCCTCCAGCGCCTCGCGATCCAGGCGAAGTCGATCTGCCGCCTGGCCAATGTTGTAGAGCAACGCGTGGCGATGGCTCAGCGCATGCGCACGTCGGAAAAACTCAAGGGCGTCCGCGAATCGCGCCTCGGAGAAGGCCGTGCGTCCTTCCTCAAAGAGCGCGCGGGCTTGCTCATCGCGCACCTCTTCGGCCGTGGGGACAGGTGGCGCTGGAGGGGGCGCAGTCTCCGCCACGGGCGGCGTTCGACGTCGTTGCGCGGCAACCAACACGGGCGAACTCGCCAGCGTGAAGCTGAGAAGAAGCAAGAGAGGACGGGCGTGGTGGGCGTTCATAAAGGCACGCAAAAATTAGGGTTCGAATGAAGTTTACACACTCGCACTGCGCATGCGTCTTTCTGCGCGCCCTCCCGTGCGCGAAGGAGGCTGCTTTTGCGGCTGTTTCGCGGATCGAGGTGGCTATACTCGGCGCCCAGTGACGGACGAGCATCCAGAGTCAGAGACGCGCGACGCCGAGGAATCCGCGGATATCCCGACGCGGCTCGACATGAAGGCGCTCACCTTCGACCCGGCCCTCGCAGCAAGCTCGCCCACCAGCCTCACGGCGGAGGACATGGGCCCTGGCCTGGCAGACCTTGATGAAGATCTGCGCACGATGACGCAGAACAATCACGAGGTGGCGCGCTGGCGACGTCTCTCGACGCGTGGTCTTGAGCGTCCTTCGAATCCGACTTCCGTCGCCGATGAGCCCGTCACCGATGAGCAGGATCTGAGTGACGTCACGGACGTGCAGATGCGTCCGATTTCACGCGATGCCTATCGGCCACCGCCGATGGATCGAGGCAGTGCGGAGCCCGACACGGTGGAGCAATCGCTCGAGGAGCCCTCCGCGTCGACCACCTCGCCAGGGCTCCTGCGCGCGGAGGACACGCCCGTGCCGCGCCCCTCCGGTCGTGCGAGTCGGTCGTTCGGTGCACCTCGTGAGGTGCCCTCGCGCAACTCCGATCTGTCGGCCCTTCAAGCCGTAGAAGACCTCTCCACCTCGGCCGATCGCACGGCACCCTTTCAGACGCTCCCTGCGCAGTTGCTCGCACGTGCGAGTGCGCGTCCAGAGGCGTGGGCGCCGAGCCCGACCCCCGTGAGCCAGCCCGCACCTCGGATGCCCTCGACGCGACCGAGTCAGCCACCGAGCCCGCAACCTGGTTCCGAGCGTCCAAGTGCGCGTCCTGTATTTGTCCCCAAGCCTGCGCCTCAGTCTTCGCTTGAGACTTCCCTTGAGACCAAGCGGAGCGAGCTCACGCCCACGCAGTTTGTTCGCTCACCGCTCTTGCAGCCCCAAGAGGTCGAGCCCAACGCCGAGATTGCGGGTGTCCCTCAGTCGTACGTCGTGGGGGCCCTGCTCGTGCTTGCGCTGATGATCGTGCTTGCGACTTGGTGGATCGTTCACTGATCCGCGAGACAGCCTAGCGAGGCAGCCTAGCGAGCGAGGGACGCAAGCAGCTGGGACGCGAGCTTGGTGGATGCGTCGAGCTGTACGGGGTCGAGGTTTGCGGCGGTGTCTGTGGGGTGGTGATAGTGCCGCGGCGCATGAAATGCCGGGTCGATGCAGGTCAGTGCGATGGCGCGAAAACCCTTGGCCAGGAAGGGAAGTGCGTCGGTGCCGCCCGCGGGGACGATGTAGTCGGTGGGGATCGGAAGCGAGGTGAGACGCGCAGCCGCGTGCACGGCCTCGCGCAGGTCGCGCGGGATCTCGCTCCGGAAGAGCTCGCCCTCTTCCAGCACATGCAAAGTCCCGTTGGAGAGCGTGTCGAGCACGATGATTTCGGTATGAGAAGAATCCCACCCCGCATTCTTCGCGAGCTCGGCTGCGCCGCCTGTACCGGCCTCCTCCGCACCTGTGAATGCGAACACCACTTCAACATCGGACTTCGCTGCACGGCACCACTGCTCCGCGAGCACGATCTGCGCAGCGCAGCCTGAGAGGTTGTCCGCCGCACCCGGCACAGGGCGATTGCGGATGACGATGTCGAGGTTGAGCAAGAAGACGGGCACAAAGGGCAGAGAGACAAGGCCAAGCAACCAGCTCGGCAAGGACCAAAACAAGGCACTGAACTCAAGCGCTGCGAGCACGAACAAACAGGCCCAGGGGAGAAAGAGTTGCTTGCGCAAAAATGAGAGCGCGGCCGGTGGAGGCTTGGCGATCAAGCGCAGCATCGGCGGCTCGAACATGAAGCCAGTGAAGGCCGAATCGACGTGCGAGAGAAAGACGATGCGCTTCTTCATCGGTGCGCGTGCAGGCCAGGTCATGAGCAGGTTCTGCGTGTCGACTGCGGGCCAGAGCTTGCGCAGCACATGCCGACGAAGGACGGCCTCGGAGTAGAAGCTGTAGGCGATCAGCAGATGCCCAAGCGCGGCCAGCCAGGGCAGCACCGGGGCGAGTGAGAGGAGACCAAGCGCGAGCCCAAAATGCATCGCGAGCGAGCCGTAGATGTGACGCGGAAAGCGGAAGGGTCTCCAGTCGGTGCGAAAGCCCTGGGGCGCGAGGCGCGTCTCGATCGCCTGCTGTACGAGCTTCTCGTCCGCGGTGCCCGTGAGACGCGTCTGGGTGAGTGAGGCGAGCCAGTGCAGCGTGCGCACGACCTCGCTCTCTGAGTTGGAATCAGAGACTTCGCGCGGGGCAGGGGGTGACATCGACATGTTCGGAATGTGTCGGCTGCACGCGGGCAAGGGCAGGACCCTTCACGACAAAATCGGTGCTCAATGCGCCACTTGCCACAGAGCACGCTCGGCTGTGCTGTGCTGACGCATGCCCCTTCTCCGACGCTTCGATGGCGACCTCGTCCGCACCTCCGGCACCCGCGCGATCATGCCGTACATCCTCCCGTCGCGTGCCGGCGCGAGCGTTCACTTCGAACAGGAGCTCGACGTCACGCGCGCGCAGGCCTTCTGTGATGCCCAGAACGCAGCGGGAAAGAAGCTGAGCATCTTCCACATCTACACCTACGCCGTGGTGAAGACGCTGCACGAGCGGCCGCGCTTGAACCGCTTCACGAGCGGCGGATTTCACTACCAGCGCAAGGAGATCGAGCTCGGCTTCTCCGCCAAGAAAGCGATGCGCGATGATGCCGCGATGGTCGCGATCAAGCGTCGCTTCGATGCGAAGGAAGACTTTCAAGGCCACCTCGCTCGGCTCGAGAGCGG
Source organism: Sandaracinaceae bacterium (assembly GCA_044373065.1). Lineage (GTDB taxonomy): Bacteria > Myxococcota_A > Polyangia > Polyangiales > Sandaracinaceae > JAFLCL01. Next base: position 9,096 of record JBILQT010000252.1, read on the forward strand.
CGTGAAAGAGGGCCGCTCCAGCGAGAAGAATCAGACCGACAAAGAGCTCTCGATCTTCCTCGCCTTGCCCGGCTTTCTGCTCTCGATGCTTGTCTCGTTCGCGCGCTGGCTCGATGCGCGCAATGCCCTCCCCAAAGCACTCATCGAGAGCGACCCGCTCTACTGCAGCGTCTTTGTCGCGAACCTCGGTTCGGTCGGCCTCGATGCCGTCTATCACCACCTCTACGAGTGGGGAAACTGCCCCATCTTTGCGGCGCTCGGACGCGTGCGTGAGGTCGAGCGTGATGGCGAGAAGAGGAAGGTCTGCACGGTGAAGTACACCTTCGATGAGCGCATCGAGGACGGCCTCTACTGTGCCCGCTCGCTTGAGCACTTGAAGGCGATCGTCGAGGGTTGGCAGGCGTGAGCGGAGCTTCGACGCGCAACCTATGGGTTGCGTGTTGAGTCGAATTCGCTTCGTATTTGCGTCGATATGCAACCGAAAGGTTGCACGTCAGCGACCCTCGCGTCGCAGGAGCACACGCTGAGGATCGCGAATCCAGCCGTTCTGGCGCCACTCGAAATGCAGGTGCGAGGCGAACGCGAAGCCCGTGTGGCCGACATCCGCGACGTGCTCGCCGCGATCGACCACCTGGCCTGGCTGCACGAGGATGCGCTCGCAGTGCGCGTAAGTCGTGGTGTCGCCATCGCTGTGCAGGATGATGAGCAGGTTCCCCATGCCGCTGAGGCCGTTGTCCGTGTAGGCGACGAGACCTCCGCGTGCGGCCACGATCGTCGAGCCGGAGGGCGCGCCGATGTCGATTCCGTCATGACGCACATGGGCCATCGCATCGCCGCGCGTGTAGCCAAAGCCGCGACCGTTGTGTCCCTCAGGCACCGGATAGGTGAGGTGCCGATCCGGGTCGAGACCACGTGCGGCCTCGAGCCAGGGCGCAAATGCGCGACCGCCAAGGAGCTGCATCGCGGTGACATCGCGGCCAAGGCCGATGCGGGCTGCGAGTGCGGCAGGTGTGCCCGAGGGCGTGACGGTCAGGCGTGGGCCTGAGCAATGCTCGCGGTAGCCGCCGGTTGTGTGACAGCGCTCAGGCAGGCGCCTTCGACGTCGCGCGGGCTCAAGAGGCCTCCGTGAAAAATGCGGCCCAATCCAGAACGGCGGGATGTGTGCCTCGACATCAAACGCCTCGGCCCGCGCAAGAATCTCCGCCTCACGCGAGCGCGGTTGGGGCGTGGGCAACGCCTCTGCGCGCGTGACTTCATGGTGCGCTTCAGGTGCCTCGAGCGCGGTGCGCGCAGGCTTGGCTTGGATGGTTTGCGGCGCAGCCTCGGGATGCCTCTGGCCTGACGCGACATCGGCGCCGAGCAGCGACGCGATCACCAGAAGGGATCGTCGTGTCAGCAGGCGCGA
>JBILQT010000253.1:0-10493 GCA_044373065.1 Sandaracinaceae bacterium
CACATGCCCCCGATCGTGCTCACGACGCAGCGCTTCGAGGCGCTGAAAGAAGCCTTCACCGAGCGTCGCTTGCCCGAAGAATGTGAGCTGCAGTTGCTCACGCATCCATTGCGCGGAGAGCGCACCACCACGCTCGATGATCGTCTCGTCCGAGAGCGCGACCAAGGCGTACGCGGCCTCGTGAACATCGACCTCACGCCAACCGAGCTCTGGGCCGCATTCCGTCATGGAGGCGAAGGCCTCGTGAAATGCGCGCTTGAGAAGCGAGGCATCGAGTGGCGTCGACTTCGGTGTCTGATGAATGCAACGCAGCAGCGAAATGACCGGTGTGATCAGGGGTTGCGGGGAAAGCATGGTGTCCTTTCAGGCCGGTTGAGGCGCGCGCGGCGGGATCGCGAAGAGCTGCACGCGCGTCGACGAGGGTTGAAAGGGCTCAGGCAAATAGACGGCGAGCGAGCCTGTCTGCAGGGCCGCGCTGAAGTACGCGTCGGTGAGCTCCACGGTGAAGTAGGTGGTCTCGCTCTTCACCGGAATCTCGGCCGGTGGACGATGCGAGATCGCGAGGTGTGCGCCAGGAAGGGCCGAGCCCACGACCTGCGAGATCTGATGGAACGACGCGACTTTGCCGAGGCTTGGAAGGTGCGTCTCCACATCGCGCTGCGGCACGGCCGACTGAATGCCGAGGAGGAAGCGATCACAGCGAAGCACGTGCTCGTTGAGCTGCGCAAAGTGCAGGCCGTCATCGCGGGATTGCAGATCGATCTGCAGACACGACTCGCGCTGCGTCACAAGCAGCAAGGCCTCAAGCCTTGCGAAGAGCGGCTCGAAGGTCTGCCGAAGGTCCAGCGGGTCAAATGAGGGCACAGCCCAGGGGGCCTCGGAGGCAAACGCGGCAAGCGAGCCTTGCAGCCGTACGAGTTCAACGAAGAGCTCGCGCGGCGCGAGGTCTTTGGCGCGAAAGAGATGCTGAAGGACAGGCAAGGCGCCTGCGATCACGACGAGCAGAGAGAAGCGTGTGATGTCAGACGCATCGGCTTCAATCACGCCGGTCTCACGCTCACGTCGTCGACCAAGAAGTGCCTGCCTCCGAGACTCTGCGAGCACCAGAATGCGCTGCAGGTGTGCGAGCAACACCTCCGATGCGCAGAGTCGAAGGAGCGGCGGGATGTACGTGCCCTCCAGCGCGAAACCTCCTGCGCTGTCGCGACGCAATTCCGTCAGCTTGATGCACTCGAAGTCCTCGCGCGGCTCATGCCCGAAGAGGATGCGAAGGTTTGCGCGACCCACCTCGATCTCGGTTGTTTCGCCCGCAGTCGAGTGCACATCCAGCACCGAGCGCTTCTCCGCGATGAAGTGTCCACGTTCACCCACCTGGCAGATGCCCTCGCGCGCCCGGGGGACACCAATCCATATCTCCATCTGATTTTTATCATGTGCGATATCGATGGGACGCGCCGCCGGCGCCAGCGCATCTTGTTCCCCGAACTGGATCACTGTGCCGAGGGGCAGCACCGCAGCGCAGTGCCGAATCCGCACGACTGAGCGCTGAAGCTCGGAGCGATCGAGCTCCCAGGCGAGCAGGCCCCACGTCGAGACACCGAGTGCATCGAGACGGGCACGAAGCTGCGCCGCGTGGTTGCGCTCCATCTGTTGAAAGTGCGCCGGTACAAGCGGCAATCCCTCCGTCCACAAGACGGGCTCATCGTTGCGCTGCTTCATGATCCTTCCTCCGAGACAAATGACTCAATGCGCGGCCCATCGACGCGCAGCGTGATCGCTGGCGAGGTTGGACATGCCTCTGTGCCAGCAGCCTGAAGCGCTGCGGAGACCGTCCACGCGCGCCCCTCGGGTTCACGCACAATCACGACTGCTGCGAGATGCGTTGCGCCCTCTTCGAGGTGAAGCGGCCTTGTGATCGTCTCGCCCGGATAGAGCGTGAGTGTCTCCTCCGAGACAAGCGACTCGCCGAGCGCGGTGCCGCCGTTGCGCCAGATGTCTTCGAACGAGAGCGCATCCAGCGCGTGCTCGGAGCGCACCTGATAGAGGCGCAGCTCCGTCGGCAGGCCCTCACCCTGCGCGTTTGGGTTCATGTGATCGGTGGCGATGATGCGCAGCGAGGCGGGCGCGCGGACTTGGCAAGTCGGTGCCTCGGAAACGCTTGCGCCACAACCGAAACTCGCGCTGACGAGGAGCGCAAGCATGGCCTGCGCGCGTCGCCTCGCGGGCAGAGCGAACGTGGATGGAAAAGACTTCATCGGACCAGACCCCTTTCTTCAAGCAGAGCTTCAAAACGCACTTGCACACGGTCGTCCGACCACATGCGGTGTTCTCGGTATTCGAGGGTCATCGCCTCGAGTTCGGAGGCGCGCGTCGCACGTGGTCGCGTCTCATCGTCGCCAAAGAAGAAGGCGGTGCGGGCACGTGCGGGCGCACCATGAAAGCAGCGCGCGATGCGCGTCAGCATGCGTGCGCGCTCGACACCGTGAAGGTCGGGGACGCCATCAACGGCGGCCACGGCATGCGACCAATTCGCGAGCTCACGCAGGCGCGTCGAGAGCGGATCCGCATTGCGAATGAAGGCCTCGAAGCGCGGCCTTGGGAGCACATCGGCCGCAGCGCGCGCATGCCATCCGAAGAGATTCTCCGCGACGTTGCCGACGCCCAGGTAGTGACCCACGGCGGCACGTGCACTGTTGTCGCCACCCAAGACGACCTCGACACGCGCGAGCACCGCATCGTGCTCGGTCATGGCATCGACCACCTGCGCGATGTGCTCTGCGTTGCGATCTGCGGGGCTCCACGGAGCGCCTGCGATGCGCTCGTAGCGTGCGCGAAAATCAGCGCGCCTTGCACCGCTGGCGAGTGATCGCGTGGCGGCCAGATCGCGGATGGCGCTCGCAGGAAGACCCGTGGTGCGGGCGAAGGAAGCGCCGAGTTTGACGACGAGACCTTGGAGTGAGGCCGCGCTCTCATGCTGCATGAACTGCGCGGCCGCAGCGCGCTCAGGCCCACTCAAATCAAGGGTATTTGCGGCGCTCGCATTTCCTGAGACGAGGAACTCGTACCAGCTTCGCGCGGCGGCCCCACGCCCGCGCATCTCGCGCAGCTCGGCCCGTGTGATGCCGAGTGTGACGGTCTCCTCATCGCTTAGCGTCGCGATGCGATCGAGGTGATCTTCGATCGTGAGCTGCGCGCGACCAAACGAGGCGCGATGCAGTGAGCCCGCGGTGGTGCGAAGACGCGAGTAGATCGCCTGCCCAGACTCAGCACGTCGGTTGGCTTCCACTGCGAGATAGAAGGCATCGCGGTCTTCGCCGGAGACGCGCGCATCCGTGAGCACACCGATGAGGCCATCTTCCAAGGGCGCAGGGGGAATCGGGATGTAGTTGCGCGATGCGATCGGCGCGGGCGCAGGCGTGGGCAGCGCGGGCGCGGGCGCAGCGGGTGGAGGCGTTGCCTCACGATGCCTCGGCGCACGCTCTGGGTTGCGTGTGAGCTCGGGAATGACGAGCGCACCCGCCGCACAGAGCACGGAGAAGGTCATCCCAAGAAGGACGCGGGTAGAGTCGAGCTGCACCATGCCCACTCATCGGGCGGTGCGATCGGGCGTTGCGTCGAAAGTGCGAAATTGTTCTCGGAGCCTCAGCAGCCCGGATCGCGCCTCTCGGTCCGTGTTCCCTCAACACGCCCCGAGGCCTCGTAGCGCCACGAAGAGAGGGTCGGCGTATCGCACTCCACTGCGGTCACTTGGTGGATGCGAGCACCCGCCGCGCCGTACTCAAACATGGCCTCGCGCATGGTGGCCTCGATCGGAATGGCCACCTCCGCGCCCCCGCATGGCACGACCGCAAACGCGCGGCCCAGCGCGAAGTAGCGGTCGCTATCGCGGGTTGAGAACACGCTGCCGCGTTGGATCGTGCATCGCGGCAGCGTTCGAAAGAGCGTCGGCAAGACTTCCTCACGGGCCGGTCCTTGGCCCATGTCGGCTTCCTGAAGTGCGCGCTGGATTGGTTCGACCGGATAGCCCACCGCATCGCGCTGTGGGTCGATCTGCGTGACCCAGAGCCTCGCTTCGTGTCCGTCTGGAAGACTCGTGCGCTCAAACGGTGTTGTCAGCAGTGTCTCAACATGCGCGCCTGCAATGGACGCTGCGAATGCCTGCGCGGCGTGTTCATTCGCGAAGAGACCGACGACGACGGCGATGCGATCGGGAGGTGTCTCAGCGAGCATCAGATCACGCGTGGTGACGACCCATGGGTACCCGGCGCTCAACGTGGACGGTGTTGCGCGCGCGGCCTGCTCCGCCTCAGGCGCCTCGTCATACACGCCCATCACGACTGCGAAGTGAGGCTGGGCAAGCGAGGCGTTCGGGCCCTCTCCATGCTCGTGCTCGTAGTGCCCCTCTTGAAACCAAAGCCCCGGCGGTAGCGAGGCCTCCACTGAACTCGGCTGTGTGCTCGGTGCGCCACATGCGGCGAGCGTGAGTGCGAGGGAAATCAAGAGACGGCTGCGCATGCCGAGGCTACGCGCGCGACCTCATCGACTTCCCAAACTCAAGCGGGCTCAAGGTATTTCGCGATGATCTGCTTGGTTCCATGACCTGGGAAATCCACGGTCACAGTCGGGGGCGTGCCGGCTTCGACGCTATGCACTTTGCCGACGCCATAGCGCACGTGACGCACCTTCATGCCCTTCTTGAAGCCCTCGACCACGCGCTCTGGAACAGGGTTCACGGCGACTGGTGCGATGCCGCGCAACGACCTTCGCTCCTCGTTGAACGTGTCGTCGAACGAGCGCTGTCCGCCCCCGCCGTACTTGGATCCACCGCCGTAGTTCGAGGAGCCCGAGGGTGCGGAGAAGCTGCCTCCAAACGAGCGCTGACCTACCGGTGCCTCGCTGAAGGGGCGCGAGCTCAAGCCCTCTTGCTTCGACTCGATGTCGCCCGGTGGAAGCTCATCGAGGAAGCGCGAGATTTGCCCCAGGCGCAGGTTGCCAAAGACGTAGCGGCTCGTGGCCCAGGTGAGCGTGAGCGATTGCTCTGCGCGCGTGAATGCGACGTACGCAAGACGATGCTCCTCCTCGAGCTCATCGGGCCCATCGCCCTCGTTGAGACCGCGAAAAGGAAAGAGCTGCTCTTCGAGCCCAACGACGAAAACCTGTGGGAATTCAAGGCCTTTGGCGGCATGCACCGTCATCAGCGTGACTTGATCTTTCGGGTCGCGGCCGCTCTCGTCGACGTCGGACTGAAGCGTCACGAGCTCCAAGAATCGCGTGAGCAGGCCCGGTGCTTCGCCGCCTTCCTCGCCTGCAGCAGGAGGCTTGTCCTGGCCTTCGAGGTCTTCGAATTCCTGCATCGAGCCGACGAGCGACTGAAGGTTCTCAAGGCGCGCATCGCTCTCCGCCGTGTTCTCCGTCTCCAGCGCTTTTTTGTAGCCGCTCTCCTCGATCACGAGGCGCGCGAACTCCGCGATGCCGAGCGTGCTGCCTTCCTTCTTGGCCTCACCGAGCAGCACGGGCGCCTTCTCGCGCAAGGCTTCGATGAGCTCGACAAAGCGCGCGATCGCAGCGCCCGGCTTCTCGTCCGCAACGCGCTTGGCCGAGGCCCAGACGCCCGTTCCACTGCGCGCGGCCTCATCGAGAAGGCGATCGATCGTCGTCTTGCCAATGCCACGCGGCGGCGTGTTCACGACGCGCAAGAAGGAGACATCGTCTTCGGGGTTGGCGACGAGGCGCAGGTAGGCGAGCAGGTCTTTCACCTCCGCGCGGTCATAGAAGCGCACGCCTCCGACGACGCGATAGGGAATGCGCGCGGCCCGCATCGCCTCTTCGAGCACACGTGACTGCGCGTGGATTCGGTAGAAGACGGCGAGGTGCTTGAGCGGCTTGTTCGCGTTCACCAACTCTCGCGCAGCGCGCACGACGAGCTCGGCTTCATCGCGCTCGGAGCCGCAGCGAATGACGCGCACCTTCGCGCCGTCCTCGTTGTTCGTCCAAAGCTGCTTGGGCTCGCGATCTTTGTTCTTCGAGATGACGGCGTAGGCGACGCGCAAGATGCGCTTGCTGGAGCGGTAATTCTGCTCGAGCTTCACAATCTGCGCGTCGGGGAAATAGCGCTTAAAGTCGAGGATATTGCGCCTATCTGCGCCTCGCCAACGGTAGATGGACTGATCATCATCGCCCACGACGCAGAGATTGCGATGAATCGATGCGAGCGAACGGACGAGCCGGAACTGCGCGTGGTTCGTGTCTTGGAACTCATCGACGAGCGTGTGCATGAAGCGATTGCCCAGCATCGTGCGGAGCTCTTCGTTCGCCTCGAGGGCGCGCGCCATCTGGTAGATGAGGTCGCCGAAATCGAGCGCGTTGGCCTTCTTCATGCGCTTCTCGTATTCGAGAAAGACGCTGCGGATGCGCTCGCCATCGAGGCCGGGGATCGGCACGTCCTCGGGGTTCTGCATCTCGTTCTTCGCGTTGTTGATGATCGAGGCGACCATCTTCGGCGGCATGCGCTTCTCGTCGAAGGACATGTCCTTCAGCACGCGGCTGACCATCGCCTTCTGATCTGCGTCGTCATAAATCGCGAAGTCACGCGAGAGGCCGAGCTCCTTGCTGTACTTGCGCAGAAGGCGCGCACAGGTGGAGTGGAAGGTGCCGACGGCGAGGTCACGCGAGGCACCTGGGACGAGGCGCTCAAGGCGCTCTTTCATCTCGCCTGCGGCCTTGTTCGTGAAGGTCACTGCAAGGATGCGCCATGCCGGAACGCCGTGGTCGAGCACGAGGTGTGCGATGCGATGCACGATGACGCGCGTCTTGCCCGAGCCTGCACCGGCGAAGACGACGAGAGGCCCGCGTTCATGCAGCGTGGCCTCGACCTGCGGGTCATTCATCGTCGAGAGATCGAGGCTTGTCGGCATCACACGTTTGTAGTCCGTTGTTGGCTGCAGCGCTGCCGCGCCGCGGGGCTTCGCTTACCCCTTCGCTAGGCTCGTCGCTACGCCAAGCCCTCGCTCCTCCCCTACGCGGGCCTCTTGGGGCGTTGCCCCGCCGGCTGGCATCCCATCGAGACATGCGTGTGAAGCGACGATGTCGTCGGATGAAGCGACGATGTCGTCGGATGAAGCGACGATGAAGCGTCGTCGCTCAGCCCTTCTTCGTCCGACCGAACGCGATGGCCTCGAGCTTGTTGCTGTCGAGGATCTCGATGAGGTCAGGCGTGACCTTCAGCGCGCCCTCGCGCTCGAGCAATGCAAGGCCGCGCGAGATCTCCTCGCGCACGGTGCCAAGGCGTCCTGCGACGGTCTCAGTGGTCAGATCGCGCACGAGATGACGGGCATCCTCACGGCGCGATTCGCGCTGTACTGCGAGCGTGCACAGGAAGGAAGCGAGGCGTGCGGGCACAGTGCGCAGCGAGAGATCCGAGACGAGCTTCATGCTCTTGTCGGTGCGGCGCGCACGCAGGTCGATCATCGTCTTGAGGATGTTCGGCTTCTTCTCGCCGATGCTCGAGAGCGCGTCGTTGCTGATGAGGATGGCGGAGGCCAAGCGCATCGCGACGGCGCTCGCCGGATAGGTGCCGCCATCGAAGCGAACGCCCTCGACGATCGGCCTTCCGGGTCGTGCGAGGTAGACGATCTGCTCACGACCATCGCGACCACTCTTGGTGAGCTTCACTTCACCCGTGCGCACGATGAAGAGCCCTTCGGCTGTTTGACCTTCGGTGAAGAGCGGCGCCGCGCGAGCAACCTTCCGAACCTCTGCGACCTCGGCGAGGAGATGAAGCTCAGCCGGGGGAAGTTGGTTGAGGAGCGGTACGTCGCGAAGGAGATCTTCGGTGGAACGAGGAGCTATCGCCATGCACGGGACGATAGCATCGAGAGGCCGTTTTGATAGCGTTTCTCTTGCATTTTCGCCCTCTACGCCGTGTAGGTCAGTGCGCCACTCGCCGCATTTTCTGCGCCGCTTGGGGTGATGCGATCGATGCGATAGCGCACCTGCGTCTCGGCCTCGGAGGAGAAGCTCAAATGCACAGCGAGTTCGTCGTTCGGGAGAATGGTCGCGAGAAACTTCAGCCGCGTCATGCGCTTCGCACCGCTTGAAACGAGCGCAGGAAATGCGCTGCGTGCCTCGCGGTCGACGACCTCCAAAATCTCCGCAACGCCCGGCATCATCGGGTTTCGCTCGAAGTGACCTTCAAAATGGCGAAGGTCTGCGGGCACACGCAGTCGAACGACGAACGCATTCGGCGTCGTTTCATCAGGCGTGATCGAGAGGCGCTCAAGGTGTGCGGATGTCACGCACGGACGATCGCACCCTTGTCTTGCATCAGTCGAGCGTGATGCGCGGAATGGGAAGTCGATCACGCGCGCAGCCATCCACATCTTGCTCGCATGCGAGACGAAGTTGCGTCTCCTCATCGGGCCTGCGGTAGCGAAGAAAGGCGGCCTGTGCGCGCTCTCGAAGGCCTGCTTCCGTGCACGCTGCGATGCCGCGATCGGCGCAATCTCCAATCGCGAGTGCTTGCGAACGCAGCAGCTGCTCATCACGCGGAAAGAGCCGAAGGCCAAGCGCCGTTGCGGCAAGGGTCTCCTCACCACGCGCGAGGCTTCCAAGGGCACGTGCATGATCGCGATGCGCCTCGGTATCGAGCGGAGCGGCACGCGCGACCGCACCAAAGGCCATGGCCGCATTCTCCCAGCGCCAGACCTGCGCCTCCGCGTGACCACGTGCGCGGTCGATCGCGGGATGGGCGCCTGCGAGAGACTCGGCCTCATTCGCAAGACGCAGCGCTTCATCACGCTGGCCTGTGCGCGCTGCGACATCCGCTTCAAGCGTCAGGATCGCTGCCTCGGCGAGTGCATGCTCTGTGAGCTCGGGCGGCAAGGCGGCGCGCGCCAATTCCGCACTGCGTGTCGACGTATGAAGCGCCTCCTGCACCTCATGCGAGAGCGCCATCGCATGCTCGTAGAGACGCTCCCAAAGAGGCCTGGACTCGCGCGTGCTCACATACGAGGCAATGCGCAGCACGGGCTCCTCGGCGCATGCATCGAGGAGCGGCATGCCCGCGTTGTGTGCTGCTTCATCGAAGGCGCGCGCACGCTCAGTGCGGCTGTCTTCACAGGCAAAGCGCGAGAAGGTGAGCGTGTGCCTGCGCGCTTGAAGTGAGGCCACGATCGTGAGCGGCAACGCCGCATCCGGTGGGATTTCCACGACGTAGCGAACTGCGAGTGCGTCACGAGGCGTGATCGTGTGGTCCCAACCGAGCGCATGAAAGCGATGGATGAGGTGCTCGACATCGGGCCTGCCTTCGTCATCGAGCACGGCGGTGCGCAGTGCAAACGCCGAGGCATCGCCTGCATCTCCGTTCGCATAATCACGCGCTGCGTCGGCTATCTCGCGGCCCTCCGCATCCACGATGTGAAGGGTGACGAAGTGATCGCGGATGTCGCGCGCGCCGCCTGGAAAGCGATGCCCTGCGCCGACGTTGCGCACGACCACATCGAGCGTGACGCGCTCACCGCGCGGCAGTTCATCACCGTGCTCAAGCACCACGAAGGTTCCGTCCTCGCGCGTGAAGGCCGGCACATCGATCGTCGCCGCTGTCTGCTGTCGCATCGCAATCCGCGCGAATTGCTCGGGCTGGTTCATTGCGAGCGCGGTGTGACCGCCTGCAAAACGATGCGAGGCGATCATGCCCTCGTCGTTGCGCGCGAACTCCTCTTGCGTCGCGCTCTCGGCATCCATGTGGCAACCGCGACAGGCGAATTCCGCGATCGCGCGTGGCTCAATGCGCTGGGCATGCTGGCCACCAAAGACGGAGCCACGCCAGGGCCCGAGCTCATCGATGCCTGGCAGGAAGCTGCCCGTGTGTGTCTCCTCTTGGCCGAGAAACCCGCGATGGCAGCTACCGCAAAGCAGTGGGCTGCGAAGCACCTCAGGAGACATGCGCGCGACGTGTCTTTGCACTTCGTCCGCGTTGTTCGGATCGGGGATCAGCGGGTCTGCCGTGGAGAGCACGTAGCTCGCATTGCCATCGCTCGTGGCCGCGGTGATGCCGTGGCAGACGGTGCAGGTGACGCCTGCTTGCGCGATGGGATCGCTCGGCTCGATCTCGCGATCCATGCGGCCTGAGATGAGCATCAGCGGGTCATGACAGCCGGCGCAATGACGGCTCTCTCGCGTGCTCTCGTCATGCCGCAAGCGCTCGACCACCGCGCGGTACCAAGGGTTCGTAAACGAGGCATTCGCATGCGGCCCCGCGTGGTGCTGCGTGGCTGCACTTGGATGACAGCTCGCGCATGTCGCGTTGTCCGCGAGCATCGCAAGGCGCGCTCCCTCGACCGGCGCGGTCTCGCCTTCCGCAAGCCTGAGCTGCGATGGATAGAAGGGGCCCTCATCGCGCGGCAGACGAATCGTCGGGCCTGCCGCAACAGGAGCCGCCACGGGCAGAGCCGGTGCTGTCTCAGGCGCACTCGGTTCGTCATGCGTCAGCGACT
>JBILQT010000254.1:0-10310 GCA_044373065.1 Sandaracinaceae bacterium
AGAGCTGTGCGTTGTGAATCGAGAGCGCGACTTGATCGGCGAGCGCGGAGACAAAGCGCGTCTCGACTTCACCGAGCGGGTCTCCAGGTGGACGCGTGAGGGTGATGGCGCCGATGATCTCGTCGCAGACACGAATCGCGATGCTCATAAACGAACCCGTGCGTGCGACTTCGCCCCAGAACGCGAGGTAGTTCGGTGCATGCGCGACATCATCGATCACGACGGCATCGCCGTGCATCACAGAGCTGCTCGTCAGCCCCTCTCCCGCCTGAATCGTGCGGCCGAGCACAGCGCTCGGGTCTTGGAATCCCCAGGCGGAGCGAATCGCAAAACGGCCGTCGGGCTCACGCAAGAGGATTGCAACCTCGCGGAGCTCAAGGGCTGGGCCCAGGCGACTGGTGAGGCGCTCAAGGACCTCCTCAAGCTGGAGCGAGGAGGTGCTCTCGCGCAGCATATCGAAGAGGAGCGCGCGCTCGCGTAGACGGCGCTCAAGCTCGTTCGTCTTGGTGGAGAGTGTCTCGGAGAGCGCGAGCTCGCGTTGGCTCTGCTCCGGGTTGACGTTCGCGAGCGCAGCCAGCCGCGCCGAGATTGCGGAAGAAGGGTGCAGGCGCAGCGGCGCATCCGAGGGCGAGTTGCTTGGCGAGCGCTCCGAGTCGCGCCCCTGCACGGCGGACTCCGCGATGAGTCGATCGACCACCGCGATCACGCGCCCGAGATCGTCGTCCTGCTCCACGACCGAGGGCGTGCGTCGCTTTCGGCGTGCGCGATCTTCAATGAACGAAACGAGGCGCTGAATGCGTCGCCCCAGCACGGTCTCAACGACCCAGAGCGAGGTCAGCGCGGAGAGGATCGAAGCCGCCAAGATGACGGCGTAGAGAACGGGATTTCGCTGCCCCGCCAGCGCCAATGCCAAAACAATCAAACCGCCCGAGAGTGCGCCTGCGGTAACCGCAAGCAAAAGCACGCGGAGCGCGGCAACGCGGCGGCTTTGAAAGGGAGGTGGCGAATGGGAGGAAGTCACGAATCCAGGAACTTGCCGTGTTTCGCGGGCGGAGGAAGTGTCGACTGATTCATCCCGCAGTGAAAACGAAAAAGGCCATGCCGGGGTGGCATGGCCTCTTCGTTGCGCCCCGAAAGGCTTGCAATCACATCATCGGAGCGATGGACGCGGCCGAGACGGCGCTGAAGCCGAGGCCAACCGAGATGCCGTCGCAGGTGTTTGCGTCTGCAGCGCGGGGGTTGAGGTCCGCGTTGATCAGGCCACGAAGCGTTGCCTCCGTGAGGCTGGGCTCCAACATCTGAGCGATGCTGACGAGCTGTGCGAAGGCGATGCCGCCGCCGATCTGACCACTGGCCAGGCCGCCTGCCGTGATCGTCGCGCCAATGTTGGCGTTCTGGATGTCGAGGTTGATCATGTTTCCGGACGCCGTGAAGCGGAGCGGAAGCGTCGGAACCGTGGCGCGGAGCGAGCCCGCCGTGATCGAACCCATCACGCCCGAGGCGATGGCCACCTCACGCTGCTGCCAGGCCTGGCCGGCCATGACCGAGCCCACAACCGGGCACGTCGTGCCAGCGCAGTCGCCCTGCTTCACGAGGAAGAGGTCGAGCGTGACGTTGCTGTCAGCGGTGAAGCTGTTGACGTCGTTCACGCGCATCGCGAGCAAGAGCGCGCCCGACGAAATCTGATCGCTGACGGCGGTCTGCACGTTGATCATGCCGACGCCCTGAAGCGTTGCGACCAAGCTGCCGACGAAGAGGTTGTCGACGCCAGCCTCACCCGTGAGCGAGGTGTAGTCGGGGTTCGCGCCAACGCAGCCTGTGCCGGTGCCGTCCATCGAGTCGGTTGCGTCGAGGTTGAAGCCCGGGACGCGATTCATGACTGGACCCTCGGGGATGTTGATCGCCCCGACGATGTACGAAACGGTCATTGGCGCCGATGCGGGAGTATCCATAGGCACCGGACCTGCGTCCGTTCCGCCGCCGCCGCCGGGGCAGCCCATCGCCATCATCGAACCCAAAGCCACACCACTCACAGCCAACGTCTTCCAATTCATCACGGAGCCTCCTCTTAATAACCAACGAACGACACCAGCGGCGTGAGTAACACACCCTTGGTGGAGCGTTCAAGAACCCCAAGCGTAGGGTCTTGGCTCCATGCTGTGCAACGCCGCGCGTGAATTTGGCAACGCTACGCGTCAATCACGTTTGAAGGCAAGAACCTGAGTGGTACGAAGCGAAACCGTGTTTGAGAGGCCCAGCTTGCAAGCTTCAGTGATGAGCCCCGAGACGCATGTACGCGCGCGCCTTCCGGTGTGCCGATGAGGCCGCTCGCCATCACGGCGATGTCCCTCGTTAACGCGATGGGAAGCCGCACCGAGGAGGTGCTCGACGCGCTCTTTGCCGGTCGCTCAGGGCTTCTCTCCTCGGCCGCCGAAGGCCTGCCGTTGAGCGTGCCGTTTCCCACCTTCGTGGGGGCCGTTCCGGGGGAGCTCGCTGCGTTGCCGACGCGCTTTGCACGCTACGACACACGCCTCGCACGCATCGGTTGGAAGGCGTTGGAGGAGATCCGCGGCGATGTCGAAGGTGCGATCACGCGCTGGGGCAAGCATCGTGTTGCGGTCTTGATTGGCACGAGCACAGGTGGCCTGGATGCGACCGAGGTGGCTTACCGCGCATGGGGCGAGACGGGTGCGGTGCCGGCCAGCTTCGACCTTCGCCATCAGCATGACTTCAACGCATTGGGCGAGCTCATCGCCGAGAGCTTGGGCGTGGAGGGGCCCGTCTACGTGGTCTCCACGGCATGCAGCTCAAGCGCGAAAGTGCATGCCTCCGCAGCACGCCTGATGGATCTGGGCCTCATCGATGCCGCGCTCGTGGGAGGCATCGACAGCCTCTGCCGCATGACGCTGCACGGCTTCCGTGGCCTTGGCATCTTGAGCGAAACGCGCTGCAAGCCCTTCGCGGCAGATCGCAGCGGGATCAACATCGGCGAGGGTGCAGGGCTGATGCTCGTGGAGCGCGTCACCGATGCGACGAGCGCGCGGGCGCGGGCTTTTGTGCTCGGCGCCGGCGAGTCTTCGGATGCCTACAACATGAGCTCACCAGAGCCCTCGGGACGCGGCGCCAAAGAGGCCATGCAGCGCGCGCTTGAGAGCGGAAATCTGCGCGCGGATCAGGTGGATCTTGTGATCGCACACGGCACCGCGACACAGCAGAACGACATGGCCGAAGCGCTGGCGATCGAGGGCGTGCTTGGCCTCTCGACGCCCGTGATCTCCACCAAGGCGTATACGGGGCATCAGCTCGGTGCAGCAGGCGCGACCTCGGCGGCATTCGCAGCGGCGATGGTCGCGCGCGATGCGATTCCTCCCTCGCTCGGCGCCGAGCCGATGGATGCGAGCTTGCGTGTGCGCGTGTTGGGCGAGGGCGGGCAGGGCGCATCGCGCGTGGTGCTTGCGAACGCGTTTGCATTCGGTGGCAGCAACGTCTGCCTGGCCATTGCAGGCGCGCCTTTCGCGCACGCACACTTGGCAGGAGGCCGCTCATGAGGCCCATCTACGTCACGGGCTATGCGCTCTGGGCGACGGGCTTTCCGAGCCTCTCTCGTTGGCTTGAGGGCACGTCGAGCACAACCTCGGAAGAGCCTCCTTGCGCCTGGGTTCCTTCGCGACTTCTGCGCGGGTCGAGTCGCCTCACGCGCATGTTTGGCGAGGTCGCGGCGCAGGCCACCGAGCACGCATCTGCAGACCCAAAGACGATCGCGACGATCTACACCTCGAGCTACGGCGAGATCGAGACGATGGTGCAGTTGCTCGACATGATCTTCCGCGGCGATGGCCAGCTCTCGCCGATGCGCTTCAAGAACAGCGTGCACAACGCCGCAAGCGGGTTGGGCTCCATTGGCCAAGGAAATATGGCCTTTTCGACCGCCCTCGCCGCAGGGCCTCGGAGCTTTGAAGCCGGCATGTTGGAGGCGCTGGCGCTTCTGGAAGAGCGCGGTGGCGATGCCGTCGTCTCATGCGCCGATGATGCGATCCCGATGCCGCTCGGCGCGCTCGATGCGCGTGAAGCCCTCGCGGTCGGAGTCGCGCTCTCGACCGACCGCACACACGCGCGCATGCAGCTCACCAAGGTGGCGCGCGCAAGCGAGGCAGCACCGATGACGCATGCGTTTGGTCAGGCGCTTCACGCGGGATGGCTCGCGAACCCGGCCGTGCAAAGCCTTGGGGTGCTTGAGCATCTGCACGCGCTACGCGGCGGCGAGGTGGTGCTCGCGCACGGCGTGAAGGCTCCGTTCGCGGTCACGCTTGCGCCGCTCTAGGCCCGCACCTCGAACAATCTCTAGGCGCGCATCGTTGACGGAGCGCCGCACGAAACAGCACCTTTTGAAAGCGAATCGCAAGGATTGGCGAGCTCGCATCAGGAGGTTTTTATCATGTTTCGATATGCAACTTCGGTCTTCGTTCTTGGTATCGCTTCGCTCGTCGCGGTGGGCTGCGGCGGCTCGACCGACAGCGATGCTGGGCCTGGCAATGACGCTCCAGGGGGTGGTGGAGGCACGTTCACGTGCGGCACATCGATGTGCACCACGGCGAGCCAATACTGCGAGGAGAGCATCTCGACGGCGACGGGCTCGCTCGTCTCCACCTACAGCTGCCTAGCCATTCCTGCGAGCTGCAGCGGCACAGACTTCTGCATGAGCGCGTGCTTCACCGGCATGACCGGATTCCAAGGCTGCGGTGTCTCCGACCTCGGGATGGGCAAGGAGTACAACGTTCGGATCATGCGCTGAGCGTGATGCCACGGCGCTTGTTCACCGCATCAAGCCATTGGTGGTGAACAAGCCCAAGCGCGATGCCCGAGAGCGCGCCCATCAGATGCGCCTTCCATCCTGGGTTGGGATGCCCGTGAAAGGCAGGCCAAAACTCTCCCCAGCTGAAGTACGCGAGCGCGAGCAGGGGTGGGATCGCGCGCTGCCACACGGCTTTCTCCTGCGCGAAGAGCCAGACCACGCCGGCCATCGTGATGAAGCCCGCGACCACGCCGGATGCGCCGTAGAGGTCGCGTGGATCGATCAGATGAAAGCCGCAGCTCACCATCACGCTGAGCACAAAGAAGAGCGCGAAGGTGCGCGAGGAGCCGATGCGCCACTCGACCAGAAGTGAAGCCGGCGTGAGCGCGATCATGTTGCCGTGCAGGTGCCAGCGAAAGCAGTGCACGAACGCGTAGCTGATGAACTGCCAGGGCTTCGGATGTGCGCCGTCAAAGACCCAGAGCGCAGGCAAAGGCTCGGGCCCAATGCCGCGATGCGCGCGGGTGCCGTAGTCCATATCGAAGGCGAGCCAGAGCAAGAAGAGAAGCGCCGCCGTGGCGAGCGGCCACGCCTTGTGTTGGGTGGGTTCAGGCTTCGCTTCCGTGTGTGTCGGCTGCGCTGTCATCAGGGTTCTGCCCTTCTTGTGAGTCTCGAACGCGCCTTCGCGCGAGGGTAAGCTGAGGCATGACCGCTGGTCGTAAGCTCGCGACCTACGAAGATGTGCTGAACGCGCCGGAGCATCTCATCGCGGAGGTGATCCGAGGTTCGCTCAGCCTCATGCCTCGCCCTCGTCCGGCGCATTCGCGCACGATGTCGCGCCTCGGGATGGAGTTGCGGTCGTTTGACAGTCCGCGCGCGGACGACCCCGGCGGTTGGATCATCCTCGTTGAGCCCGAGTTGCATCTTGGTCTGGAAATCGTGGTGCCCGATCTCGTTGGCTGGCGTCGTGAGCGCATGCCCGAACTGCCAATGACACCCGCCTACTTCGACCTCGCGCCCGATTGGTGTTGCGAGATTCTCTCGCCTGGCACCGAAGCGATGGATCGCGGTGAAAAGGCCGAGATTTATGCGGAGCATGGCGTCGCGCATTACTGGCTCGTGAACCCTGAGCTGAAGACAATCGAAGTCTTGCGCCTCGATGGAACGACGTATCGCATCGTCAAAGTGGTGCGCGGTGAAGCGGCCCAGCGCATCGAGCCTTTTGATGCGATTGAGTTTCCCGTCACGGCGCTCTGGGCGAGGTAGGCATCCTCGCAGCACGAAGGTGCCCGCTGTCGACGCGCGCGTAGACGGTGCCATCGGGGCCGATCAATGCGGCCACGCCGCGCGTGGATGCGCGTGCGATCGAGACGCCTTGTTCGGCGGCTGCGAGGATGGCTGCGTTGAGCATGAGCTCGCGCCCGCTGGCCTCGCCTCCGGTGATCGCATCGCCTGCAAGCACGACCACAAGATCGACCCCCTCGGGCGTTGCGCGCTCGCGCATCTCGGCATCGAAGACCTCGCTGCAGATGAGCACGCCGATGCGTCTGCCCTCGACTTCAACCACCGGGTCGATCTCGCCGCGCAGCATGTCCTGGCTGTTGCCAAGACGAATCCCAAAGCGCGCTTCTTCGCCCATCCCTGCGAGCGCGATCTTTCCGCGATGCCAAAAGACGTGGCCCTCATGCGTCATCACCATCGCGCTGTTTTGTACGCGACCTGAGGGACGGTTGAGGATGCCCATCACATGCGTCGAAGGCGTCTCACTCGGCGGCGTGACCTGCACATCGACTTCGCCTTCTTGAAGGCTCAAGCGCCGACGCGAGATGGCCTCGGGCCAGACGACGAGTGAGGCATCGAGATCGCGCACTTGCTCTGCGCGACGTTGAAGTCGAAGCGCGGCCACGCCCTGCAATGCGCTCGCATCCGTATGCCTCGCCGGGATGGCGAAGGAGGCGAATGCGATGGCGGCTGCAACGATGAGCGCACGCTTCTCTTGATGCGCGATGGCAGTCCCCATCACCGCGCCCAACGTCAGCGCGAGAAAGGCCGTGGGCGTCTGCCCAATCCAACCCACGAGGTGCACGACGGGCGGCATGTGTGCCTGCGTGAGCAGCCAGCCGTTGAGCGCCATCATCGTGGCCCAGGCCATCCCACGTTCGCCGAGAAGCCACGCCGCAGGCATCCAGATCGGTGTCGCTTTCAACACGCGTTCACGGTGCCTCGCCGTCGTCAGCAGGAGCACGATCACGATGGGCAAGCGATCGACGATCCCGATGCTTGTGCCCAGGCCGAGCGCACCGAAGGTTGCGTCGTCACCTGCGCCGTAGATTCGCAGACCGGGCCAGACGAATCCAAAGCGCAGCAGGCTCGCGATGAGGCTGCTCGTCAGCACCAGCGCGACGTGAAGCACGCGGCTCTGAAGCGGTGTCGCAATCGCATACGCCGTGAGCACAAGGCCAGCCCAACCCAGCGCCGGAATGCGCACCGCGAAACCAAGCGCGAGCCCCGCGACAAGCAGGGCAATCGCAACGCGCCAGGCAGGCATTTGTGATTCGTCGGGGAGCACGCTCGGTTCTCGATTCAAGGCATACCGAGTCTGTGGTGTGGACGTCGACGTCGCGTGCCTAGAGATTCTTCGAACTCAAGCGCAGTCCGACTCAAACCCGGTCGCCACCCCGCGTATTGGTGCCGCAATCGGCGCTGTTCGCCGGGACTGCGTCGCCGTGCCCGGGCACCATGGCGTAGACCTCGCTGTCGTCTTCATCCGCGAAGTCGGGAAGTGCATCGCCATCGCCATCGGCCTCGTGTGAGTCGCCATCGTTCGGATCGAAGCCGTTGGCCATCTCGAAGTCGTCGGGCTGTCCATCGCCATCCGAGTCGAGATCGGGGTCGGACTCATCGTCCATGTCCGTCCAGAAGTAATACTCGAAGTCGTCACCGAAGCCGTCGTTGTCCGAGTCGATGGCGTTTGGGTCGGAGCCAAACGAGGCGCGCTCTTGGCCATCGTGCAGGCCATCGCCGTCGGTGTCGCTGTAGGTGAGCGGGTCGTCGAGATCGACCTCAAGGTTGTCAGGCGTTCCGTCCCCATCGCTGTCAGCGAGCTCGGGACGTGTGCCCACGCCGAAGAGCTCGAAGCCGTCGGGGATGGTGTCGCCATCCGAGTCGAATGCAGCAGGGTTTGTGCCGATCACCAGCTCTGCCTCATCGCTGATTCCGTCGCGATCCATGTCGGGGCCCTGACTTCCCGATCGATCGCCAAGTGTGAAGACGACGTAGTCCGAGTTCTCATCCGTCGCAGGGCCCGTCGAGCCATCAAGGCGGATGCGTGCGATGCAGGTGCGTCCGTCGAAGAGGCCCGCAAGCCGGGTTCGGCTGATCCACACCGGGTCGAGATCACCCAGCGCGGCAACACGCTCCGGCGAGGGCGGACCGTCCGGTACCGAAGCCGTGCTTGGACGCGGCATGCGTGTGGTGGCTGGGCCTGCGTTGGGCGTTCCACATGAGGCCAACGCAACGAGTGAGAGGAAGCAGATCGGTCTGATTGATTTCATATTTCAATACTCCAGAGTCACGCGTACTTCACTGGTACCCGTGGTATTGCGGCCCAGCCATCGTGTTCGCAGCCACGGCGCCTCGACGACCCGGCACGCATGCAAATGCGGTGTCGTCGTTCTCATCTGCGAAGTCAGGGAGCGCATCCCCATCGGAATCCGCTTCGTGGGAGTCGCCGTCGTTCGGGTCAAAGCCGTTGGCCATCTCGAAGTCATCGGGTTGGCCATCCTCATCCGAGTCGAGGTCAGGGTCGGAGGGGTCGTTCATCTCCGTCCAGAAGAAGTATTCGTAGTCGTCACCGAAGCCATCTTCGTCGGAGTCGGTCTCGTCTGGATTCGAGCCAAACAACGCGCGCTCCTGACCGTTCATCAGTCCGTCGCCATCGTTGTCGCTGTACGTCTGCGGGTCGTCGAGGTTCAACTCCGCGTCGTCGCGGATGCCATCGCCGTCGCTGTCGGCAAGCTCAGCGCGTGTGCCGCAACCGAAGATCTCGAAGGGGTCCGGGATCGTGTCGCCGTCGGTGTCGAAGGCGTCGGGGTTGGTGCCGATCGCGAGCTCCGCCTCGTCACTGATGCCGTCGCGATCTGCATCCGGTCCCGTGCTGCCCAGGCGATTGCCGAGCATCACGGGAATGAAATCCGCGGTCTCCTCGGTGGCCGGGCCCGTGCCACCGTTGCGGCGCACGCGAACGATGATGGGACGCGTGTTGCCAAGCCCCGAGAGACGAACGCGCGAGACCCACACCGGGTCGAGATCGCCCAGTGCCTCGACGAGATCGGCTGGGGCCTCGTCGGTGGGTGGCTGCACCGTGTTCGGGCGTGCCATGCGCACAGTGGGAGGCCCCGCTTGGGGTGAGGCGCACGAGCTCAGGGCAAGCAAGGCGAAGAGGGAAATCGTATTCCGCGCGGCACGCATGAAGCCTCCTTGGACGCACGCGGTGCGCGTGCATCAGGCTTCCTGTTGTCGGCCCTAAAGCCCTGTATTTCAAAGGATTTTGGCTAGAATCTTTTCGACCTCCCGACTCGAATAATTTCTAGAGCCGCCCCTGCGGCGACCACGCATCAGTATGATTTCAATACTGTCTACACACCGTCATTCGGGCGCGATGTCGACGTCGATCTCGAAGGGCAATGCGTAGATGTTGCCTAGGTCGGGCGTCACGCTGATCACGACGGGCTGCGCGCTCCCCGTGGTGTTGGCGTACATCGCCCTACTACGACTGCCGAAGGCCAGGCAGCGAAGGTCGGCGAAGTCGCAGCCGTTGCTGATGCGCACTTGCATCGTGCGCCCTGCGCGTGTCGTCACGGTGAGGCGCTGTCCTGCGGGGACGGTGATGCTGTAGTAGGCCGCTGCGTCGAACGAGTAGCCGCAGCTGAAGTCGGGCAAGTCCGCGCCGAAGCGAACGTTCTGTCCTGTGAGGCGTGCGCCACTGGTGACCGCGATGGGGAGCGTGCAGACCTGACCTGGGTCGACATCGATCACGCGCGCCGAGAAGTCGTAGGGTTCGTCGGCGAGGAAAAAGTTGCTCCGGGTCGCAGCGAGAAGGAATTGCTGCGCTGCAGGGGAGGGGTTGGTGTAGCGAAGGGTTCGGCCGGCCCACGCAGTGTCGCGGCAGTAGCGGTCACTGCAGGTGTCAATGAACGCGAGGGCGACAGACCCGGCCGAGTTCAGCGTCGACTCGAGGCGCTGACGTGGGCCTACGACGACGGAGTAGTAGACGACGTGGCCAGTGTTTCCGCCGCACCCGAGGTCAGAGAAATCTCGCGTCATCGAGACATCGAAGTTCTGCCCCGTCAGCGTCAGCGAGGCGCCTACGGGAGTCACCGGCAGACATTCGCCAGGCGTGAACGGTGCGTCGCCGTAGGTGCGCGCATCGGGGCCCACGAAGGCATCTGGAGGCGGGCCCGCATCGGGGGGCGGCACTGCTGCCGCTTGCGTCGACGGGCATCGCGTTGTTGTCGCA
>JBILQT010000255.1:0-10304 GCA_044373065.1 Sandaracinaceae bacterium
TGCGAGAGGGTGAGCGCGAGCAGCGCGATGAGGAGACCAATGCAGCTTCGAGTCATCGGCCTTGGATGCTGCACGCATTTCTTTTCTTGGTCTGCACGGATCCGCGGCTACGTCGCTCGGTCTTCCACATCGAGCGGCACCTCTTCGCCATGTGCGAGGCGCGCGATCGCATCGCCAATCTCCTCTAACGAGAGCAGGGCACGGACGTGGTCGTAGGCGAGTGCGTACGCGGGCATGGAGGCGTGCTCGGCCTCGGAGGGCTTCTGCACAATCGAGATGCCGCCCGCTGCGCTGACCGTGAGCAGCCCCTGCATGCCATCGTGGCCGCCGCCTGTGAGCACGATGCCAACGACGCGCGGGCCGTATGCGCGTGCTGCGGAGATGAAGAGCGGGTCCACTGCGGGGCGGGTGTGGTGCTCTTTCTTGCCGCCATCGAGAAGGATGCGGCCCGCCTCAAACGTCATGTGGCAATCGGCCGGCGCGATGTACACAACGCCATTCTCCAGCGCATCGCCGCTCTTGGGTTCGATGACGCGCACTTCCGCTTTGCTGCCAAGCGTAGGAGACCAATCCGCCGTGGATGCAGCGCCCCGGTGAATCACGACGCCGATGAATGCGGGAAGGTCTGAGGGGAGGCGCGCGAGCACCTCGATGACGGCGCGAATGCCGCCCGCCGATGCGCCGATCACAAAGACATCGCGGACCCGCTTCTCCGCGTTGAGTGAGGCGCTCACGCG
This sequence comes from Sandaracinaceae bacterium, assembly GCA_044373065.1. Classification (GTDB taxonomy): domain Bacteria; phylum Myxococcota_A; class Polyangia; order Polyangiales; family Sandaracinaceae; genus JAFLCL01. Next base: position 738 of record JBILQT010000255.1, read on the forward strand.
GTCACGCCCGATGCTTTGGAGGCATCCCACTTCGCGAGAAGTTCGCTGAGCTTGGCGAGCTCGAGAGGTTTGATGAGGTGGTGGTCAAACCCTGCGTCCTTGAGGCGGGCGATGTCTTTCCGGTAGCCAGTGACGGCAATCAAGAGCGGCGTGTGATCGCCGTGCTCCTGACGCAGGCGCGTCGCGAGTTCGTAGCCATCCATCCCGGGGAGGCCCAGGTCGAGCAGGGCCACATCGGGATGAGACGAGCGAACCAGCTCGAGGGCGGTTGGGCCATCGCTTGCGACGTGCGCCTGATGGCCGTCACGTACGAGCACCTCCGCAAACATCTCCGCAAGCTCATGCTCGTCATCGACGATGAGCACGCGCAGGGGTCGCGTCTTGATACGCGCAGCTGGCGTTGCCTGAGCGAGGTTGCGGGCGGAGGACATGCGTCGCTCGACGACGCGAGGCAGCGTGATGATGAATTCGCTGCCCTGGCCAAGGCCCGGGCTCGATGCGCTGACGTGTCCGTGGTGCATCTCGACCAGGCTCTGCACGAGCGTGAGCCCGAGGCCGATGCCTCCTTGTGCGCGCTCCAGCGTGCGCGGCGCCTGGGTGAAGAGGTCAAAGATGCGCGGAAGCAGCTCTGCACTCATCCCGCTTCCATCGTCTCGAACCAGGATGCGCGCATCGTCGCCTTGCGCGTCGAGGGTGATCCAGATGTGTCCGCCCTCGTGCGTGTACTTCGATGCGTTCGTCACGACGTTCTCCACGACCTGCGTGAGGCGCATCGCATCGCCAATCACCATCGCGGTGTGCTTCTCGGGCAACGAGAGGATGACGCGCTGACGATGCTTCTCGATGAGCGGCCCCATGGTCTCAAGCGCTGTGCGGATCACATCCGCGAGATCCACCGTGCCCACCGAGAGTTCGACCTTCCCCGAGACGACGCGTGCGATGTCGAGCAGTTGATCGAGCAGGCCGGCGATGCGCTGTGTCTGGCGCACCATCATGCTGCGAAGCTGCTCGCGTCGCGCCTCGTCGCTCTGCACGTGGCCTAGCAAATCAAGCCCATGCGTGAGCGCGGAGAGCGGGTTGCGAAGCTCGTGTCCCAGCATCGCAAGGAACTCATTCTTGCGTCGGTCCTCCACCGAGAGGAGCGCCTCGCTCTCATGCAGTGCGCGCTCGTTGCGCTTGAGTGAGTCGATGTCCATCAGGACGATGACGGCGCCATCGGCCTTGCCATCGATCGTCATGTACGGGCGCACACGCAGCGAGTACCAGCGCCCGCCTTTCTCGCGCACCTCACGCTCTTCCTCCCGCAGGCTCAAGAGCACCTGTGCGCAGAGCGCCTCCAGCTCAAGCGGCGCCTGCGCGTCTCCTACGACGAGGTGGTGACGCAGGTGACCGATGGGCCTGCCGATGTCGCCGACAAGCAGGTCGAAGAGCTTCTCTGCATAAGGGTCAAAGCGACGAATCTTCATCTCGCTGCTGAGCAGCACGATGGCGACCTTGGCCGAGGCCTGAAGGTTCACGAGGTCGTTGTTGAGTCGGGTGAGCTCGACGTTCCGATGCGAGAGTTCCTCGTTCACCGTCGTCAGCTCTTCGTTGGTCGACTCCAGCTCTTCCTTCGAGGTCTCGAGCTCTTCGTTCGCGCTCTGGAGCTCTTCGTTGGCCGACTGAACCTCCTCGTTTGCCGCCTGAAATTCTTCGTTCGCGGTCTGCACCTGCTCGTTCATCGACTGCAGGTACTCACGCGTCTCCGAGAGTTCGGTCTCCAGGTCGGTGATGCGCGAGAGCTCGCCCTCGGTCGGCGCGCGCGTGGTGCGAATGGGGCGTGCCGCGGGCTCGCGTGCGCCCGTCACGGCATCTTCGAAGAGGATGAGGAAGGCGCGCTCGCGCACATTCCTGAGCGGGATGACCTCCACGTTCACGCGATGCGTGTGTCCGTCACGCTTGAGGTGCACATTCTCCTTCAGCACCGCGACGTCCTCCTTCATCGCCTGATGAAGCGCGCTACGCAGCGGAAGCATCAGCCCCTCACGCGCCATCTTCAGCACCTCAAAGGTCGCCTTGCCCGTTGGAGGCTCGAGGAACGCGCCCGTCTTGCCGCGAAACTGCATGACGAGAAGGTCGGAGTTCACGATCACGCCCGGCGGCGCGAAGCGCATGACCGAGAGCCTGTCGGCCTCCCGCTGCGCACTCTGCTCGATGGGCATGACCTCCTCGCGACCTACCGACAGCGCGGGCGTTGCAGGCTGCGCTTCCGGCAGCGCCTCACCGCGCTTTCTGCGGGTCAAGAAGGGAAGCACGGAGCTGTCCGCGGGCTTCTTCACGTAGACCTTGTGCTTGCCGTCGACGGCCTGGAAGAGGTCTGTCGCGCTGCCGACTGATTCAGATGCGCCCAAGAGCAAGAAGCCTCCAGGCTTGAGCGCGTAGTGAAAGGTCGGCATCACCTTCTTTTGCGCACTGGGCTCCAAGTAGATGAGCACGTTGCGACAGCTGATGAGATCGACGCGCGAGAAGGGCGGGTCGACGGTCAGGTTCTGCCGGGCAAAGAGCACCATGTCGCGCACGGACTTGGTGATGCGGTAGCCGCCATCAGCCTCGACAAAGAAGCGCTGCAAGCGTGAAGGCGACACGTCTGCGACGGCGCTCTTGCTGTAGAGACCGATGCGCGCCCTCTCCAGCACGGCATCGTTCAAGTCCGTCGCGAAGATTTGCAGCTTTCGCATGCTCTGCGCGGCGTCGGCGGCCTCGAGGAAGGCCATCGCGATGGAGTAGGGCTCTTGGCCAGTCGAGCAGCCCACGACCCAGAAGCGAAGCGACTCGTCACCGCGCTGACGGAGCAGTGCGGGAAGAATCGTCTGCTCAACGACATGGAAGGTCTCTGCGTTGCGGAAGAAGCTCGTGACGTTGATGAGCACGTCGGCGTAGAGCGCATCGAGCTCTGCATGGTTGCCACGCAGAAAGGTCGCGTAGTCGAGCAAGGTGCGCTGCTTGCTGAGCACAAGGCGGCGCGCGATGCGTCGATGAATGGTCGTCGGCTTGTAGAGCGTGAAGTCCACGCCGGTGTGGTTGCGCAAGAGTGAAAGGACGCGCTGGTAGCCGAGGGCTGCATCGCCCGCCTCGTCGTGCTCCTCCGCCACACCCAACAGCGAATGCCCAGCGATGAGCGGATGCTGTGCAATGCGCACCAGCTCGCGGCCGATCTCCGAGGGTGAGAGCACGAGGTCGACACAGCCCGCGGCGACAGCACTGCGCGGCATCGAGGTGAACTTGGCCGAGTCATCCTGCGCGAACGTGATGCCTCCCTCCGCTTTGATCGCTTCAAGCCCAATCGTTCCATCGCTCGCCGTGCCGGAGAGCACGATGCCGACGGCAAGCTCACGTTGATCGCGCGCGAGCGACTCGAAGAACGTGTCGATCGACTGATGCGTCGCGAGCGCGCGACGATGCGCCTCCATTCTCAGCACGCCGTCGACCAGCGTGATCTCCGCATCCGGCGGGATCACGTAGACATGGTTGACCTCAACCAGTGTGCCGTCATGAATCTCGGAGACGGGCAGTTGAGTTGCGCGCGAGAGGATGGTCGCGAGTGCGCTCGTGTGATCGGGGTCGAGGTGCTGCACGAGTACAAGTGCCATCCCGAGCTCGGCAGGGATCGCTGCGAGCAACTGGGAGAACGCCTCAAGCCCTCCCGCGGACGCGCCGACGCCCACGATCGGAAAGCCGCGTGACTTCGAGTCGTGCGCGTCGCCGCGAGGTGAGTCAGCGGACAGTGCATCCCCGGGCTGCGTCATCGTCATCGTTCTCTCGTCGAAGACGAGGCGACGCGTCGCTGCGCCAATGCGGCGGAGTCCAACGTCGAAGGGCACGCTACTCCCTTTGGTTGAAGAAAGTTCGCAGCAACGCCCGGCGCCGACGTGGCGAAAGCACTGTTCGCCTGAACTTCGCGCATGGGCTAGCGAGCAACATGCTGAAGCCCGCGCCACCCGAAGCAGAGCCGCGCCCCGAGGTGCCCCAACAGGCATCGTCTGATGCACCCGGTTCGATCCCGGACGACATCAAGCTCCGCTTTCGCGACTACCTCCTCGCAAACAAGCCGCGGGCGACTGTGTGGTTGGGCGCAGTCCTCTTCGGCATCTTCGCGCTTCAGGTCTTCGTCGGTGAAGGCGACTCCACGGGCAGCTACGAGCTCGTCCAACTCGGCGCGCTCGTCCCTGCGCGCGTCATGGTTGGAGAGTGGTGGCGCGTGGTCGGTTGGAGCTTTCTCCACATCGGCTTTCTCCACATCTTCATGAACACCTACGCCCTCTGGGCGATCGGTCGCGACCTTGAGCGCATCGTGGGCGCGTGGCGCTTCATCACCCTCTACACAGGCGCGGTCCTGCTTGGCGCTGTTGTCGTCATGCTCACGAGCGACGCGCAGCTTACGGCCGGTGCCTCGGGCGGCATCTTCGGCCTCCTCGGTGCGGAAGCCGTGCTCGTCCTCTCACCGCGCAGTCCCCTGCCCGAAGCGCTTCGTGTGCAGCGTCGCGCAGCCATCGTGATGAACCTCGCCGCGAACATCTTCTACTCGTTTCGCCCCGGCGTTTCGGCTGCAGGGCATGCGGGAGGTTTCATCGCAGGCGCCTTGATTGCGATGCTTTTGCCGACGACCTTGGAGGGCCTTGTCGATGCATCGAAGCGCCCACTTCCACGCGTCCTTGGCGTGCTCTCGGTCGGCGTTCTCGCAGCAGGACTCATCGCCTCCCTCGCGCATGCGCTTCCCGTGTTGCTCTCGACGGAGCCCGTGCCGCTCACCGTGCGCGCACTGCCCTCGATGTCCCTTCACGCGGCATTGCCAACGGAGCTCGGCACGCCTGAAGTGCTCGACCCGGAGACCGTGCGCATGGGCTCGCTCGGGTTGGACAGGGCCGTGGTCGCGCTGACACGCGTTCCGAATGAAGTGCCGGTGGACGCCGCCGCGATGGATGCGGAGTTGAGTGCGCTGCTCGCGCAGTTTCAATCCGAAGCCACACGCGGGCAGCTCGTGCCGGAAGGGATGGTCTACCGCGATGCCGCGTTTGTAGAGCTGGACGGTCGCCAAGCGCTCGTCGCGCACGTGGAGTCGACCACCGGAGACGTCACGCAGGTGATGGTGTTTCGCCCGCTTGAGGATGCCTTCGTGCGTGTCGACCTGGCCTATTGGAATCGCTTCCAACGCGTGTACGCGGGTGCCGCAGAGCGCATCGCAGCCAGCGTCGAGTAGCGCGCTTTCAGAAGACCATCGCGAAGCGCACTTCGAAGCGCTATACGCCGAAGGCCATGACCCAGATCAGCCTCTACAACACGTTGACGTCGAAGAAGGAGCCCTTCGCTCCCCAGGTGCCCGGACAAGCGCGCATCTACGTCTGCGGCCCCACCGTCTACGACTTCGCGCATGTGGGTCACGCGCGCTGCTACATCATCTACGACGTGCTCGCGCGGCACCTTCGTCAGCGCGGCATCGAGCTCACGTACGTCCGCAACATCACGGATGTGGACGACAAGATCGTCAACCGCGCGAAGGAGAAGGGCGAGACCCCGACGGAGCTTGCGGCCCGCTTCGCCGATCACTTCCGCGACGACATGCGCGCCCTCGGCAACATCGACCCCGACATCGAGCCGAAGGTCTCGGATCACATCCCGGAGATCATCGCGTTCATTGAAGGCCTCATTGCCAAGGGCAACGCGTACCAATCGGGCAGCGACGTGTACTTCAACGTGCCGAGCTTCGAGGGCTACGGAAAGCTCTCGCATCGCCCTGTCGAAGCGCTGGTGGAGGGCGCGAGCGGTCGCACGAACGCCGAAGAGACGAAGCGCAAGCAGCACCCCGCAGACTTCGCGCTCTGGAAGGGCCTCGCGGCCGATGAGCAAGGCGAGTGGGGCTGGGAGAGCCCCTGGGGCAAGGGCCGTCCGGGTTGGCACATCGAGTGTTCAGCGATGAGCTGCAAGCACTGCGGCCCAACGCTCGACTTGCACGGTGGCGGTCTCGACCTCGTCTTCCCGCATCACGAGAACGAGATTGCACAGAGCGAGGCTGGCAACGGCGCGCCGCTCGCACGTCATTGGATGCACAACGGCTTTGTCGAGGTCGACAAAGAGAAGATGAGCAAGAGCCTCGGCAACTTCTTCACCGCGCGCGAGATCTTCCAGCGCTACGAGCCGGAGGCCCTCCGCTTCGCGATGATGACGGTGCACTACCGCTCGCCGCTCAACTTCGATGTGACGCTCGATGACGCGGGCAACATCCTCGGCTTTCCGCTCTTCGAGGATGGCGAGAAGCGCGTGGAGTATCTCTACGAGACGCGTGAGCGCCTCCTTGCGATCGATCCGGCGCGCATCGTCGATGCGGGTGAGGTGCCCGAAGGCATCGCGCGCTTTGTTGAGCAGCTCGGTGCAGCCCTCGATGACGACCTCAACATGCCGCTCGGTGTGGCCGCGTTGAGCGGCTTGCTTGCGGCGACCAATGAGCTCGTCGAGCAGTCGCGTCGCAAGAAGGGAACGGTTGCGCGTGCGGCTGTCGAGGAGGCGAAGAAGGGCTTTGCGAAGCTCGGCGATGAGCTGGGCCTCGGCACCCAAGACGCAGCGGCATTCTTGCTGCGCATTCGGACGCGTCGCGCAGCCAAGCGCGGCATTCGTCCGGAGGATGTGGACGCGAAGATTGTCGCGCGTCGTGAAGCGCGTGATGCGCGTGAGTTCGCCAAGGCCGATGGCCTGCGTGATGAGCTCGTCGCGATGGGCATCGAGTTGATGGACGGCGCGCAAGGGACGACCTGGCGCATCCCCGGCTGACCTCAGCTCGCCTTTCCTGCTCGATGTTTGTGCGCGCCTTGGTGCATCATCATGGCGCGCATGAGTGAGTCCTCTCCACAGCCAGTCGCCGCGGGGGATCTTGCAAAGACCCCGTTCGCGCATGTCCTCCTTCACCTTCATCAACGTGAGCGCACAGGCACGCTCGTCATCTGGCCCAAGCCAGGCGGCGAGGGTGGCCAAGATCGCATTCGCTTCGAGGCCGGTTGGCCGGTCGGTGCGCGCTTTGTGGAGAAAGCAGCCGCGCTCGATCGCGGCCTGCTCCGCTTCTTCGCCCTCGTCGATGCGCCCTACGCCTTCTACGCCGAAGACTTGGTTGGAGAGGCGCAGCTCACCGGTCGCGTCGACCCCTGGATGATCATCGCGGCCTCGCTGCGCGGCCCCTCGCGCGATGATGCGATCGGCGCGTACATCTCCGGCATCGGCCTGGACACGACCGTTCGCTTTCGTGCAGGCGATACGAAGCGCTACCAGCTCCTCCCGAAGGAAGCCGCATTCCTCGATATCGTTCGCTCGGCACCTGCGCGCGTCGACGAGTTGCTCTCGCTCTGCGAGCTCGGGCCGGGTACGGGCAGGCGCCTCCTCTACCTCTTCTTCGTCACCAACACGCTGGAGCGTTTCGACGCGACCGCCGCAGCGCCCGCGAAGCCAAAGCCCGCAGCGGCAGCACCCGCAGCATCGAGCGCGGTCGCAGCCTTCGAGGCATTGCCGATCCCCGACTTCGATGATGTCCCCGCCAGCAAGCCCGCGACACCCTCGCCTGCAAAGACAAGCGGTCGCACAAGCCTGGCGCCCGACACCTCCACGAACTTCACACGCTCCATGCCGATCCCAGACCCGGCCCCCGAGGGTCTCTCCGCGGATGCGACTGCGTTCTGGAACGAGGTCATCGCGCGCTGCGAGAAGATCGAGAAGCAGAACTACTACGACATGCTTGAGGTCGCGCGCGAGGCGAGCGCCGAGACGATTCGCAAGAGCTACTACGCCATTGCCAAGCGCTGGCACCCGGACCGCGCGACGGGCGAGCTCGCACCGCTCAAGCCCTACGTTGAGGCGTGCTTCGCGATCTTCACATTGGCCAACGAGACGCTCGGCGATGACAAGAAGCGCGCGAACTACCTTCGCCAGGTGCAAGACGGAGGCGGCACGCCCGAGGCAGACCGCCAGATGGAAGCGATTCTCTGGGCCGCGAAGGAGCACCAGAAAGCCGAGGTGCTCTTCAAGCGTCGCGACTTCGAGGGCGCTGCAACCATCCTCGCCTCCGCCATTCAAGTGACACCTGACGAGGCCGATGTCCTCGCAGCGTATGCGTGGGCGCTCTTCAACATGCCGATCACCGAAGAGCGCGATCAAGAGATGCTGACGATCGTCACGCGTGCGATTGCGATCGAGCCGAAGCACGACCGTGCGCACTACTACAAAGGCCTAATGCACGTGCGTGCTGGGCAAGACAGCCACGCCGCCAAGCACTTCCGCGAGGCCGCGCAGATCAACCCGAAGAACCTGGATGCTGCGCGTGAGGTTCGCCTCGTTGAGATGCGCAACAAGGGCGCGGCGCCGACGAACAGCAAGGCGCCTCCGCCGAAGGACGAGAAGGGCAAGCCGAAGGACGACGGCAACTTCTTGTCGAAGCTTTTTGGCGCGAAGAAGAGCTGAGCCGCGACGCCCATGCGCATGCGGAAGAAGCACGATCTGCCTCAGAAGACGTGCCTTCACTGCGGCTTGCCGTTCACCTGGCGCAAGAAGTGGGAGCGGGTGTGGGACGAGGTGAAGTACTGCTCGGACAGGTGCCGCGGCGAGCGCAAGCGACAACCAGCAAAGGGCTGAGCGCGCTCAGCGTTCGCCTTGGTGCGCGTGAATCCACGCCTCGACTTCGCGCTCATGGCGCGCGTCTTCTTGATGCGAGCGGTACCAAAAGGCCGCGCCGAGAATGAGCAGCGCGAGTGCGACCGCGCCCAGCACCAGGGTTGTCCCTCCGCGCTCGGGCTTGCTCTCTTCAGGCGGCACGGGCGCCGGCCCGACGAGTGTTTCGCGCTCAACGTAGGCTGGAAGCGGCGCCGTTTTGGGGAGCGGCGCGTGTTCCCAGTCGGGCTTCGCGCGTGGCGCTTGCGGCTTGCGTTCCGGGCTCGGGATCGACTTGCGCTTCTTCGGTGGCGGCGTGTTCGACTTCGCCTTCGCGGCCTGCTTCTCCTTCGACTTTCCAGGTGCGAGAGAGCCGAGCTTCGGCGGCGGAATGCTGGCCTTCGCCTTCTCCACAGCCTTCGCAACATCGCGGGGCTTCACAGAGGGCGCAGGCATGGGGCCCGAACCGGTGACGGGCATGAGCTCGTCGTCGTCGAGCTTGAATGTCCCGGTGTTGGAGATCGTTGAGGCGGCGCGGGCGGCAGCGACGAGGGCAGGGTCTAGGTCTTTGCTCGCGCTCGGCTCGCGCTTGGCTTTGATGCGCTCACCGCGCGTTGCCAGCGCATCAGGGAGCCAGCTGATCTTGCCGCCCTCGGCCAAGGCTTCGACGAGAGGCCGCAGCGTGGAAGGGCGCTCTGCGGGGTCTGGCGTGAGGTACCGACAGAGCAACTCACCCATCGTCGCGAACGAAGAATCTTTCGCGCGTGGCGCGGGAGGGGGCGCCTTTCCCTCGAGCGCCTCCCAGATGAGCAGCGCGACGGCGAATCGATCGGCAGGTCGGCCCGCGAGGCCATCCGCAACCTCTGGCGCAAAGAGCCTTCGCATCGCGACATCCCGCGAGATCGC
>JBILQT010000034.1:0-40736 GCA_044373065.1 Sandaracinaceae bacterium
AGGTCTACGGCTTCCTCCCGCCGCACCCCGCGAACCCCGCAACGAAGCGCCCGATTGTCTCCTTGATGAAGCAAGCACGCGCGTTCGGCGTGGGCGTCTTGCTCGCGACGCAGAACCCGATGGACATCGACTACCGCGCGCTGAGCAACGCAGGCGTGTGGTGCATCGGACGCCTTCAGACGGATGCGGACAGGCACCGCGTGCTCGACGCGCTCGCGACGAGCACGGGCTTCGGTGAGCTGCCGAGTGATGCACAGCCGAAAGCGCCGTTCGCGCCGAAGATGGCGAAGGCGAAGAAGCCGCGCGCGCTCACTGAGTCCGCGATTCTTGCGGACATCGTGAAGAGGATTCCGCCGCGCTGGTTTCTGATGCGGAATGTGCACGAGCCTTCGATGCGATTGCTGCAGTCGAGGCATACGCTCTCGGTGCTGCGGGGGCCGATGACGAAGGTGGAGATTCAGCGGGCGTTGATGCGGCGGCGGGGTGGGGCGGCTTCGGAGTAGGGCGACGCATCGTGGGCCATTGGCCCCAAGTTGCCCGAGGGTATTGCCAAGCGGCCCAAGTGACGACTTGGCGTCAACTCAGAAACTGACTTGCCAACTTGGGAAGCCTCCTCCAAAAGGCAGGCAGGGCACGGGTTGCCCATGGGTTCTCGAGAGGTTTTGAGATGAACACACCAAAGTTTGGTACGCGATTCGCACTGTCTGTCTGTCTGTCTGTCCAGACAGCCTTCGTAGCTAGCTGTGCTGTGCACACGCGCGATGGGGCAACGGGGCTAGAAGACGACGCGGGTGCGGTCGATGCGCGCGGAGGCCGTGCTGGCATCTGCACCCAGAGCGCAGAGCAATGGCGTTCGGTGTGCGAGCACACGCACGCTGCGCAGTGCGAAGGGCTGACCGGCGATGACGCATCGCAAGCGCGCTCGCTCTTGGCCTTGCAGCTCGAAGCGCTTCCAAGCCTACGCGGGATGGTCTTTCAGCGCGGCCCATGGGCCCTGCGCCGCGTCTCCGACCTCGAAGCTGCCCTCGTCGATGGCGTGAGCCCCGAAGAGTCGCTCGCGGTTTCGCTGGTCGCGCGTGCCTTCTCGGGCTGCACCGACGCCGGATTGCTTGGCCAAGCAACGACTTCGAATCTCTGCGAGAACGCAGGCACCGGCACCGTCGATGGTGTGGCGGGTGCGCAATGCGCGGCGCTGGATGGTCCCTGTCAGCGCGGCTACTTCGACGAGGCGCGCGGATGCTGCGATGTCGTCTACTCGGTCGAGGGCGCGAGCTGCGCGCTGACGGCGACGAGTGGCGTCTGCGATGCGATCGGCAACTGCGGCGATACGACTGAATTCGCCCGAACGAATGCGTATGCGTGGAGCGAGACGTTGCCTGCCGTCGGCGCGATGCGACGGGTGGGTGATTGGTACATCACGGATGTGGAGCTGTCGCCGGACGGCGCCTCCATCGTCCGTGAAGACATCCGCTATTCCGTGCTGCGCCTGGCGTATACGAACGACGGCAGCGACCCGGAGACCTCGCCGACGCGTGAGGAGCGTGGCGCCATCCGCGTGCCTGCAACGTCGAACGGGCGCGTCTCTGTCGCCGTGCTCCACGCGGCAACCGAGGGCGTGGACGGCGTGCTCGCGCACACAGATCGCACGGGCATCCGCACGCTGCTGCTTGATCGGCGTCTGGCCGAGGGCGAGTCGCTCTCCGTAACCGTGACCCGTGCTTCGATGGAGACGATTGGCTATCTCGGCGCGGACGGGACGACGATTCCGGCCGGTCTGACCGAAGTCGTGAACTGCGCTGGGACGACCGACCCGAACGTGGATGCTGCGACGCTCGCCTCCGATGAGGTGCGCTGCACGTTTACGGAAGAGGGGCTGGTCGCCGTGGAGGGCGAGGGTCTGAGTGCGGCGTATGTCGCGGTGCCTGGAGCAGGGTTTGACGTGCGTCCGGCCGGGTACTTTGCGCCGAGGCGGGTGCGGCCGAGTGCGGAGCGGACGGGGGACCCGAGGATTCAGGCCGGCGGTGGCAGCAACTCCTGCAATCCAGCGACGCAGAGCTTTCGGTCGTGCTCCCCAGTCAACTGTCCGCGCACAGGTCGGCAGTGGTGCCAGTCGACTGGGCAGTGGGGACCGTGCGTCATTTCCGAGATTTGCAACGGAGTAGACGACAACTGCAATGGCACGGTCGACGAAGGCGGTGGGTCAATTTGCAACGACGGGATGAGCTGCACGGTTGACGAATGTCGGGCGATCTCCTTCGGTGTGAATGCATGTCGGAACACAGCTGCCGCTGCAGTCTGTCGGCGGGGAGCTTGTACGCAGGGGTTTTGCAATGGCGTTGCGGATTCGATCGTACCCACACCACCCTTCACGAACACCGTTCCCCAGAATGCAAGTGGGTGTAGCTACCGCGAGTTCGATATGCACTGCGAGACTCAGTGGGACCGCTGCTCATGCAACGGCAGGGCTCGATGCGAGGGTGCCAGGGGTCCGGCGTGGGATGGGTTCTCTGCAGCCTCCAACTGCGTCGGCGCTGCGTGCGGCACCATCACGGGCCTTTTGGCGCCGAACCAAAATGTGCTCGACACGTCAGTCGCGAGCTGCCGAGACCGCGGGCCTCTCGAACCGCTTCTCGTTGGTGGGCCGCCAGCGATCCACAACGGCGGCTGTGAGACCGATGGGAACGTTTGCACCATCGACGATATGTGCTTCGAGCCCGACCCCTCGAACAGTCTTTGTCGACAGTTCGTTCTAAATCCGTCCCTTCGCCAGCTGCAGGTGCAGTTGCTGGGCGTGACGGGCTTCACACCCTCGTCTTCTACGATCGATGGTCTGCCCGTGCGGTGTGCGGGGAGCATTGGGGCGCTACCGCTTCCGCCCGCTCCTCTGGACTGGCTGTGTCAAGCCGACGGTGTGCCATGCACACTACCGCATAACTCTAGTCCCACTGACCGAATAAGCTGCGACCCCCTCACGGGCACATGCGGGGCTCAGACTCCAGCGGACACGACGCGTACGGAGCCCGGGGATGTAGTTGGTGCTGCGCTTATCGGCAATAGTTGGGCACTTCTCCGGGCCAACGGATGCAACGACGGGGATCCACTGTTGCTGTCGTCCCCAGTGGGTCCCACGCGAAGCTCTTGCTTTGAGGAGACATGTGTCGCTGGGACTGGACTATGCGGGTCGAGGACGAACGATGCCGATTGCAACGCGACGAGCGTTCCTGGTGCAAGCTGCAACACTGGGGGACTCGGTTGCTGGGGTACTGCGGGTGTTGCTGGGCTGTTCGGCCCAACGCTCTCATCCTCGGGCTGGGGTCAACAGATGACCCATGCGACCTATGGAACGCCGTTCTTTGGTTGCCGACGGGGAAACGTATGTTTTGCGCCTGGCCAAACATCCATGGCTAACGACTCGTGCTTCATGTCGAACGAACCGCTAATAAGGTGGACGTCGCCGAGTTCGCCAGGTGGATCGCGTGAATTCTGGGAATGTCGCGCGTGTATCCCCTCAGCAACCACCGAGGCTCTGTCCAACCGCTATCCGGCTTCGTGTGGCCTCCGGTCCGACACCACACAGATCCTATGCGGTACGTGCGGTACGACCGGCACGTGTTCGGCGATGAGTCCGGGGCCAGCAGGATGTGATCCGCTATGAATCGGTTGTTGATCCTGCTTGGGTCACTCCTGATTTCCGGTTGCTTCGCGACCACGTCGTCTCCCGACGCGAACCGGTCAGACGCGCTTCGCCCGGAGCGCCGTATCTGCAGTGACCTGAGAGACTGCATGCCTGGTGAGCTGTGCCAGCGATTCGGAAGCTCAGTCGTGCGCGTGTGCACCTCACCGTGCGATGCGTTGTCCGGCGCGGCGTGCCCGACCGGCGAGGCTTGCCTCCTGGTCAACCCGGCGACTGGAGCAGGAGCGTGTTTTCCGGGGGCCGATCCGAGGAATCCGCAGGCAAATTGCGAAGGCACGACCGACTGCCAAGCAGGAGAGCGCTGCAGGACGGTTGGCCCGGGCGCGGGAGGTGATTGCATCGCTGCTGACTGCGCCACCCACAGCGACTGTACTCCCGGTTTTGCGTGCGTCGCGCAGGTCTGCACACCAGTTTGCGACGCGCGCGACGACTGGCAGTGCCCAGACGGGACCGTCTGCTACTTCGGGAGGTGCCACACGTTGGATGATGCGAGAGATTGCGAGAGCACTGGAGAAGCAACCAGCACGGTCGTTCCCGACAACTGTCCGCTGGGCCAGGTGTGCGATGGCACCGACGAGACGTGGGAGTGTGTAGCCCCAGAAGAGATGACCCTTCGCCACGGCGCGTGCGGGGAGCAGGCTCTTCTTTCGTGGGTGGGATGTTTTGCAAGGAGGACCCGATGAGACGTGTGACGTTGATGACTTGCCTCGCCGGCGCCCTCATGGGCTGTCCATCGCCAACGGGTCGCGTGTGCGATTCCGACCCATGCCCGACGGGCTACTCGTGCACTCGGTTCCTAGGCGAAACTGTCACGCGCTGCTTGCCCTCATGCGACCGGCGGTCGGACTGCCCGCAACCAGCCCTTTGCGAGCATTTGGTCGGAGCGTGCGATGAACTCCGCGGTACGCGGCAGGTCGGTGAAAGCTGTGAGTACGACCGTGAGTCAAACCGGCTCGACACGTGTGCGCCCGGCTTGCGTTGCGACATTCAGTCGGAGACGTGCCTCCCGGGATGCTCTGCGCGTTCAGACCATTCTGACGATCGGTTTTGCGGAGGCGGGGCGTTCTGCGACCCGAGAAACTCTGGTGCTGACGTTTGTCGCGAGACTTGCGACCCCTCGCTTCCCAACCCCTGCACCAACGGTGTCTGTGTTCGCTTCACCTCACCAACCGGCGACTTCGCCTTCTGCGAAGCAGACCTGCTCGCTCAGAGTTGCGAGAACAACATGATGGGCTGCCCCGAGAATCAGGTCTGCGTAGACAACGTTTGCTACCGCTCGGAGGTTGCTCCCGCGCGGTCGTGGCAGTCGCCGGAGATTCCGCCGCCAATAGACTGAGCTTGCGCGATTCATGCGGAGCAACTCGGCGAGACCTTGCCAACCCCGCCGCCATCCCGCACACGCTCCCCAGGGCTCGGGTAGCCCATGAGGGATCGATGAACACCAACCAGCTGATGTCGCGACCCGGAGCCTGCGCAGAGCAAGGAGCATGTGCTGCTCTCGGTGCTCGCCGAGCGTCGCCTGCGCATGGGCCTCGATGCGCCGCTGGGCGACATCGTGCGCGATGTGGAGGAGCCGCCGATTGCCGAGATTGGCGTGCAGGAGATCGATGCGTTCATGAGCCCGCGCGAGCGCAACGAGCTTGCGTCGGCGCTCAATGGAATCCTTGCGGCACCAGCGTTTGCGAGCTGGCGCACGGGCGCAACGCTCGACGTCGGCGCGTGGATGGCGCGTGGCAAAGACGGCAAGACGCCACTGACGATCGTGAGCGTCGCGCACCTCGACGATCAGCAACGCGAGCTCGTGCTCTCGATCATCCTCGAAGAGTTCGCCGTGTGGATGCGAACGCAGCCCGGCACCGACGGACTACGCGGCCTGCTCGTCTTCGACGAGGTCTACGGCTTCCTCCCGCCACACCCCGCGAACCCGGCAACGAAGCGCCCGATTGTCTCCTTGATGAAGCAAGCGCGTGCGTTCGGCGTGGGCGTCTTGCTCGCCACGCAGAACCCGATGGACATCGACTACCGCGCGCTGAGCAACGCAGGCGTGTGGTGCATCGGACGCCTGCAAACGGATGCGGACAGGCACCGCGTCTTGGATGCGCTGGCAACGAGCACCGGCTTCGGTGAGCTACCGAGCGAGGCGCAGCCGAAGGCGCCCTTCGCGCCGAAGATGGCGAAGGCGAAGAAGCCGCGTGCGCTCTCTGAGTCGGCGATTCTTGCCGACATCGTCAAGCGCATCCCGCCGCGTTGGTTTCTGATGCGGAATGTGCACGAGCCGTCGATGCGGCTCTTGCAGTCGAGGCACACGCTCTCGGTGCTGCGTGGGCCGATGACGAAGGTGGAGATTCAGCGGGCGTTGGTGCGGCGGGGCAGCGAAGTCTGAGTGGCGGTGAGCGTCGCGCTCATGCGAGCGTGATGACTGAACCTGAAGGGGCCTTGAAATGAAGCGAGTTCTGTTGATGAGTGCGTTCACGTTGGGGGGACTTGTTGGATGCGCTGAGTCGCCTCGGAGAATCGATGCGGCCATGGCGTTCGATTCCATTTCGATCGTGACGGAGGAGACAGCTGTCGAGTGTGCCGATGGTGATGACAACGACGGGGATGGCAGTGCCGACTGTGACGACGATGCATGCTCGGCCTTCATCTTCTGCGCTGTTATTGACGCTTCGATTATTCCCGATGCAGGTCGTCCCGATGCGCGGAGAGACGCGGCGCTTGCGATTGACGCTGGGCTTGATGCACGGGACATCGCTGCGTTGGACACCGGTTCGTTCCCTGATGCACAAGCTGATGCTGGATTCGACTCCAGTTTCGTGGACGGCGGGCGTGACTCCGGCTTCGCGTCCGATGTCGGAGTTGCAGATGCGCGCGTGCCACATCTACGCCCCCCTGGAATCCCCGATGTTCTTGTCGTCGCGGTGTCGGGTCACTGCAATCCAGCGACGTGTGGGACGTATCCGAACATCGAATACCTGGGCCGCGATGGCATACCGGCGGCCATCGCCCGGTCCTTGTTGGAACGCGGCGGCGTCGTCGAACAGTTTCTCGTGACCGACAACTTCTATGACGTTCCCGCTGCGGCGGCGTTGCCCGGAACCCCTGCGGCGCGAGGGTTTCTCTCATTGCTGAACGCTCTTCGCACCGCACGCGACGTGTACGTTTCGGACTGGGACAATCCGACGAGGATCATCGTGGTCGCCCACTCTCACGGAACGGTGTGGAGCCATCTCGCACTTCATGTACTTGAGTCAGAAGGCGCGCCGATTCCGGTGGATCTGCTCGTCGATCTCGACGCAGTGTCCAATGGATGGCAAGCCAAGGCGGCGTTCGGCTTTGGCGACGCTTGGGGCGCGGTGATTCAGGACTACACAATCCGAACTGGTGTGTCCTGGCCATTCGCCCCGTGGAACGTCGTGGATGCCTTCACAGTGGCGGGCGTGGTCGGCGCCCAGGACATCGAAGACATCACCCCGTTCTCTGCGCTGAACAACCTTGAGGTTTGGGCAGCAACTTCAGGGCTTGTCCCCGGCGCTCCGGACCGCGACGTCAACCATCGGGTGGATGGCTCGACGGAAGGTGTTCTCCTCTTTCGTTCAGTCCAGAGTCACAACGGCACCGCAGAGCCGGGTTCAGACTCGATTACGACCACAGCAGATGTTGTTCGAGCACTCTATGGGCTGTGAGTTCCCAATCAGCGATGCCACCATTTGCGTACAGCTTCGGGCGCTCAAATGGTCGGCGAACGTGACCAAATCGATCAAGCGGTGGTTGCTCGTCCGTTCAGCCAGGTTGGTTTCGTAGGCGATGTGATTACCGTCCTCGTATGACCTTTACTTACGCTTGCGTTCTGGTTGGAGTGAACCAGACGCCAAATGCTCCCACTCTCGAGTTCGCCGAGAAAGATGCAACGGACTTCGCCCGGTTTGTGACGAGTGCGCTTGGACCGCTGCCGGATAGCCGCCCCAACGATCTGTTGCTGCTTGGGGCGCGTGCCACTGCGCGTGAGATCCTGGATCGCTTGTCGGTCAGGAAGTTCGCAGACGCGCTGACGTTCTATTTCTCCGGCCACGGGTCGCCGGAAGGAATCGCGGCAAGCGACCGGACGATTCACCACACCGAGATTGCTGAGGCGCTCCGAGCTTCACGGGCGAAGCGCACGCTTCTGATTCTTGATTCTTGCTATGCAGCCTCGTACCTCAACGAGGTAAAGGTCGGCGGCCTAGCCGGAGCGGTAAACTCTTCGTGGATCGCAACCTTGGTGAAATCAGTGCCTGGCACGAGAGCTATGTTTGCCTCGGGCGCACACCAGACTGCGAAGGAGCTGCCAGCGCTAGAGAATGGAGCATTCACCCACGCGTTGCTTACGGCAATGAAATGGTCCCCAGCAGACCTAGGAAGTTCGACGATCTCTGCTGAAATGGCGTTCAATGTCGCGAGTCGGCTGGTCGAGGGAGGGCAGACCCCGAAATCAAAGGGACCACTTGAAGACTTCCCCGTCGCTTTGAGCCAGTACGAACGACCGATCGGCACTGCTTTCGCGCGAATCGAGATTTCTGGACGACACGCGATTCATGTCCTTGTAGGTACTGAGGATCGACGACATCTCCCCGCCTCGCTTCGCGTTGAGTACATCAACTCCGCCGGGCAGTTGATGCACAGCTATCGGGAAACGTTGCCAGCGCCAAGCGCGAACGGCGGTGGATACAGGCGTTCGTTCCCGCTACCTGAGACAGATGCTGTGGCGCGACGAGACTTGCAGATGTGTGGATACGCGCCGCTTAGGGTTGTTGCGTATGTTCGCGACGAACTTGATCACCAGCTTGCCGCCGTGTCTTGCGACTTGACTTTGGTGGGGTGAAGCCAAGCCGGTGAACGACCAGCACCATTGTGCGTGAACAAGGCGGGCTACGATAGTTGAGGAGCCTGCGCGACGCGGGCTCCGATTTGGATACGTTGAGGAAGGTCAGGTCCAACCGTGTGTGGAGGCGCTGTTTGGATCCTCAGCCCTCGTCTTCGCCCTCAGAGCCCGGCCTCTTCGGAACGCTCACGCGGTCGCAATCGCGCACGGCGATCACCTCGCCGTCGAACTCTTGGCGGGCCTCTTCAACGAAGGGCTTGGTCGAGCCGTAGCGCTGCGAGAAGTGCGTGAGCACGAGCTTTCGGACACCCGCCTCGCGCGCGATGATGCCGGCCTGTCGCGCCGTCATGTGGCCGTGGGCCTTGGCCTCGCGCTCCTCGGAGTCGAGGTAGGTGGACTCGCAGAGGAGCATGTCGACGCCCTTGGCGAGCTCGAAGCAGTTGTCCGTGAGGCGCGTGTCCATGACCATCGCGAAGCTCTGACCGCGCTTGAAGAGGCTCACGTCATCGAGCTTCACAAGGTTGCCGTCGACCGTGATCTCGCCGTGCTTGATCAGCTCCTTGATCACGGGGCCCTTCACGCCGCGCTTGGCCAGTTCCTCGGGGAGCATCGTGCGGCCGTCGTGCTCTTCCAGGCGATAGCCGTAGGTCTCGATGCCGTGATCGAGACGCAGCGCGCGCACCTGCACCTTCTTGGTCTTGGTGATGATGCCCTCTTGGCGGATGGGCCTCGGCGCGATGATGCCGACCTCGTGGTAGGCCGAGGCGTAGCGAAGGCGCTCGTAGAAGAGCTGGCCTGAGGCGGGGTAGTGGATCTCGATCTCGTGCGGCACGCGGTCGAGGCTGATGCGCTGATGAAGGCCCGCGAGGCCGAGGCAATGGTCGCCGTGAAAGTGCGTGATGAAGATGCGCGTCACCTGCGTCACGGTGACTTCCGCATAAATCATCTGGCGCTGCGTGCCCTCGCCCGGGTCGAAGAGAAAGCCCTCGTCATCCCAACGCAGCAGGTAACCGTTGTGGTTGCGGTATCGCGTCGGCACTTGGCTGGACGTACCGAGGACGATGAGCTCGCGGGCCGACATAGGGGGGCGAGCGGTAACGGAATGCGGTGGATGCCGCAATGCGAAAGGAAGCCGCGATGCGGTTCGACGCGTCACATGCCTCAACCAGAAACCTTCGGCGACAGGCGAAGACAGCGCGGTCGCGCTTCGTCGGCTACTCCTCGCTCCAGCCGTAGAGCGTCAATCGCCCGGTGATTCCTGATGCCGAGACCGCTCCCCACGTTTGCTGCGCGGCGTCGATCGGAATGACGGTCGTGCTCGACGCGCCGCTTCCCGCAACCGCCGAGCGGTCGAGTCCGAACGACGCGATCACGTGATTCGCACTGTCGTGTGACAGTCGAAGTACGGGACCAGTCGCCGTCGTGCCGGGATTGAACGCCTGACCGCTCACGATCGCGCCAGTCGCCAACGGCGCGACCACCCCGCGCAGCGAGCAGCTCGTCCACGTCGTGCTCGTGAAGTCTCCGCACACAGAGCCGTGATAGGACGATGTGCTCCGTCCCAGCTGAAGAAAGTTGCGCCACTCAAAGCCGCGTCCGACCGTCGGCGATAGGTCCAGCAGCAACGAGTGCATGTACTTGAAGTCGACCGCAGCGCCCGGCGCCAGCAGGAGTCGATCGCCCTCCACCAGCTGCAGCCCGGCGGGGAGCGTGACCGACGTCGCGCTGTTGTCTCGCACGCGCACGGTCTCGAAGACGTGCACGCGATTGCGGGTCACGATCAGCGCCTCGGCGTCGCGAAAGAAGGCAGCGTCGAGCGCACCGGAGTAGGCCGCGATCTGCGTGACACCGGTCGCGTTGTCGTACGCCGCGACCTCCAGAAAGGGAGCGAACCGCAGCTCTGCGCCCTCGGCGCCTGCAGCCCGCGCGGCGAAGAGCGCGACCCAGAGCGCAGGCTGCGCGGTTGTGAGCGCGGGATCCGAGTAGCCGGAGAGATTCGCGGAGTACTCGAAGACGTTTGTGTCGAGTCGCGACCACGGCACGATGGGGCCGTCGTGCCTTGAGTACGCGCCCGCGTAGCGAAAGCCGTTGAGCGCGACCCCCGAGCCACGAAACACGCGAACGCTGGTGGGCCCGGCCCAAACGATTCGAGGAACGCCCGGGTCCGAGACCAAGTTGCCCGCCGCGCCAGCAGGCCCCGAGGGTCCAGCAGGGCCTGCAGGGCCGACAGCGCCAACTGCGCCCGCGGGACCAGGCGCTCCTCGTGGACCTGCCGCGCCGTCTGCCCCTGGTTGAGCGCAGGCTGCGGTCAGGAAGATTGAAGCACCTACGATGAAACCAGCGCGACGCATGATGCACTCATCGTATCGCACCCTGATGCAACACTTGGCTTGATGCCGACCGCGAAGAAGGGAGGCAAGCGCCTGCGAATCCGTAGAACATGCGCCCATGAAGATCGAGCCTTTCTTCGAAGCCGAAGCGCGCCTCGCGGTGCATCTCGTCTCGCTCTTTCACCCGCTGCCGCGCGACTTCATCACGCGCTTTGCCGATGACCTCTCCTGGCCGGGCATCACGCTGAACGAGCACCTCGATTGGTCGGAGTCGTTCATCGCGCAGCACCTCGCGCGCTTTGATCCGCATCGCATCTTTCAGAACCCAGCCATCGTGTGGACAGAGTCGATGCGGGCGCTCTTGCCAGCCAGCACGGCGCGTCCGCCCGTGAAGTTCGAGGAGCCCGAGGCCAAGACGCTCGGCGATGTGATTGCGCCCTGGTCGTATGGCTGCGCACTGGAGAAGTCGCGTCCGCTCGCCTCGCTGACGCTGGAAGAGGCGCAGGCAAACCTTCAGCACATCGCTTGGCCGCGTGTGATGGAGTCGTCGTCGTCACCATGGACGAAGGCCTGGTCGCTCGCGCTCGGGCCGCTCTTCGAAGAGGGGCACCGCAACGTCACGAACTTTCCTTCCGCCGTGCTGCGCCGCCTCTACGACGACGTCTGTGTGCCCGCGCTGGGCGATGCACCGCTCGCATTTCTGGAAGCGTTCTTTGCGCGCGAACCGCACTACGACTTTTGCTTTGTCGGCGTCAGCGATGCGCATGGCGTGCTGCCAACCGTCGATGTCGATGTGCACGCCTTCACGAAGCTCAAGGAGGGCGAGCGCGTTGCGGTGGCGGTGAATTCGTATGCGCAGGGGCCGCGTCGCACCGTGCCGATGGGCGATGCGAAGGTGCTGATGAAGGGCGCATGCCTCGTCGTGGACCGCGCGCTGCAGGACACGTTTGCCTCGCTCGTGTTGCCACCGCACGCGTTTCACGAAGTCGCACTCAAGCCGACGAAGAAGCTCGCGGGTCAGCCCGTGGTCCTGCGTTTCGAGGCCATGTTCCACGAGGGCGAGGTGCTCGCACAGCCCTACGATTTGCTGATCGCGCGGCGGCTGGAGAGGGGGCTCTCGATTCAGATGCCGCAGCTCGTCCTGAGTCGACGCGCGATGACGCTGCTGCGCGCGCAGGCCGTGCCGAACCTGACGTTCTCGCCTGCCGCGGTGATGCGCTTCTCGATCGCGAAAGATGCCGACCCCGTCGCTGCGCTGGTGGCACCGAGAGCTCTCGAAGTCGCTCCCATCGTGCTCACCAATACCCAAGAATTCTTCGCCACCAAGCGCGCGCGGATGATGGCGAAGGCCACGGCGTTGCCCTCCACGTACGAGCCCAAGAAGGGCGTGCTTGGGCAGGCCGAGAAGCGCCTTCTGCGCGTCTTCCCGGAGGAGTTCGCGTCGCTTGAAGACGTGCAGAAAGCCCGCATCAAGCGTCGCGGCTATCGCCTGCTCTCACCGAGCAAGATGTACCTGCTCGACCAGCACGGATACGAGCTTGAGCATCCCGAGTCCTGGGGCGCGGTGGCCGTTGCGGAGAACGGTGTCGGCGACTGTCTTGGCCTGCTGCTTCGCAAGGACTCGGACTTCGAGCTCGGCGCGACGCTGCACGAGTTCATGCATGAGACGGGACGCGTGAAGCGCTGGCCGATGAAGCTGTGAAGGGCGCTGCGGAGGTTCGCGTCGTTCACCGCGTCAGCGTCCCGCCGAGCATCTGCACCAGGCGTTCTGCAAGCGGGCCGAGTGGGCTCGGTGCATCGGTCGTGAACGCGTCGACCTGGATGCGCCAATCGTGGTCGATGCGCTGGTCGTCGTCGGCGGGCCAAGCGAATCGCGCTGCGGTGGCGTCGTCTTCGAGCGCGTCACCGAGCCGCTGCAGCAGCGCCCGCATCAGCGCGTCCGAGCCGCTGACCTGGTGGCCGAGCATCGCTTCGTTTCGATAGAGCTCTTCGATCGTGTCGCCGTCGCGGATGCAGACGCGGACACCCTGGCGACGCTCCTCGAGCTCGATGACGAGGTTCTCCGCACGAAGGGCCGCGGTGACTGCCCAGGTGCGTGTCCGTCGCGCGGCCTGCCAGGGTGTGATGACGATGAGGCGTGGCGTGCCTGACCACGCGATCGGTGCGGGCCTCGGTGCGGGCGGTCCGAACGCCGTCCACTCGGCGAGCCACCTTGAGAGCGGGACGAGCTCGATGGTTTGCGTGGGGTCGCGCCTCAGCGCGCGCGCCACCGTCGCCGCGGCGGCCTCCCACCAGAGGTCGATGCTGGCGATGGCCTCGGCCGAGGGCGCGTGGAGATCGGCCCAGGCGATTGGCTCGACGACCTCGTGGACGCCTGCGCCGTTCACGGCGAGCTGATGACGAAGCACCCCTGTGCGGTCCAGGCTCTCATCCTCGACATCGTTCTCGGCGCGAAGCATCCGAGCCTCAAGGTCGCCGACGCGCGCACTTCTGTAGTCCGCCGCCATCGAGGGCCAGGTATCTCGGAGCCACTGCAGCAGGCCCGATGGGGGCGGTGGCGCAACCAACGCCCGCAGATCGCCCGACCACGCTGCGCCCTCGGCGATCGGCGCCAGCAGCAGCGAGGAAGGTGCCCAGCGTCCGCCAGTGCGGAAGGAGGCAGGTGGGAGGCGCAAACCGTCGTCGTCGACGGCAGCCAGCAGGCGCTCAAGCGACGTGTTGTCGCGTGGACGCGGCCGCGAGCTACCGGGCGGGGCCAGCACGAGGGCTTGGTCGACACGGGGCATCGATGGCGCACCAGGCTCAGTCTCAGCCTCGATACGCCACCCTTGCGCGAGGAGCCAAGCGCCCACGCTCTGCGGCGGCCAAGAAGCAATTGCCTGCATCCCAGGGACACTACACCGACGTCTTTGCCTGCGAAATAGGGCGTTTTTGAGGTGGAGTCAGGCCAAAAGTTTTTTAAAAACTCCGCGCTTGAGGTGAGGTCAGACCGGGAGTTTTTAAAAATCTTTTTTCTGAGGTGAGGTCAGACCGGGAGTTTTTAAAAATCTTTTTTCTGAGGTGAGGTCAGACCGGGAGTTTTTAAAAATCTTTTTTTCTGAGGTGAGGTCAGGCCGGGAGTTTTTAAAATCTCCTCGCTTGAGGTGGAGTCAGGCCGGGAGTTTTTAAAAATCTTTTTTCTGAGGTGAGGTCAGACCGGGAGATTTTCAAAAACTTCTCGGTTGAGGTGAGGTCACCGGCGGAGATTTGGGAAGGCTGTCGAGCGCGTTCTCGGGGTTTGGGCGTCCCTCCGACCCAGCCACTGCGCCAGCACGCCGACTTGAGGAACCACCCAGAACGCAGCGAGCGTGTCCACGCGGCCCTCGCACGAGATGTTGCCGACCGAGCACCAACGCGGCGTCCAGTCATCTCCTCTGTTCGCTTGCGATGCAGAGTCAGCGTCCGATGCAGAGTCAGCGTCCGATGCAGAGTCAGCGTCCGATGCAGAGTCAGCGTCCGATGCAGAGTCAGCGTCCGATGCAGAGTCGGCGACCGATGCAGAGTCGGCGACCGAGTCCGAGGCGGCGACCGAGTCCGAGGCGGCGACCGACTGGCGACACTCCACGTGGAGACGGAACGACGAAGCCCCCGCCGAGGCGAGGGCTTTTGTCTTGGTGGGTCTCTCGGTTCGTCGCTCAGAAGACGAAGGCGATGCGGGACTGAAGCGTCCAGAGGATCGGGTCCGTCAGGCGGCCCCAGTTGTTGTTGCCCATCGCGTCGGTGCGCGAGGCATCGAAGCCGCCGATGGCATCGCCGACGCCCATGACGCCGAACTCGTTGCTCCAGCGCATCTCGTCGTGCGGGCCCCAGCTCACCTTGAGCGCCAGGTCGGCCTCCCAGCCGAGGAAGCAGTTCGAGCTGACGAGCGCGGGGCATGTGCCCGTGGAGCCGCCAGCGGCGCGGTTGAGCGGGCCGTTCAGCTGATCGGCGAAGGCCACGATGAACTGTCCGATGACCTCAAGGCCACCGTTCTGGCCCATCGGGCGAAGGCGAACCTGCGGCGCAAGGTAGGCCGAGTTCCACACGCCGCCGTTCGACCAAACGGCGTTCGAGAAGCTGTAGGCGTTGGCCGTGCGGACGTTGAGCACGACGGGGTAGAGGAGCATGCCCATCTGGTAGTTGGGGTTGCTCGGGCGCTGCGTGAAGAGCGTGTTGCCGATGAGCGAGGCGCCTGCCTGGCCCGTCGAGAAGCCTGCCTCGACCGTCGCGCTCCAGAGTTGATCCTCGAAGCCGATGCGCTCCGCGCCGCCCCAGATGTTCGCGCCGAGCTGGCGCTGCGTCGTGCCGTACGAGTTCTGGTCGGGGTTGCCGTCGTCGTTGAAATCACAGCCCTCGGGCGTGTCGCAGAAATCACCCGTGAGGCTCACGCCGTTCGACGTCCCCTGGATCGTGTAGATCTCGCCCTCGGTGTAGAGCTGCGGGCCGCTGCGGCCGAAGGCGGAGTAGCGGAGGCGGTAGAAGAGGTCGCCGATCCAGATGTCCGAGCGCGTGCGCTGCTGGCCGCGGTGGACCATCACGAGGCCGGCCATGAGGTCGTCGCGTGCGTTGACCTCCATGTTGAAGTCAGGGTCGGACCACGCGAGGATGAGCGTCGTCTGCCAGACGTCATCGCCGCCCGCGAGCGGTGCGCTGCCCGTCGGCGAGTAGTCGCTTCCAGAGACAAAGCCGAAGGGGACGTTCGAGCGGGGCTGGGCCGTGGAGCCAAGGCCGCGCGTGTCCTCTGCGAGCCAGTCGTAGGCGAGACCAAGGACGAGCGGCGTCGTGGGCAATCCATCGGGGCCACGGCGCTCCGCGATGTGCGTGCTGCCGAGCGTGTTCACGATGTTGAGCGGACGCGTGAGGAAGATGATGCGGTCGAAGGTGGTGCCTCCGAGTGCATCGCCGAAGTCGTTGCGGAAGGACTGATCCGGCGCGATGCCGAGCTGGCCTGTTCCGCCATCGTTGAAGAGCAGGCCCAGGCCGCCGTTGGAGCCCTGGCGACCGATGCGGATCTGACCGACGGGCGTCATGAACTCGAGCCAGAGGCGGCGCAGGAAAATCGGCGCCGAGTCCGAGCCCCAGTTGGCTCCGGAGAAGAGGCTCGTATTCGAGGGATCGTTTCCGAAGATGGGCGTCGAGGCCTGCCTGGCGTTGTCGCCGAAGACGACGTTGTCGAGCATGTCGATCTGCGCACGCAACGTGGCGACGGGCTGGTAGCGGTTCGCGCCGAACGAGATGGTCGGCTCCACGCGAAGGCGCATGTAGCCAAACGCCACGTCCGTTGCGCCATCACGGCTTGAGCCGACCGTGCGATCCGGGTTCGCGATCGGCATCGAATCCCAAACGCCGATGCGCGCGCGGTAGTAGCCGTGAAGCTGGAAGTCGATCGGGATGTCCGAGGCGGGACGATAGATCTGGCTTCCTGGCGCAGGTGGCGCCGCAGAGGGCGGCGGAGGCGGCGGGGGTGGTGGCGGCTCCTCGGGAAGCTCTTCCTCGTAGAGCGCAGCCTCCGGCGAGGCCTGCGCCTCGACTGCAACCTCCTCGGTTGCCTCGGCAGGTGCTTCGGCAGGTGTCGCCTCGGCAGGTGCCGCCTCGGTCGGTGCGCCCTCGGCCGTGTTCGCCGAGGGAGCAGCCTCCTGGGCAAGCACGCTCGACGCGCTCGCAGAGAGAGCCAGGCCAGAGAGGCCAGAGATCGCCATCGCTTTGAGCGACTTCACGCCAAGCGACTTCACGCCAACAAGAGTCATCGGATCACTCCTCGATCAGGTTCGATGGGTGCGCACAACCACGCGCGTTCGCACTCGCCCGAAGACAGAGCAGAACACGAAAATGCGTCTTAGGGGTTGTAGATTGAGCAGGGGTCTTCCGAGGCGTAGTCGTTGCGGAGGCCACCGATGTTGATCGTGCTGACCCCATTTGGGAGCACTTGGATCGACTCGCAGCCCGCAAGCGTGGGCTCGGCGGTCGCGCTCGGCTTGAGCCAGGTCTCCACGCGAATGCGGCCGGGAAGCACGGGAATGTTGATCGCGCCGAAGAGGCCCTCGAAGTTCGTCGTCTCCTGATCGTTGCTCGGACGCGACTCGGTGCCGAAGCGGCGGAAGTAGCGGTAGTGGACGCCGGTGGAGACATCGGCTGGCGCCTCGGCGATCTCAGTCCCGTCCGGACGGAACGCGCGGACGATCGCGCCCTCAATGTTGGTGCCCGCGCAGTCTTGAACGCGGCCTGCGAGGAGGGTGGTGCCGGCCTCGCGCTCAAGGCCAAGGGAGGCAGGGATGAGGTTGATCGTCGCAAGCGAGATCGCGTTGCCCTCGGCCGTGCCGCCTGCCGTCGTCGGCGCGGCCTTGTTGTACTGAACCGAGTCGGTGAAGCGCGTCGCGTCCGTGCCGCCCGTGAGGTTCTGGAAGACACGGTAGGCGTACCAGCCGCCCGAGAGCGTCATCGCTGGGGCCTGGCCCATCGCATCGGTCGTGAACTCTTGGCAGTCTGGTGCCGCGCACGTGGCGGTGATGACGTTGTCGCGGAAGAGCTGGATGCGGGTGTTGCCGGCGGGGCGCCCCGCGAGGCCGCCGAAGATCGTGAGCTGGAAGGTGCTGGCGATCGGTGCCCCTGCGACGGGCGCCGTGGCCGTGCCGCGGCATGCAAACGCGGGCGTTCCTTCGCGCATCTCGCCGGTCGTTGCGACAGGGAAGGTGATCGCGAAGGTGGGGCCTCCGTCGGCGCCGACGGCGTTGGTGTCCGCGCTCATCGCCGCGTCAGGCGTGACGGCGGTCGTGGGGCAACCTGCCAGTGAGAGTGCTGCCAATGAGGCGAGCGTGGTGATCGGAAGACCCAGCAGGGTGGACGTTGCGCGCATCGTGTATCTCCTCGTCGAGCTTCAAAAGTAGAACGTCAAAAGTGCAGTGCGGAGCGGTTCGGAATCAGCGCGCGATGAAGGCGCAGGTGCTGTCTTCGAGACAGCGATGATTGACCGGGTCGTCATGATAGAGCAGCGAGGCGCCGCCCGTCTGGAAGTAGTGCGCGACCAGGTTCGCGTAGTAGACGCCCTCGTCCCAAGTCTTCGTCGCCTCGGGCAGCTCGGTGCCGTGGTTGCCTTGCGGGTCGACGTAGATGTTGAGGAAGCCGGAGAGGCCCTCGTAGCTGCCAGGCGCGGGCGAATAGACTCCGCCGGAGCTCATCGAGAGGCTCTCGCGCGTCCAGCGGAGCGCGGGCATCGATCGCACTGGTGCGATGGCGCCACCGAAGTCACCGCTTGCCGTGTAGAGCTGGCGGCCATCGCCGAGGTCATCGACGTCTGCGAGGAAGTTCGGAGCGCCTTCGACGGGATGACGATTCAAGCGCGCGGTGCCCTCAAGGACGTGGAAGCGATTGAGCACATCCTCGGGCGTGGCGTCGGTGTAGGTCGCTGCGAAGTCGCGCGGTGCGCGGTACTCCGCGAAGACGTCGGGCGCATCGGGCGGCATGAACGCGAGGATGCCTGCGACGCGCGCCATCGCGTTGCCTGCAGAGACGGGCACGTCGGGGTCGCCCACGCCGCTTGCGACGAGCAGCGAGCGAGGCCCGCGGTAGGTCGCATCGGGCGCCGTGATCGGGTCCATGAAGACGTGGCGCACGTAGCTCGCAGGGTCACCCGGATCGACGGCGATCTGTGCGAGGGCAAGGAAGCGACGCAGCTCAGGGGATTGCCTGCGCAAGCCGAAGCCCTCGGTCGGCGCGACGAGCGTGTCGCCCTCGGCCCAGGTGCGTTCCTGATAGCGGGCGCAGTTCGGGCAGACGCGTGAGCCTGGGGCTGAGCCAAAGGTGTCGCCGTTGCCGACCTCGAACGAGTCGACTTGGCGTGTCGTGCGCATCATTCCGGAGGTGTCGGTGCAGGTTGCGTAGTCGAAGGTCTCGCGTGCCCCGCGCACGACCTCGATCTGCCAGACGTCATCCTCATCGCTTGGGAGCGCGAGGCGGAAGCGACCCTCCGAGCCCGCGCCCGCACAGCGCACCTCGCGGTTCGAGAGGTTGCGCGCGACGACCGCATCGCCCTCGTTGAGCTCGTCCGCGGTGAGGCAGGCGAACTCGACATCGACGCGGCGGTTCGTGCTCGGCACGAGCGTCATGAGGCGGCGCTCGCCTGCGAGGCATGCGGTGTCGCTCGCGCGGGGTGCTGCGCCTGCGGGCTCGCTGATGATGAAGGGGCCCATCGTGCGGAGGTAGACAGCGTCGCGTACTTGGCCGATCTGGCTGCGCACCGAGACGTCGAGAAGGCCCGCTCCGCCGGAGGTGGGCGCGGCGGCGCGCACCATGGGCTCACTGCCGATGAGGATGGACGAGATGAAGCCGCCGAGGCTCTGTCCCCAGGCGCTGTAGTTGCCGTCCCAGCCACCGAGGTCGATGGTGCCGTCGGCGTCGAAGTCACCCGCGAGCTCGACGGTTCCATCGCCGTTCAAGTCGCCCGTGGTCTCGAAGTGCGTGGTGCCCACATCGAAGGCACGCGGGATGATGCGGCGCTGCACGCTCTCGCCCGGCACCGCGCCGAAGTTTCGCAGCACGCGGATCGCCTGCATGTGATCGACGACGCTCTGACGCACGACATCGCGCGTGTGAAAGACGTAGGCGCTCCAGAAGTTGCCGCCTGCATCGGGCGTCCCATCGCCATCGAGATCACGCGCGCGGTTGAGGGCGAGCATGCGGCCCATCGGCTCAAGACATGCGCCGCGGAAGAGGCCCTCGAAGATCAAGCGCAGGCCGCGTGGGAAGGAGAGGCCGTGTCCCTCGGCGTCGATCGCAGCCGAGGCGACACCGTTCTGCGCCATCCAGCCCGCAAAGCCGAGCGACTCGAAGTACGAGCTCGTGTAGCCATGGCCGTAGAACGAGACGGGGAAGGGCTGCTGATGCTCGGCCGTCTCGCGCGGCACGATCAGCATCATCGGGATGAGCTCGCGGTGCACCGTGCGTGCGGCGGCGGTGGCATCGAGATGGAAGTGATCCTCTGCGCTCGGCATGCTCGGGTCGCCCAGCAAATAGGGCGACTCGAAGAAGGTCAGCACGATGTGGTCGATGTTCGAGAGGCTGTTGATGAGCTGATCGAGCGCATCGCCTTCGAGCATGAAGACCGTGCCCGCCAGCATCTCGAGCGTGGGCCGCAGGTCATCGAAGCGAACGACGTAGGTGCGGTCTCCGGGCTCGCCCGTGGGGCAGATGCCGCCGCGTGTCGGGGCCACGGCGATGTCCGGTGGAAACTGCTCTTCGAGGAAGTCGAAGCGGCCGCGTCCGTACAGGCCCTCGCGCAGGTCGTGAAGGTCGGTCTCGACCGTCTGCGTGGTGAACGTCCAGGAGAACGCAACCTCGCCAAAGCCGCTCGAGGCGAGCGAGCCGTAGATCTCAGGATGGCGCTGCAAGAGCTCGGGCAGGCGACGCAGCGACTCGGTCTGCGAGATGTGATGCACCGACGGGAACGGCGACTCGACGGGCAGGCCGTTGCTGTCGGTGAGGCGCGTCGTCAGCACGACGGCGTACTCGGTGCGCTCATCGAGGGGCACGAGTGGCCGCAGGAGCATCGTGTTGGTCTCGCGCTCGTAGAACCACATCATGTCGTCGTAGGTCGCGTCGGGCGTGGCACCCGCGCGGCCGCTCATCGTGTTCGGATGATCGAGCACGCCGTCGAAGTCCGTGTCCTCGCCCGGGTCCATGCGGCCGTTTCCGTTGCGATCCTCCTCGACGCTCTCAAGAAAAATCTGCGCCTCGGCCGCACGCGGGTCGTGCGGGAAGTAGCGGCCCGTTTGCTCCGTCACGTAGTGGAAGTGCGAGGTCGGTGTGCCGTTCACCTCAAGCGGTACGGGCACGCCCGTCTCCATGTTCACGAGGTAGACGGCGTGCTGCTGCCACTGCGATTCCGAGAAGGCCGCGGAGCCTCCACCCTGGCGACGCAGGAGCGCATCCGTGTCGATGATGCGATCGAAGCCCACGCTGATCGGCGCGTAGATGCCCCAGCCATCGAGCTCACCGAAGTTGCGGCGGATGTTCGACTCGAGCGTGGTTGGCGCGATGAAGCTCGCGTTGACGCGACGGCCTGTCGGCGAGGTCGGGTCGGGCCAGGTGGCGAGGTCGTTCGGGAGCGGCACCTCGGGCAGCGGGCGCGCCTCGATGTCGAAGCGCACGACGGGGCCGCCGCGGGCGATGGTCGGCGAGAGACCGGTGGGCAATCCGCCCGCGTCGCAGGAGACGAGCAGGGCTGCGCTGCTCAGCGCGAGTGCGGCGAAGGGCTTCCAGGAGGCGCGTGTAAGTGCGTTGTGTTGCATGGGTGTTGCTCCGTGAAAGAGGGTCAGAAGGTCAGACCAAAGCGGGCGCGGGCCATGCCGACTTCGCCCATGCGTTGACCGCTCTCATCGTTGAATGCGGCGCCTGGAAAGAGGATGCCGCCCTCGAGGCCGAGGTCCATGCGGACAAGGTCGGAGAGCGGGAAGTGCACACGCACGGCGGCATCGACTTCGGCTCCGTAGTCGCGCCTTGTTGGGTCGCCTCCGCGGTAGTTCACCGAGCGGCTCTCGGCGCGTTGGCGGTACGGGTCGACGACATCCGAGGTGGCCCAGCCGAGCACGCCGCCGATGCGCAGATCGAGCCACTCATTCGGGCGGAACATCGCGTAGGGGAAGAGATAGAACGCGCCTGCGACGCCGCCGTTGGTGGGCAGGCCGGAGGCACCGCGTGAGGGGCGTCCGAAGGTGTCTTCGTTCTGTGCGAGGAAGGCCGAGCGCGCCGACTGTGCGGCGAGCACCTCGGGGAACATGATGAGGCCGATGCGGTGATCAGGGTCGAAGGTGCCGCGACGCTCGGTGGCATCCTCGGTGTTCGAGTCACCGCTCGCGTAGCCACCCTCGACGATGATGTCCATGTCGGGTGCGACGCGTCCGAGTTGGGCTGCGGCGATGAACTGCTGCACCGTCGTCTGCGGGCGTGTCGTGGTGCGCGTGAAGGAGGTCTGCCCATAGAAGAAGGCCGCCTCGGCCGCGACCAAGATGCGTCCGCCCGAGGGCTCATTGAGATGCCAGCGCGCGAAGACATCAGCTGCGAAGACATCGAGGAAGTCGTTCAGGTAGTTCTTCTGCGTGCGGTACGCGACGTAGGCGCCGACCTGGTTGTCGTTCTCCTCGTAGAAGCCGGCGAGCACACCCTGAAAGGCGAGATCACCGCAGCTCCCTTGGCGATCCGGACAAGGCCTGTCGAAGTCGGCGATAAGATCCCAGGCGACCCAATCGCCCGAGATGGCGAGCGTGAAGGGGCTCGACTCACCGAGCGGGCGCGTCGCGAAGAGCACGCGGCGCACAAGGTCGCCGTAGCGGTAGTCGCCGAAGGGCGGTGGTGTTTCGCCGTCGTTGGCCACGATGCCAAGGCCCCAGCGAAAGCCCATCTGGCCCACGCGAAAGACACCGATCGGCGAGCGCCACTCCAAGTACAAATGACGAAGGCGGATGCCTGGATAGCCGTAGGTGTCGCGTCCCCAGGCGGCGGGCCCTGTGCCCTGTGCGAGGTCACCAAAGGCGACGCCAAAGAGCAGATCGAGCTCGCCGACGAGCGAGAGAAAAGGGGCCACGCGCGTCGGACCACCAGGGTGATCGACAAGGCCTGCGCGGCCGCGCAGACGAAGCCACTGCTCGGCCCAATAGTTCTGCCCGAGCTCGTCTGAGACCGTCGGCCGCGCGGGGTCGACACTGGGTGGCGCACCCGCAAGCGGGATGTCGCTCATCGCGTTGCCACGCAGCTGGTATTCGCCGTTGACGTCGAAGCCCACGCGCAGGCCTGCAGGCTCTTCTTCGGGCTCGTCGGCGGTGGCTGCGGGTGCGTCGGGCGGCGTCGCGCTCGGGGCGGCTGCTTCTTGCGCTTGAACGAGCGAGGCCTCGGATGCGGCGAGCGAGAGGGTGAGGGCGAGGAGAGACGAGGTGCGCATGCGTTTGCGACACTATGCGAGTGCGCGGGAAACGAGAAGCGCACAGGCAGGCTGGCAGGTGTTGCCGGGTGGATGGCGCGACGCCTCTCCGCGCGACTTTCGAGGCGCGATGCTCGCTACACAGCGAAGGTGGTGCGTCGCCTCACTCTGGGCTGCAGGGGCCGCTGCACGTCGTGTTGATCACGCCCGTCACGAGGAAGTCGTCCAACGTATCGAGCACCCACGAGGGCGTGACGATCAGCGTGTGCGGGTCGTCGCCCATGCCGGTGGCTGGGCGGTTCGTATCGGGGACATGCGGCACGCCGAAGTCGACTTCGAGCATGGCGGAGCCGGTATGGGGGCCGGTGACGGTCTCCACCGCATAGATGTCGCGATTCTCGGGGCCGAAGCTTGGCACTCCGATCGCGCGGGCCATCTGGTGGGCCATGAGGGTCGAGACCTGCCAGTCGTCGATCGCCACCATCATCAGCACCTCGTGCGGAGGCGTGCCGGGGAAGCGGTTGTTGCGCACGTAGGGCGTGTAGCCGCTCGGCTCGGCGCGGTCCCAGAGCAGCTGCATCAGCGCGAGGCTTCGCTGTACGTCGAGCGGCCGATAGCGGGCCTCAAAGAGGGGCGAGAAGCT
Organism: Sandaracinaceae bacterium; assembly: GCA_044373065.1. Lineage (GTDB taxonomy): Bacteria > Myxococcota_A > Polyangia > Polyangiales > Sandaracinaceae > JAFLCL01. The sequence goes on from JBILQT010000034.1 coordinate 23,452, forward strand.
CTCCCAGCCGCCGCGGTTGCGCTGGAGCAAGAACGAGTAGCTCTGGCCGGGCACGAGCAAGATGCCGCGGTCGACATCGGTGGTCAGCGCCATGTACGTGCCGCCGAAGATCCCACCCTGGCTCTGTCCGATGAAGCGCGGCGGGATCGCTGTGTCGAATGCCGAGCGGCCTCCGATCTGGAGCTCGGGTGCGCGGGCAATGCCGCCCTTCATCGCGCGTGCGAGCAAGAGCGCGTTGAGGATGCCCTGCTGGAGTCGATCGGTGACGGCGACAAAGCGACCGATGTCGCCCGAGGTTGCGACGTTGACCAACGCACCCACATCCTCCGAGGCCATGCCCTGCCAGTCGGTCGCGAACACGGCCCAGCCTCGGTCGTTGGCGAAGGCATGCAGTGCTTCAAACGCGACAATCTCCTCGCCCGAGCCCAGGAGCCCGTGGCCCCACTGCACAAGGCGCACGGGCGCATCGACTGCACTCCGCGGGATGATGACCCAGAAGGGAATGCTCATCTCCCCCTCGGCCAATGGGTTGCCCGCCGCGTCGCGACGAAGGGTGCCGCCTGGCTCGGCGCGCGTGAGGTAGAGCGGTGTGCGAAGCGTGCCGCGCACGATGGCGTGGAGGTTCGCGTTCGGCTCCATCTCGACGCTGTCGATGGTGAAAGGCGCGCCATCGGCGCCTCCGCGCATCAAGGCTTCGTCGCGCATCCGAAGGAGCGTGCCGGTGATGGCCGTGCGGCTACCGACGGTGAAGCTCCACGCGAGCTGAAGCGACCCACGCTCGATGCCCGCGCCGGAGAGGGACGTGAGCAGCGCCTCGTAGTCCGCACGACGCTCCGTGACGGCAAGTGCCTCGCTCGGCGTGCCATCGCGCAGTGCGGCGAACGTGGGCGAGGGCGGAAGCGCTGCGCCTGCCGCATCGACTACGCCTCGAATGGCGACGGCATAGCGATGGCCCGTCTCAAGGAGCGTTGCGGGGCGAATCATCAGCGCCTGCTGCGTCACATCGTCGTAGGCCACATCGAGCTCGGCGAAGTGCGCGACACGCGTGCCCGTCGTGAGGTCCAAGAGGACGGTCTTGGAGTCGGCGAGCAGCGAGCGTTCCATCTCGCGCTGGCCCACGAGGCCCGTGGTCGTGGCACCCAGCATGTGCGTCATCGGGGAGGACGCGGGCGAGAACCCGTCGAGCGCCTCGAAGGGCGCCAGCGTGCGCGTGAAGGCGGGCACCGACTCGCCGACGAAATGAAGCCGCAGCCCCGTCTCCGTGCGCGTGTCCTCCTCGGTGTAGACGTCGTTGGGGAAGGGAAAGCCACAGGCGCTTGGAACAAGCGGGTCACACCCTCGCCAGTCAGGCGCGGGGGGCGTGTCGTCCGCTGCGACGTCCATCGCGTTGAGCGCAGTGTCGACGCCTGCATCGACCGACGGCGAGGGCGAGGGACACCCAACGAGCATCCACGGGAAGAAGAGCGTTGCGATCGAGAGGCGCTTCGTCATCGCCAGAGCATTTCATGTCTGCCGGGCGCTCACACCTCCCCAAATCAGGGACCGATGGCCCGAGCCTCCTACCGAACGGGGGAGAAACCTGCCTCTGCACCCTCGCGCCACCCGATTTTCAATGAACCGACCTGCCCGAGCACCCTCGCGGGGGCCCCTCGACCAGGTCTCGACCTGCCCATTGCACCCTCGCGCGGGTCGATTTTTGAGCTCCCGACCTCGCCAATCGGCCATGCGATGCGCCGCTTTGGCGCAGCGAGGCTTCCAACACGGCACTGGGTCGGCCGATTTTTGGGGTCGCGACCTCACGCAGCGGCCGACTCGGGGGCGACTCGGGCGGGTGTGAGCTCGTTGCTGCCGCCGTCGCGAGGGTCGGCGCGTAGGTCGGGATACGAAAAGAGGCACTTGGCGGCAGTGCAGCCCTGGTCGGGACCTCTCCGCGTCGACCTCTCAGCGCCCCTCGGCGTAATCGACAATGCCGCTCGCAATCCCCTGCGCAATCGCATCGCGGTAGCGCTCCGTGCGCAGCGCCTCGGCCTCATCCTCGCGCGTCATGAACGAGGCCTCGACGAGCACCGCGGGCATCACCGCACCCACCAGCACATAGAACATCGCGCTGCGCACACCGCGGTCATGCAGGTGCGGAAGGACGCGGCGGCCGCCCGTGAGTGTGCCCGCATGGATGTGCTCGGCGAGCGAGGTGGAGGCAGTCGATTGCTCATCGCGGTGCAGGCCCGCGAGGATGCGCGAGAGGTCGCCCACCTCCGAGGTTGAGGTGCCGTTCTCACGCGCAGCCAGGCGAATCGCTTGTCTGTCGTTGGTTGTGTCGAGGACGAACGTGGTGATGCCGCCGTGCTCGACGGGCTCCCATGCGGCGTTGAGATGGATCGAGACGAAGGCCGATGCGCCGACCGCGTTGGCCATCGCGGCGCGCTGCTCGAGCGAGACGAAGGTGTCCGACTCGCGGGTGAGGACAACACGCGTCGCGGGCAGGCGCGCACGGAGAATCGCGCGCACGCGCATCGCCAAGTCGAGCGTGATCGCAGCCTCGGTGAGGCCAAAGGCGCGTGCGCCGTAGTCGTTGCCGCCGTGGCCCGGGTCGAGCACGAGCAGGTCGAGTGCATGCGCGCGCGCAGGGTCGGTGATGCCGAGCGGGGCCTCGCCCTCGTGCACGTCGATCACGACGCGGAAGGGGTCGGGCAAGACGAACATCGTCGCGTGTGCCTCCTCGCTCAAGTCGAGGGTCAGGCGCGCGCTCGGGCCGTCTTGCGCGACGCGTACGCGGGTGACACCGCCTGCGCCGACGGGCGTGCTTGCGGCGACCGCTGCGTCGACCGTTGTGCCCGGAAGCATCACGGCAAAGCGCCTTGGAAGCTCTCCATCGGCGGGCAGCTCGGAGGACTCCAGCGCGACCACCGAGGAGAGCGGGACGACGACCCGCGCCGCACTTGCACCACGCTCGCCGTAGACCGCAAAGCCCTGGAGCGTGGCCGAGCCCTCGGTCGCTGTCTGCGCGCGTGCCCAGTCCTCGATCGAGACGGAGTCCGCTGCGGGATCGGCCGCCTCATCGAGGCCGAGGGAGGGGTCGTCGGCGTCCGGGTCGGCATCGATCGCAGCGAGTACGGAGGCACCCGGTCGATGCGCCGCGAGGATGGCAAGCATGCGCTCGGCCTCATGCACACAGGGTGCGTTGGACTCATCGCCCGCGAAGCGACGCGTGATGCGATGGGCCTCGGTGTAGGCCTCGGAGAGCAGCGCGCGCTCGCGTGCATTCAACTGCGCGAGGGCAAGTGCGGCCTCGCAGGCACCCTCGATGCTGCGCCTGCGTGCGGCCTCGTGGAGGTAGGTCGCGGCGCGGCTGTAGGCGTCGTCGGCATCTTCGCTTGGCCCTGCGCGACCGATGCGCACCGCAAACGCAGCTGCACGTCGCGCGGCCGCGATGCCCTCGACGCTGCCCTCACTGCGCGTGGCCTCGGCCGCAGCTTCTTCTTCGCAATGCGCGAGCGTGTCGTTTGGCGTCGTCTCATCGCAGACAACCTGCGGAGGCGCGGGCTCGGGCAGAGGCGTCGTGACCTCAGGCGTCCCTGAGCAACCGAGCACAAAAAGCAGGCTCAGAACGAGGGCTGCTGGATTCGCACGGCGGGGATGGCAATCGCGTTGACCCTTCACAACGCGCACGAATACCATCGTTCACGCGCCCTACGAAGGGCGGCAACACGAGGAGCCTTTCGTGAGCGACGTCCCGACATACGCAGATCGACAGACGGGCCGGGTCTATCGAGACGCCCTCGAGATGATCAACGACTACATCCTGCGCTTTGGGCAGTCGGTGAATGTCGAACTCGACCCGCTCGATGGCGATGGCTACACGGATGTGCGCCGCGGCTCAGCGACGGTGGGCATCAACGTGCTGGCCGAGCATGGGATTCTGCTCTTCTTGTCGCGGATGATCCCCGTGCCGCGCGAGGGCCGTGAGGCCTTCTACCGTCGCCTCTTGGAGCTGAACTTTCTCGTCACGAGCGATGCAAGCTTCGCGATCGACAAAGACAAAGATGCGGTCTATCTCCGCGCCCTCCGTCGGCTCTCTGGGCTCGACTACGAGGAGTTTGAAGACTTGCTTCACACGATGGCGAGCGTCGCCGATGAATGGGACGACCGCCTCGCGCAAATCTATAGCCCCGACCGCTGACCAAGCTCGGGGCCTGCACACGAGTCGAAGCGACGAACCGAGTTGATGACTGATTCACCTTGTGGTGAATGGAAGAGGTCCACGATGAGCCAAGCGCCGGCCGGCAACGACGACGAAGACTTCGATAGGTTTGAGAACGAAGCGTCGAAGGTCTTCGCCCTCTGGGAGATCATGGGCACCGCGCCTCCTGGGGCGCCCGCTGCGGCAGCACCCGCCGTAGAGTCGGCGCTTGATGCGCTTGAGGCGGCGGCGCTGCAGTTCAAGGAGCCAGGCTTCGAGGCCGCATCGACCGCGCAGGACATGCCTGCCGTTGCACAGCCGGCCAAGGCCGAGCCCGAGGTCTGGGCCACCGACGCGGGCAAGACGACGATCGACGGGCGTGCTCTGCCGCGTATGGAAGAGCCGCTCCCAGCCGCAGCGCCCATCGTGACGGCCGCTGCGTTTGCTCCGACGGTCGAGGCGCCGATCGGTGCGTTCGCTGCCGACGCAAGCCTGCCGGATGTGACGCAGGCGCATGCAGCCCTGCCGCCGATCGCGGCGGTCGCCCCTCCGCAGACACGTCCCGCCGAGATGGTTGCGCCGCAGGTGAAGATCCCCTCGCAGCCTCCGAGCGACATGTTTGCGTCACCGGCGGCCGCGCCGCTGAATAAGACGGTTGTCTTTGGCAGCCAGACGGGCCCCATCGCGAAGAACGCGGAGCAGCCGCTTCAGGTGCAGCAGTTCCCCGACCAGACGATTCGCGCCGAGGCCATCGAGGGCCTTCCGCAGCGCGGCATGGGCATGGTCTGGATTGGCGTGGCAGCGACGGTGCTGCTCGCTGCGACGGGCGGCCTGATTTGGATGGCCTCGGGTTCCACCGAGACACCACCGACGGCCCCGGTGGTTGCCGCAGAAGAGTCGCGACCTGTGCCTCTGCCGAGCGGCTTGCCGCCCAGCGCGACAGCGACGCCTGTGGTCGCAGCGCCCGTGGTTGCAGCGCCAGTCGAAGCGCCTGCGGTCGCAGCGCCCGTTGTGGCGGCTCCTGTCGTGGCGGCGCCTGTGGTGGAAGCACCTGCCCCCGTGCCCGTGGTGGCCGCGCCCGTCGCAGCGCCTGTGGTGGCCACGCCGGTTGCACGGCCCGCTGCAGCGCCCGTGCTCGCAACGCGTGTGGAGCCCGCCCGCGAGGAGCCGCGCCGCATGCCCTCGACGATTCGCCGTCGTGTCGCCTCGACGACCTCGATGCAGAGCGCAGGCACCTCGATGCGTCCGACGACGCTGATGGGCGACAACCCGTACAAATGAGCCGCACCACGTGAGCGTGCGCGTGCATCGTGATTGCATGAGCGCGCGCTTACGTGAAACGTTGCGCGCATGAGTGAACCAACGTCGGGTGGCGCGCCTTCAGCGCCGGGTCTTCCTGAAATCGAGCTGCGCGAACTGGGCGGAAAGAAGGATGGCGAGCGTCAGGCGCTCGACCGCCGCATGTTCTTCCAGCTCTTCGTCTTTGATGTGGCGCAGGGCACGACAAAGGCGACGCGCGATTCATTGGCCAGCGCCTTTCGCGAGAACAAAGTGCCCTTTGTTCTCTACCAAGACGCGACCTCGCCGACGGCGATCGGCATCCTCGTCTGGTCCGACGACCCAGCGCACTTCGTCGATGCGGTGCTGCCGCTCCTCGACCGCGCCGAGCTCGTCCAGCGCCGCGAGTACTCCATGCTTGGTCGCACCTATGCCATCGGCCATGAGCCCGACTTGGAGCACGCGATTCTCCATCGCTCGATCGAGTACGTGCAGAAGCCCGGCTACGACTGGCACGTCTGGTATCCGCTGCGCCGCAACGGCGCCTTCGAGCAACTCGATGGCCACACGCAGTCGATGATCCTCCGCGAGCACGCCGCCATCGGCATGGCCTACGGACGCACCGGTCATGCGCATGACGTGCGCCTCGCTTGCCATGGCCTCGACGCGAACGACAACGAGTTCGTCATCGGCCTCATCGGCAAGGAGCTGCATCCGCTCAGCCACATCGTGCAGACGATGCGTCACACCAAGCAGACCTCCGAGTACATCGCGAAGATGGGCCCCTTCTTCGTGGGCCGCGTGATGGCGCGAGGTGACGGCACATGAGCACCATCTTCGACAAGATCCTCGACGGGCAGATCCCCTGTCATCGCGTCTACGAGGATGAGCACGTGCTCGCCTTCCTCGACATCGGGCCGCTCTCCGAGGGTCACACGCTCGTGATTCCGAAGGAGCGCAAAGCGCATCTGCATGAGCTCTCCGATGAGCAAGCCGCAGCCATCGGTCGCGTGCTTCCGCGCATCGCACGCGCGGTGATGAAGGTGACGGGCGCGACGGCCTACAACGTCCTTCAGAACAACGGCGCGGAGGCGCATCAAGCCGTCTTCCACGTGCATTTTCACATCATCCCCGCGTTCCCGGACCGGAGCGTGGGCGACAAGGGCCTGGGCATCCGCTGGCAGCCGGGCACGCTCGAGGGAGCGAAGGGCGCGGAGCTCGCGAGCAAGCTGCGCGAGGCACTCGTCTGAGCGACGGCAGCGCGCGTTGAAACAGCGTTTCACGCACCGCTTCGAACCGCTTCGCCGCACGAGCGCGTCGAGCGCAGCGGGGGGTGCGCGCTCTGCTTTTTGAACGCGAACCGCACTCAGGCCGTGTGCAATGCAAGCACGTGTCGGTGCGCACAACATCGGCACGCTGCGTGCTGATTGCTGCCGGATGCACACACGACTCGACCTCAGGGTGCGCTGGTGAGTACCCCGACACTCACCAGCACACGAATCCCAACGCAGGGATCCAATGCTGCGAACAATGATGCCATCCTGGCCGCGCTCACGCGCATCGAGGAGCGACTCGCACGCCTTGAGTCGATGACGAGCACGACCTTGGCCGAGGGGCGCAGCGCGGTCGGCATCGTCACGGACACCGTCGATCGGCAGATCGCTGCTGCTCAGTCGCGCGGCGTCGATGTGGATGCGCGCGCCACCCAAGCGCTGCGCCTGGCCGAGCGCGTGACGGAGCCGCGCGTGCTGGATGCACTCGGCAAAGCCATCGATCTCTTGGAGAGCGCGCCGCACCTCGTCGCCACGCTGGTCGACACGGCGGACTATGCGCTTCGCACGGTGCAATCGAAGGGCATCGATGTGGATGCGCGCCTGGCGAACCTGCTTCGTGCATCGGAGCTTCTCTCGTCAGACAAGGCCGTTGCCACACTCGACGCGACGTTCAGCCGCATCGACCAGATCCGCACCGTGCTCGAGTCTGGGATCCTCGACCCCGCGGCCGTCGCCATCGTGGCCAAGTCGGGCCAAGCCCTCGCCGCCGCAGCCTCCGAGCCGCCCGATGGGGTTGGCGCATTCGGCCTCGTTCGCGCCATCGGTGAGACCGAGGTCCGGGCCGCAACAGGCCTCCTGATCCGCTTTGCACGGCGCCTTGGCGCATCCCTCGTGCAGTCGAAGCAACTCACAAGCAACGCATCGTCAAGCAAGCCCAACGCGGGCCCGAAGGAAGAATCATGACCACCACCAAGAGCGAACACGATGTCCTTGTGATCGGCGGCGGCACGGGCGGCCTCACCGTCGCAGCACGCCTGCTTGCCGAGCCCAACGCACCGAGGGTGACCATCCTCGAGCCCTCGGAGCAGCACTTCTACCAGCCGCTCTGGACGCTCGTCGGGGGTGGTGTCTTTCCGAAGGAGCAGAGCGCGCGACCCGAGGCTGATTACATCCCCAAAGGTGCCACGTGGATCAAAGATGCCGCACTTGAGATCGACCCCGTGCGCCGCACGGTCACCACGCGTGGCGGACTTGAGCTGAGCTATCGCGACCTCGTCTTCGCCCCGGGCATTCAGCTCGACTGGAACAAGATCGACGGGCTCGAAGGCAACGTCGGCAAGGACGGAATCACGAGCAACTACCTCTACGAGTCGACGGAGCGCACCTGGGCGATGCTCAACGAGATCGAGCGTGGCAATGCCGTGTTCACCTTCCCCTCCACGCCGATCAAGTGTGCGGGCGCGCCGCAGAAAATCATGTACCTCGCGGATGATCATCTGCGTCGTCGAGGCGTGCGCAGTCGCGTGAACGTGATGTGGATGTCGGCCGGAGCGGCCATCTTCGGCGTGAAGAAGTACGCCGCCGCGCTCTCGAAGGTGGTGGAGCGCAAGGGCATTGAGACGAACTTCCGACGTGACCTCATCGCCGTGCGGCCGAAGTCGCGCGAGGCCGTATTCCGGCACATGGATGAGAAGACGGAGGAGACGGTGAAGTACGACCTCCTGCACGTCGTGCCGCCGCAGAGCGCACCCGACTTCATCAAGAAGAGCCCCCTCGCGAACGCGGCAGGATGGGTCGATGTGCACAAGCACACGCTGCAGCACCTGACCTATCCCGAGGTCTGGGGATTGGGCGATGCGAGCAGTCTTCCAACCTCGCGCACGGGTGCGGCGATCCGCAAAGAGGCCCCTGTGCTCGTCGCGAACTTGATGGCACGCCGCGCTGGGCTCGCGCTCACGGCAAGCTACGACGGCTACGCCTCATGTCCGCTCGTCACGGGCTACGGCAAGCTCATCCTCGCGGAGTTCGACTACGACGGAAACCCGATGGAGAGCTTTCCCTTCGACCAAGCCGAGGAGCGCTGGAGCATGTGGGCGATGAAGACGTATGCGCTGCCCGAGCTCTACTGGAACGGCATGCTGCGCGGCCGCGCGTAGTGTTCCTATCCTCGTCCGCAGCCCCTCGATGCAAGCCGTGTCGAGGGGCTTCTTTGTTGGATGCGGATCGGTCCTCAGAACCCTGAGGTGCCGCGCACGGTGAGCTCTCCGCCCACGGCCTCGTCGCCCGCAGCATCGCGATAGAAGGTGGCCTGGCCGAAGACGGAGGCCTGAAAGAAGGCGAAGGGACGCACGTTGAGACCGCCGGCGATGATGCCGTACTGGTCGCTTGCATGCGCGAGGTCTGGATCCGTGAACTCACCGCGCAGCACGGGCTGAAACGTGACGCCCTCGAGGTCGAAGGGAAGGGTGTAGGCGAGCTCAAGGCTCGCACCTGTGGCGCTGCGCATCGCTGTGCCATCCACGCCGCGCGAGTCGAGCCACATCCACTCGGCCTGCGCGAAGAAGCCTGCGTGGGTGAAGGTGAGGTCTGCCCCAACGAGGAAGGTCTCGCGCTCCTGCGCATAGGGCGTCCACGTGCGGCCGAGGACATTCGCTGCACGGCTTGAGGCATCCACCCCAGTGAGCGCTGCGTCGCGCGTCCACGAGCCCGAGGCGCCAAGTGCGAGGCGTGTCCCTGGCGCGAGCAAAGGCCCTGCATCGAGCAGCACACGCGCACTCCACAAGAGGTCGCGAACATCGCGAATCTGCGTTGGATCGCCAACGAGAAAACGGCCCTCGCCGCTCGTCACCGCGAGGCGGTAGTGCAGCACACCCTCGAAGAGCCCAGCATCGCCCGAGCCGATCATCAGCCCAATGTCGCGGTAGCTGGCCTTCGTCATCGCGCTCACGTAGGTCGGCCTATCCAGCATGTTGAGCTGCGTGCCGAGCGTCGTTGCAGAGGCGCCGAAGGGGACGCGAAACTGCCCGAAGGTGAGGTTGAAGGCGGGCAGTGCGGTCCACGAGATCGAGAGGTCGTAGAGCGGGATCTCCACCACGAAGCTCAGGCGCATGAGCACATGCAGATCAGGGTGCGGATGCGCATCCAAGCGGAGCATCGCCCAGCGGATGCTGAAGGTCTCCGTTGCGTGCTGTGGCGCGCTTTGGTCCGTGGCGAGCGTGAGCCAGATGGCCGCAAAACCATGCAGCTCGAAGAGGGGCCGCGGTCTCGATGCGGGCCGCAAGGGAGGCATCATCGCCGGGTCGACGGAGGGTGGCATCTCGGGCCCGATGCCCAGCAGCGGAGGCGCTTGCGGGGCGTTGTCCTCGGAGGCTGAAGCCGGAGCCTGCGCATGCAGCGCGCTTGCGTGGAGCCAGAGCGCGCTCGCGAGGGTGAGACCTGCACGCTTCATTGCGGCGCGTGTCCTTGCGGCTGCTCCTCACGGCAGTGCAGCGAGGCGTTGGGCCCCGAGACATGCGGCACCTCGTCGTGCATGTGCACGTCGTAGACGGCGAGATCACGCGCGAGGTAGCGCAGCGTGGCTGCGATCTGTCTCTGCGCGAGCGCATCAAGCTCATGCTCGAAGACGGTGCGCTCCGCCTCCGGGAGGCCGACGCCAAGTGCGTGCTCCTCGAGGAAGCTTCCGAGCTCAGAGCGCAGAAATGCACTCACCTCCGGGTGCGCGACGAAGAACGCGACCTCGCCCTCCGCGAGCGTCGGAAAGGTCGGCACGCGCGTGTAGGTGTGCACAGGCTGGTCGAGCCAGACACGCACGACCGCGGCCTCCTCGTGCTCGCCCTCCAGCACGGCGAAATCAAGCAACTCTGGATGTGACCAGCCGAGGCGAAACGACTCACGCAGCACGGCCTCCAAGAGCTCGCGCCGCACGCCGTACTCCGAGGGGTGCTGCGCCATCAGCCGGAGATGACCGCAGCCGATGTGCTCGGGAAGGACCATCGCCTCAAGCAGCGGTGCCTCAAGCTCCGCGGGTGGATGACGCACAAAGTGCTCGAACACGCCTGCTTCAAGCACGCCGCTCTCGTGTGCATCGGCAAAGCGCGGGTCCTGCAAGAGCATGGCGCGCAGGCGCTCGAGGGCGGCTCTGTCGGTGTGCAGGTAGAAGCGCCCAAAGCCCTGCACGTAGGCTTCAAGCGTGCGCTCGATGACCTCGCTGGAGACCTCCGCGCGCGCGGCGTGCTCCAGTGCGCTCAGCGCAAGAATGAGCTCTCCAGCATCGCCTCCAGGTGTGCCCACGACAGGCTCGTGGCTTCGACCATCGATGCATTGCTCCTCCCCGGAGCCCACGATTGAGGCGACCGTGACCCAGGTGATGTTCTCCGCATCCGCGAGATGCGCATAGACCGCATCACCCCCTGCAGGTGTCGTTTCCGTCTCTTCTCTCGCCTCTCTGGGGAGCGTGGCTGGAGCGAGCGGGTAGCCCGCGGCGCTCCACGCCAGGACACCTCCCGTAAGGCTTGCGACGCGATGCAGACCGAGCGTGGTGAGGTGCTCCTCGGCCCGCGCAGCCCGTCTGCCCGACCTGTCCACGAGCACGATCGGCTCCTCGCTTGGCCACGATGCAGCACGCCCCTCGAGGGCATCGAGCGGCACCCACTCCGCGTCAGCAATCTGGCCAAGCGCGTCAAACTCCTCGCGCTCTCGGATGTCCACCACGTGCACCTGACAGCGATGCGCCACAAGCCATGCAGCATCGACCTCCCAGGCACCGCTCGGCGCACGCGCGAAGGCTGGGGCAGGCCCTGGGCTGCAAGCCGGGAGCTCGGGCGCATGCACAGCTTCCGCGCTGTGACCACAGGCCGAGGTGAGCACAGGAGCGAGCCCGAGGAGGAGCAACCAAGCGCGGTTCATCACGAGGGTCGTTTAGCGAAGAGCGGGCCATGCGCGCGGCCATGCGGAAGAGCACGCGACCGTCCTCGTGTGCAATGAGTTGAAACGCTTGATTCACGTCGTGAAACAGGTCTCGCTACGTACCTCGTCTCTCTTCGCGCCAAGAGGTAGTGCGGAGGGTCCTTGGTTTGGCGACGGATCGGGGGACGCACTGTGCGTTTTGTTGGGGATCTGGCGTTCGCAGGGCACCGGACGCAGCCGGTTGTGAAACACTGTTTCAACGCGATGTGCTGGCACGGTGGGTGCTGTGAGCTTGCGCGTCGCTGCTTCGGCGACCCCGAAAGGAATCACCGCCCTCACCATGAACTGGGAAGCCTTTACACCTTGGTCTGCACTCATCGGCGGCGCGCTGATCGGCGTCGCTGCATCCATCCTTCTCCTCTTCAGCGGTCGCGTCGCCGGCATCAGCGGTGTCATCGGCGGACTGCTTCTGCCGAAGGCGGGCGAGATTGGATGGCGGCTCGCGTTCGTGATCGGGCTCGCGCTCGCCAGCGTCGCGATGCTCTTGCTCGCGCCAGACGCTTTTGGCGCTTCACCACGAAGCTTGCCGCTCGTCGTGGTCGCTGGCGCGCTTGTCGGCGTCGGCACGCGCATCGGCAACGGCTGCACAAGCGGTCACGGCGTCTGCGGCTTGAGCCGCCTCTCCATCCGCTCGCTCGCAGCAACGCTCACCTTCATGACCACAGGCGTCCTCGCGGCGACCGCGGCGCGCGTTCTCTGGGGAGGTGCCTTGTGAGCACCCAGCGAAAGAACGAGTTGGTTGCACTCATCGCGGGCCTCCTCTTCGGTGTCGGCCTTGTCCTCTCGGGCATGACGCTGCCGAGCAAGGTCATCGGCTTTCTCGACGTGTTCAGCGGCGGCTGGGACCCATCCCTTGCGCTCGTCATGGGCGGCGCGATCGCTGTGCACGCGGTCGTCTACCGCCTCGTGAAGGGGCGCGCGTCGCCCATCTTGGCAGGCGCCTGGTCCGTGCCCTCGCGCAAAGACATCGACAGCCGTTTGCTCTTTGGCGCATCGCTCTTCGGCCTCGGCTGGGGGCTCGGCGGCTTCTGCCCCGGGCCTGGTCTTGTCTCACTCAGCGCAGGCGCGAGCAGCAGCATCGTCTTTGTGGCCTCGATGCTCGGAGCGATGTTCGCGTTCGGCAAATGGGAGGAGCAACTGCAGCACCGCAAGGCCTTGGGCCCCGCGCCGCAGCCCGCCATGAGCGCGACCCCCGACTGATCGCCGCGCCAGTCCCGAGCCTTCGAAATCGACGCCGCAGGCCGCGAGGTGCTGCGGCGTTCGTCTGTCTGCGTTGGGTCTTTTATGCCCGCGCATGCGCAGATAGGCACTCAGGGGCGGCGGCGAAGCCTTGTTCGGGCTCCAACAAGCACAAAGTCGTGTGTGCATGCGGCAACGCAAAAACGCCGCAGGGGTGAGCTACGGCGTCTTCGGAGCGAGCGTTGTTGACTCTATGCGGAGAGGATTGGCACCGAGAGCAACGGGCAGGTGATGCGACGAATGACGCGCTCGGTGTGCGAGCCCAAGAGCGTATCGCCGATGCCATCGTGACCGCGCGTGGCCATCACGAAGAGGCAGTTGGTGAAGTGCGTGTTCTCGCCTGCGAGCGCGTCTTCGAGGCTGCCTTCCACCATGCGTCGGCGTACGCGCATGCCCTCGGGGATCGCATCGAGACCGGGCATCGCGCCCTCGCCAACGTGGATGAGCACAACATCCACATCGGGCAGGCCGAGCGTCTCGGTGAACCAGGCCACGTAGTGGAGCGCAGCGCGCACCGACTCGGCGTCGCCCGCGGGCACAAGGATGTGATCGATCTCGATCTGACCTGTGGCGGCCCGCGCAAGGCCGGGCCCGTCGAGCGGGACAAAAAGCGTCGGAACGCTCGTGTTGCGCGCGACCGACTCGCCCACGCTGCCGTTGAAAAGCTGCGAGAGGGCACTTCGTCGATGTGTGCCCACGACGACAAGCTCGGGCTTCACGCGCTTGAGCGCATCGAGCAGCGTGTTGGTCGCATCGTCGCAGCAGGTATGCGCCATCTCCTCATGCTGGAGCGTGTGCGCCCATGCCTCAGCGAGGCGCTCGGGATGTGGCAGCTCGCGCGTGATCGTCCCTTGTGATGCGTAGACCGTGACAAGGCGCGCATTCGACGCGGTGGCGAGGGCAGTGGCGCTCACAAGCGCGGGGCCCTCGTCGGGCTCGAGCGCAGTGGCGAAGGCAATCGTTTGCACGCGGGTCATGCAGAGACCGACTTGGCCGTGGGGTAGCGCCACTCATTCCAGGCGAGCATCCCGCCGCGCATCGAGACTACGCGCTCAAAGCCCATCGCCTGCAGTGCAAGCGCAGCCTTGCCCGAGCGGCCTCCTGAGCGACACACGGTGATGACGGGGAGCTTGCGATCCCAAGCAGCGGCCATGCGCTCGACCTCGGCCAGCGAGACGTGCTCGACGTTGGGGATGTGACCGAGCTCGCCTGTGAGCTCATTCGCCTCGCGGACATCGATGAGGCGCCCCGCGTCGGGATGCGCCGCAACCCACTCGACGGGTACCTCCGGCACACCACCTCCGCTCACCACGATGGGTGCCCACGCAGGCGTCGGCGCAACCTCCGGTGTCGCGGGGACATTGCGCGGCACACCGCACTGAAGGTTCGCGGGCAGCGCGACATCGATCTTCTTGGGATACGCCAGCTGCAGCTTGCTCATGATGTCGATGAAGGCGTCGACGTCGCGGCTGCCACCCAAGCGCGGGTTGTGTTCCTTCTCCTCGCCGACGCTCGAGCAAGTGCGGCCCTTGTAGTCGTGCCCTGGATAGAGAAGGCAGGTGTCCGGCAGCGAGAAGATTTTGTTGTGCACCGACTCATAGAGCGTGCGCGCATCGCCCGCTTGAAAGTCTGTGCGACCGGAGCCGCGAATGAGCAGTGCATCGCCCGTGAAGGCCATCGTGGAGTCGCTCAGCACGAAGGTGAGACAGCCACTGGTGTGTCCTGGCGTCTCGCGCACGATGAGCGCGTGGCTTCCAAACGCGATGCGCTCGTTGTCCTGCACGAAGCGGTCTGCGCAGCCCACGCCAGCCTTCTCGGAGAGCACGGTCTTACAGCCTGTGCGCTCGCGGAGCGTGCCAAGCGCCGTCACGTGATCGGCATGCACGTGCGTATCGAGTGCAAATGCGAGCTTGAGCCCGAGCTCTTGGAGCAGCGTGAGGTCGCGCTCCACATGCTCGATCACAGGATCGATGAGCACGGCCTCGTGCGTGACTTCGTCAGCAAGCAGGTAGGTGTAGGTGGAGGACTCGGCATCGAAGAGCTGGCGGAAGATCATGTTCTCACTCCTTGCGTTCGTGGCATTGCGATGCGCGTGCCACCGAGAGTTCCGAGGCCCTGAAGGCACAATCGAAACGCGCTGAAGCCATTGGCGAAACACCGCTTCAGTCGACGAAACACTTCAGCGCGTCCGATAGGCCTTGAGCCCGCCCGCGATCACCCTCGCGTTGCGGTATCCCATGGCCCGCAGGGTGTCTGCCGCGGCGACAGTCATGCCAGCCGCCTCGGCGCGTCGATTGCACAACGTGTGGTCATGTCATCGATGCAAGAGCGACCACGCCCCGCACGCGGGAGCACGAAGCGCCTGGGTCTCCTGCTTCTCTCGCTCGCATTTCTCTATGCAGCCGCGACCGGCAGCTTCTCCAGCAGGAGCCCGCTGGAGGGGCAGCACGCACCCACGTTCAGCGCGCGCATTGTCGGCGGCGCGGGGCAAGCCTCCGCGTCCAGCTTCGACCTTGAGGCGCATCGCGGTCGCACCGTGGTGCTCGACTTCTGGGCAAGCTGGTGCCCGCCCTGTCGCGCAAGTGTCCCCGTGCTCGCGGCCTACGCGCAGCAGCACCCCGAGGTCGACATCGTGGGCATCAACGTTGAGGGCGAGCGCGATGCGGCCTTTGTGCGCCGCGCACACGAGGGCCTTGGTGGCAGCTACCCGACGCTGCACGACACGACAGGCTCCCTTCAGCGCGACTACGCCATCACACAGTTGCCGACGCTCCTTGTGATCGAGGAGGGCGTGGTCACCGCATCGCACATGGGCGCGGTGGATGCGGCGTGGCTGCAGGCGCACCTCTGAGGCCACAGACGCCGCGCAGGAAGTGATCGGCGTGGCCCTCGCGAGACGCGTCCTCCGCGTCAATCCAGTCGGGCGCGTCAATCCACCCGGGCAAGCGCGCCTCGCATCCAGTAACGTCGCGCCCATGACGCTTCCTACCAAAGGCCTCACCTACCGCGATGCAGGCGTGGACGTTGATCTCGGCGACGCCCTCGTCGATCGCATCAAGCCCCTCGCCGCCCGCACGCGCATCCCCGAAGTGCTGAGCGGTGTCGGTGGATTCGCAGGTCTCTGCGGCCTTCCGAAGGGCCTCGAGGAGCCGATTCTCGTGTCGGGCACAGACGGCGTCGGCACCAAGCTGAAGGTCGCGTTCGCGACGAATAGGCACGACACGATCGGCATCGATCTCGTTGCGATGTGCGTCAATGACGTCATCACCAATGGCGCAAAGCCGCTCTTCTTTCTCGACTATTTCGCCTCGGGGAAGCTCGAGGTGAACGTTGCGGAAGCGGTCATCAAGGGCATCGCCGAGGGCTGTGTTCAAGCAGGCTGCGCGTTGCTCGGCGGAGAGACGGCGGAGCTTCCCGGCATGTACGCCGAGGGCGAGTACGACCTCGCAGGCTTCTCGGTCGGCGTCGTCGACAAGAAGAAGATCATCGACGGCACGCGCGTGATGCCGGGCGATGTCGTGATCGGCATTGCCTCAAGCGGTGTGCACTCGAACGGCTACTCGCTCGCCCGCAAAGCGCTTCTGGAACGCGCGGGGCTGAGCCTCGATGCGCATGTGGAAGCCCTCGGTGAGACCCTCGCCGATGCACTCCTTCGTCCAACGCGCATCTACGCCAAGACGGTGCAGGCGCTTCTCGCAAGCGGCGTCGATGTTCGCGCGCTCTCGCACATCACAGGCGGCGGTCTTCCGGGCAATGCACCGCGTGTGTTGCGCGAGGGGTTGGGCTTCGCGCTCGATGACAAGACGTGGCCGCTTCCGAAGATTTTCTCGCTCATCCAGCAGCATGGCGATGTCTCGCTGCATGAGATGCGACGCACCTTCAACATGGGCCTCGGCATGCTCGTGATTGTCCCCGCGGCGGATGCAGAGCGCGCGATGCAGGCATGCACAAGCGCAGGCGATGCGGCCTTCTTGGTGGGCAGCATCGAGAGCGTCCCCGAGGACACGGAGTTCGAAGCGCGCGTGCGCTTCCTCGATTGAGCGAAGTCGATGCGTAGCTACTTCGACGTCGTCGCAGTCAGTGCGCGCTTTGGCTCGCTGCTCACGGCGGCCTTGCTCGCCAAGCGTGGCTTTCGTGTGCTCGTCGTGCGTCACGATGCGCATGCCGCGCACTATCCGATTGGCGAATACCGTCTGCCGCGCAGCCCCTTCAACTTCACGGCGGCAGACACGCCGATTGCGCGACGCATCTTCTCCGAGCTCGCGATTCACCAGAGCTTTCGGCAGAAGTCGGTCGTGCACGACCCGGCCTTTCAGGTCGTGCTCCCGGGGCATCGCTTCGATCTCGCG
>JBILQT010000035.1:0-40516 GCA_044373065.1 Sandaracinaceae bacterium
TTGAATGCCCGACGCGCTGCGGATGCATGCCTGCGCGCGCGACCTCGCTCTCGATCAAGCGCCCCAATGCTCCGTTGATCGACGAGGAGCCGATGATGAGCACATCCGGTGGAACACGCGGCGCGCGCCTTCGTTGTGCGCTCCCTGCAGCACTTGCGATCAAGCAGACAAGTGCAGCGAGCATAGCGATCGAGACGAAGCGAACACGCGAACGGAGCGGACTCATCGGGCCTCATGCGGGTAGTGACTCAGCGCGACGACCACGCCGTCGGGGTCGCGCACATAGATCGAGTAGGGCGTTTGGCGGAAGACAGGGTGACCCGCAGCCTCAAGCTTGGCGATCCACGCTGCACGCGCGTCGACCGACATCGAGAGGGCGACGCAATGCCAGCCGACGGCATCATCGTGTCGCAACAAGTCTTCCTTTTTGTCGGCGCGCTCAAGCGCGAGAAAGGCCTCGCCCGTGCCGAGTTGCAGCCAAAGCGATCGCGTGCCGAGCACGTCTTCGTGCGTTTTCAGGACGGGAAGACCGAGTACTTCGACATAGAAAACGCGGCTTCTCGCGAGATCCGAAGCCTTGACGGCGAGATGATGGACGGCCAACACCCGCAGGTCTTTTCACAGGTGAGGTGGGAGGTGAAGGCGCCAGGATGCACACTGCCACTTGCAGGTGAAACACACTTGCGAGCGTGTGGCATTTGCAATCGAGTCGTTGTAGGGTGGTCTCGATGTCAGGCAGTGCAGCGTGCAGCGAATGTCCGGCGCCCTCGGAGGGGCTCTCCGACCGCCTTGGTGTAGGCGTCTCCGCGACGTGTGCGGTGCATTGCGCAGCGATGGGTTCGCTCTCGCTCGCGCCCTCGCTGAGTTCGTCCTTGAGCTTCCTTGAGTCGATTGAGTGGCCACTCATGGTGATGGCGCTCGTCATCGGCCTCTGGTCGCTCGTGCCCGCGTACCGCAAGCATCATCGCTGGCAGCCGCTTGGCCTCTTTCTCGTGGGCTTGGCGCATCTCTTTGTGAGCCGTGTCGTCGAGGGCAACGCGGAGATCATCATCACCGTGCTTGGTGTTGCATGCATCGCGTCCGCGCATGCGATCAACCTGCGCTTCTGTGCCTCCTGCGAGAACCACGGCACGCATCGTCACGCGCACTGATTCTCGCCCGCGCATCCCAGACACACGCGCAGCCAAAACAAACGGCAGGGAGCTTTCGCTCACCTGCCGTTCGGTTTTCCGTCGCTTGAAGCTCAGCAGTCAGCCGGGCAGCTACGACGCGTCTCGGGTGGGTTTGTACAGATGCGATCGCCGCAGACGAAGCAATCGACTGGGCACGAGTCGAGTGTCTCGGAGCGGTCGCAGACGCTGTCACCGCATGCCGCGGACATCGTGCAATCGCGTGGGCAGGTACGCGCATCCTCGGGGGCCACGCACATGCCATCGCCGCAGCCGCCGATCATGCGGCAATCGGCGGGGCATGAGAGGATGGTCTCGCCTGGATCACATACGCGATTGCCGCAGGTGCTCGTGCAATCTGCGGGGCAGGAGCGCGGGTCCTCGGTGCGCGGATCGCAGGTTCCATCGCCGCATCCCATCATGCCGCGGCAGTCCGCTGGGCACGTCAGGATGCTCTCGGTCGGGTCGCACGTTCCGTCGCCGCAGGTTGCGGTGCAGTCGCGCGGACAGGTCATCGTGGTCTCTCCCGCACGCGGGTTGCAGACGCCGTCGCCGCAGCCGATCGTCGTGCCGCAATCTGCAGGGCAGCTGATCGCCGTCTCGGTCGCGTCGCAGACGCGGTTGCCGCAGGTGCTGGTGCAGTCGCGCGGACAGGTCATCGCATTCTCGCTGCGCGGGTCGCAGACGCCGTCGCCGCAGCCCATCGTGCCCGCGCAATCTGCGGGGCAAGAGAGCGTGGTCTCGGTGCGCTCGCAGGTGCCGTTGCCGCATGTGTCGACAGCCGTGCAGTCGCGCGGACAGGTCATGCTGTTCTCGGTCATCGGGTCGCAGCGACCATCGCCGCAGGCGCCCGTGCTGCCGCAGTCGATGGGGCAGGTCATCGCGTTTTCACCGAACGCAGCCTCGCAAAGCGTGTCGCCACAGAAGCCACCGGCTGCGCAATCGACGGGGCAGGTCATCACATCCTCAGGCGGGACACAGAGACGGTCACCGCAGCGCGATGTGGGCATGCAATCGACTGGACAGGAGCGCTCGCTCTCCGTGCCGTTGCACATGCCATCGCCACAGATCGCGCCCATGGAGGTGCAGTCGGCCGTACAGGTCATCGCGTCTTCGGGGGCGATGCAGAGGCCGTCACCACAGGTGCCCGGGCAGTCACGTCCACAGATCACTGGGTTCTCGTCGGGGTCGCACGTTCCATCGCCGCAGAAGCCTGCCGTTGCGCAGTCGCTCGGGCATGTCGCCGTGGACTCAGGCGCAATGCATCGGCCATCGCCGCATGCGCCCGTCATCGTTCCCGTGTCGAGCGTGCTCGTTCCCGTGTCAAGCGTCGTTCCCGTGTCGGGCCTCCCACCGCCGCCATCCGCGCCTGGCGCGAATGCGTCCACGCCCACGCCCGTGTCCCCCGCCTCCTGTGAAGCGTCGCAACCCACGACGCCAAGAAGCGCCCCCAGAACAAGCAGCGTTGGTGCACGCCGCGACCTCAATCGAGAACCAATAAGCAGTGTCATTCGACCTCCCTGGAGCTGCACATCGCAGCGATTACAACCAGCTCAAGGGTCGTCCCGAAGCAGGGAAGTTGGGAAGAGTAACAATGAAGTGACACTCGCCTGCCCCCAGGCGCCCCGCGCGAATCACCTTGAAAACAGGGCTATTTCGCGGCGATGACGCGCCGAATCTCCTCATCGCTCAGCGTGCGGTTGCTCTTCTTGGCCTCGGCAAGGATGGCCGTGACGAGCTCAGGTGAGCCCTCGATGCCGCGATACTTCAGCCAGAAGTTCACGTTGCTCGCGCCGCTCATCGGCCCGATTTCGATCTCTTGCTCGCGACCAAAAACGCCTGCGGGCACGCCTGAATAGACGCGGTCGGCCAAATCCTTGTCGCCCTTCTCAAGCGCCTTGATGATCGCCGATGCATGCACGCCCGTGCCTGTGCGGAACGCATCGCGGCCCATCACCGGGTAGCTGATCGGGATGCCCACACCGAGCGCCTTTCCGACCTTGTCGCAGAGCGCGCCGAGCTTGGTCACGTCTCTGTCCCCGAGCTCTCCGATGAGCTTGAGGTTGACGATGATCTGATCGAGCGAGGCATTGCCGACGCGCTCGCCGACACCGAGGATCGCGCCATGCACACGGTCTGCACCGTGCTCGATCGCCCAGATGGAATTCACCACGCCAAGGCCTCGATCGTTGTGCCCGTGCCAGTCGAGCCCGATGTGATCGGCACCGAGCGCGCGCAGGAGATTGCGCGTCCAGCGGAAGAGATTCTTCACGCCATCGGGCGTCACATGACCGACCGTGTCGCAGAGCGTGAGGCGTGTGGCGCCGGCTTCGATCGCGCTCTTGAAGAGCTCGTAGAGGACGCGAGGATCCGAGCGCGTGGTGTCCTCGGTGACGTAGTTGACGGGCAGGCCTTCCTTGACGGCGAAGGTGATCGCCTCGACCGAGCGCTTGCGGATGAGCTCGACAGACCAGTCCTCGGCGAGCGCGCGAATCGGAGAGCTGCCGATGAAGGTCATCACCTCGATCGGGATGCCCGCCTTCTGCGTCACCTCGGCCATCGGGCGAATGTCTTGAATCAGCGTGCGGCCCGCACACGTCGGGCGGATGTGCAGCTTCTGCTCAACCATCTCGCGGCAGAGACGCAGCACATCATCAAAGGCGCGTTGACCTGCCCCGGGCAGGCCGACATCGCACGTGTCGACGCCGACTTGATCCAATAGATGGAGGATCTCGAGCTTGTCGGCGATCGGCGGATCGATGACAGACGGATTCTGCAATCCATCGCGCATCGTCTCGTCGTGCAGCTCGAACTTGCCCTTCATCACCACGGGCTGCCGACGCTCCACGAGGTTCCAGTCGTAGATGTATTCCGCGGCGGGGTGCAGGGGCTCAGGACGCTTCGAGGTCATGCCTTGTTCGTACAGCGCTTCTTGCTGACTTCAAAGTCCCATATGCGCCTGCTCTGGTAGTAGTGGGCTCGCCAGAAAGCCGACGCGATGAAGAAGCCTCCGCAAGATCACACGCACGCATTTGAGCTGCCGCCGGCGCTCTCGTTCTCGCCGATCGCGATCGCGCACTCACCCTACAAAGAGCGATTCGGCACGCCACGGCAGGCAAGCGTGACGGCCGAGTCACGCGATGGTGAGGTGCTCGCAGGGACGATCGAGCTCTTGCCGCATGTGCACGCCGATGCGCTGCGCAGCCTCGATGGCTTCGACTATGTGTGGGCCATCTATGTCTTTCACTTGAACCGCGATGGCGCGCGCTGGCCGACGCTTGTGAAGCCCCCGCGTGACCCGAAGGTGCAACACGGTGTGCTCGCGACACGAAGCCCGCATCGTCCCAACCCGATTGGGCTCTCTGCATTGCGCATCACACGCGTTGTGGGCCGCGTGATCGAGGTGAGTGGGCTCGACCTCTTGGATGGCACGCCCATTCTCGATCTGAAGCCCTACGTGCCCTACGCCGATGCGTTTCCCGAGGCGAAGGCTGGCTGGGTGGATCGTGCCGATGCGCGGGAACGCTGATCCGGGCTCGCGCTGACGCCTCAACAGAGGGGGCCAGAGATGCACATGCTTGACCCCACACGACATCGGCTTATCGTCGGCCCGTGTCGGAAAAACGCGACTATTACGAGGTGCTTGGCGTTGCGCGTGATGCGGGCGAAGCCGAGATCAAAAAGGCCTACAAGAAGCTCGCGGTGCAGCTTCATCCGGACCGAAATCCAGACGACCCGACCGCCGAGGAGCGCTTCAAAGAAGCCAGCGAAGCGTTCGAGGTCTTGAAGGACGGCCAGAAGCGGCAGGTCTACGATCGCTATGGCCACCAAGGGCTTCAGTCCGGTGGCTTCAATCCGGGCTTCCGCTCGGTCGACGATATCTTCGGCAACTTCGGCGACATCTTCGGCGAGCTCTTCGGCGGGATGGGCGGCGGCGGGCGCCAGCGGCGCGATGGCCCGATGCGCGGTGCAGACATCCGCGTGGGCGCGTCGGTGACGCTGAAGGAAGCGGCGTTCGGGACGCAGAAGGACGTGCGCCTCCAATACCCCTCCCCCTGCGAGACCTGCCAGGGCTCCGGCGCTGAGGGCGCGAAGTTCGACACCTGCGCGACCTGCGCAGGCCAGGGCCAAGTCGGCGTGCGCCGCGGCGCATTCTTGATGTCGACCACCTGCCCCACCTGCCGTGGCCAGGGACGCAGCCCGAAGAAGGCGTGCCCGAAGTGCAGCGGCTCTGGCGATGTGAACGTCGACCGCACGGTGAAGGTGACAATCCCCGCTGGCATTGATGACGGCCAGAGCCTGCGCATCGTCGGCCAGGGCCAACCAGGGCGCCTCGGCGGCCCCACCGGCAACCTGATGGTCACCGTGCAGCTTGAGACCGACCCGCGCTTCCAACGCGACGGGCTCGACCTCCACCAAGAGCTGCGCGTTCCCTTCACGCAGTGCTGCCTGGGCGGCAAGGTCGCGGTCCCCACGCTCGAAGACAAGGATGCCGAACTCGAGCTCAAGGCCGGAACGCAGGCGGGCTCCACCGTCACGATGTCGGGCCTGGGCGTGCCCCGCCTCGACGGTCGCGGACGCGGCGACCTGCACTGCCACATCCAAGTCGAGGTGCCGACGAAGCTCAACGCGAAGTCGCGCCAGCTCCTCCTCGAGCTGCAGTCGAGCCTCCAAGAGAGTTGAGGCCCGGCGCTGTGGGGCACGCGCCCCGGTCTGAGGGCTTCGCCCAACACGACGCGGCACAGCCTGGACCATTTGAAAGGGGTTTTCGGCAAGATAGCCCTGGCATCGTTCTCGCTAAAGAAGAGTCAGGTGACGGCGTGCGGTCCAGCGTCCCCCCCCACAGCACGTGCGTCGTCGCCACATACTCCGACCTCCTCGGTCCCGCAGAAACTCTTCGCTTGAACGAAAAACCCGCCTAACCAGCGGGTTTTTCGTTTTTGCTCAGACACGTCGGGTGAGCACCAACGAAAAAGCCCCGGTCCGAAGACCAGGGCTTTCCGTTTGCGAGCGTGACGACTCAGTTACAGGTCGGGTTCACGCAGATGTTGCGCTGTGCATTCGCATCGGCGCCAGCCGGGAGCATTGCGCCCGTCTCTTCAGCGCGGACGCCGTTGAGCTCAGGGTCGCAGACGAAGCCAACGAGGCCTGCCGTCGTGCAGTCCGAATCGTTCGTGCAGGCAACGCCGCAGGTACGACCGACCGGATCGCAGGTGAGTCGAGCGCCTTCATTGTTCGGCAAACTCGTCGCTGAGCTGCAGAAGTCGTTTCCTGCACCGAAGTCACAGAACTGGCCCACAAAGCACGGATTTGTACTGGGGACCATTGGGTTCGTGGGAATCGGATTGTTCGAGTCGCAACGTGTGTCGACGGTGCCGCCACCGGCAACCGTCTGAAGGCAGGAGAGACGAATCTCCGAGCCTGTGGCAGGCGGCGAGGCGTCGGTGAACGAGATGCGCTGGGGTGTCGCTGAGCAGTTCATCATGATGCCCGGCGTGAAGTCGTCATAGAACCAACCTGGCGTCGTTGGCTCGACGCCGGGCGCGTGATCCACCTGGTTGACGCGGCAGACCTGGCGGGGCTCGGTTGTTCCGGGCGCAATCTCCGTCTCAACGAACGTGCGGCCCGGAAGCATGGTGCAATCCGAGATGACGCCGTCTCCTGGCGGCGGAAGCACTTCGAGAACGTCGCACTGAACGCGGCCCGTTGCTGGCTCAGGGTTGAGTGCGCGGGGGAGGCATGCACCGCCGAGGGCGCTTGCAATCTTCGCGATGATGGCGTCGATGGCGGGTGCGAAGGTGCTCGAGCAGATCGAGGAGACCGAGACCGAGACGCCCTGCGCCGCGAGGCCTGCAGCGGTCTCGACGATACGAATCGGCGGGTACGCAATGCCGTTCATGGTCGAGCAGGAGGGCTCAAGCATGTTGCCGGATGCGTCCGCGCGCGGAACCATCCCGGGGTTCGCAAGAACACCCGCGAAGTTGCCGGCCGCTGCCATCGCTTCCGTCTCTGGGGGAATGCCGGCGATGGCCGAGAAAATCAGGAGGCCGGGGCTGCGACGCAGGCCAAGGAAGCCGTCGACGTAGCGCGAGACCGGGTAGACGATCGTCGGGTCGCCGCTGTACGTGTTGCAGCGAACGTTGGCAGGGATGCTCGTGAAGCGCGGGTCGCTTGCTCCGAAGATGGCGTAGTCGCTGACGGAGCAGTCTTCTTCGTCCGTGACGAGCACGACCGCGAGCGCCGAGTTCTGGCGAATGAAGCCGTTGTTGGCCCCTGTGCCGTGACCCGCCAAGCGATTCGGAAGACCGCTGGCTGCATCGTAGAAGCGTGGCGGGGTGTAGCCTGCACGCGTCCAAGGCTCTGGGTTCGAGGGCGTGAGCGCCTTGAGGGGTGACTCCAACTGCTGCTCGAAACCGCAGCCGGTGGTGCCGATGGCGGCAACGCATCCGACGGTGGCGGCGAACGCGTCGGTGTTCTGGCCGTTCATGAATTCAAACGTGCCGCTCGGGTAGGTCGCCATGCAGGGCGCCGTCGCGCTGGCGCTGCGTGCGCGAAGGATGCCGTCGTCGCCGAGGCCGGGCGTACACGTACGCACGTTCATCTGATTGCCCGAGCCCATGTCGCTCGAGACGATGCCGACGTGCAGCGAGTTGACCGGCGGGAAGTTCTGCATCCCATCGCCATCGCTGTCGCCACTCGCGAGAATGCGAACCAAGCGCGGAATCTCGGTAATGAGGTTGGCCTGCTCCTCACGCATCGAGCCTGAGTTGTCGACCATGAACAAGAGGTCGACCTTGTCGACGTTGGTCACTTCGATGGCACGGGTGAACGACGTGCGGTTGCACGGATTCACGGGACGAAGGCCGCGTTCCAAACATCCGAACCCGAGAATCGAGAGGGATGCGGATGCGAGAACGAGCCCTGCGCGAGCGCGCGCAACAGAGCGAGACTTGGAAGATTTCGAACGGGAATCCATGCTGCCTCCTCGGAGGAACTCCGAAGCTCGTACTGGCGTTCAGCGACCGACGCAGGCGAGCGTTGTTTCGCCAGAGCCGGAAGTGTGACGGTGAAGTCGGCACACATTACAGCCCAAGGCGGGTTGGGATCAACGGTGCAATCGCCGTCGATGTCATTCTCGATCCACTCCATTGCACCTGCTGCGCCAGCCGCGTCTTCCAGGGGAACGTGTTTCGTGGGTTTTCGAAGTGCCAACTAGGTTTGCGCTTGAACGGATTCGCACAGTGACGCTGTGTCGCGATCAGCAGGAAGGGTTGATGCAGACGTTGCGCGGCGCTGTGAGGTCGAGCCCGTAGGGCAACCAATAGCCGGCCTCTGCGTCCTCGATCGTGCGCGTGTCGCAGACAAAACCCTCAAGGCCTGCGGCCTCACAGTCGGTGTCTTGGGTGCAGGCGACGGTGCAGATCCGCGCGATCGGGTCGCACGTCAGCGGTGCGCCGGAAGGGCTCGTGCCGCGCGTGGGGCATCTGTCTTGGTCGTAGACGCAGATTTCACCCAGGCCTCGCGGCGCGTCGGAAAACGGAAAGCTGCGTATGCAGGCGGCGCGCACTTCGGCGAATGGGGCAACCGGAACGTTGAATTCCAGAGGGGGCTCGTAGCAGTTCGGGCGTGGCGTGATGAACCAGCCGGGCGTCTCGGCGTCGGTGTCGAGGTGCCGCGCACGTGCGACGAGGCAGCGCTGCCGCACTTCGCCAGCGTACGTTGTCTCGCTTCCAATTGCGGTGCGCCCCGGAAGCATCGCGCACTCAGAGATCACACCCGGACCTGCAGGCGGAAGCACTTCGTAAATCTCGCAGTCCATCGGGGCCCGCGGTTCGGGACCCAAGGGCGCTGGCAAGCAGGCGTCCCTGGCGAGAATCCTGTCGACCACCCGCCCGATCGCAGGCGCATACGTGTCCGCACAGATCGAGGACATGGAGACGAAGACACCCTGCGCCCAAAGCCCAGCAACCGTCTCCACAAAACGCGAAGGAGGCGCAGCCGAGATGGCCGCATGGCGACACGAAGGCTCGAGCGCCGTTGCCGCTGCATCGGGGCGAGGCACCATCGCTGGGTTCGCCAGCACCAACGCGAGATTGCCCATCGCAGCGTTCCCCTCCTCCTCGGGCGGAAGACCCGCGATCACCGCAAAGACAAGCCTGTCTGGGCTGCGACGCAAGGCAACAAAGCCGTCGATGTAGCGCAGGACTGGATGCGTGTATTCGGGGCTCACCGCAGCCCGAATCGGCTGCGCCGTCTCTGAGAACGAAGGCGCCATCAGTGCATCGTTGCGCAGGGACATATCGTCTTCGTTCGTGAGGAAGACGATGGCGAGCACCGAGTTCGGTCGGATGAACTCCGCGTTCGCACCCGTTCCGTGACCATGCGCGCCGTCGGCGAATTCAGGGAGAAGTACGCCCGCTCTCGTCCAGATTTGCCAAGTCTCCGGCGTAAGCGCCTTGAGCGCGGCCTCGAGTGGCTGCGAATAGGCGCATCCACTCGTACCCATGCGGGCCACGCACGACGCGCTTGCAACGAGCTCGGTGCTCGCTTCATCACGCATGAACGCAAACGTTCCGCTTGGATAGTTGGCCATGCATGAAGGCGCGGAAAGGCTTGTGCGGCGTAGGATTCCGTCATCGCCAAGGCCGGGCGCGCAGGTGGGAACGCCGCGCTGTTGACCCGAGCCCATGTCACTTGTGATGACGCCGAGATGGAGTGAGTTCGCACGCGGCAACTCGCGAACACCATCGCCATCACGGTCGCTTGAAGTGAGTGACGCAACGAGCGTTGGAAGCTCCGCAATGAGCTGATTCTGCGGGCCTTCCATGCCCTCGGTGTTGTCGATCACAAGGAGCAGATCGACCTCACTCGGGCCCCGCACGTAGACCGCGCGAACGTCTTCTGTATGGCCGCACGAAGGCCCTGGTGGCCCACTCGATGCGCATGAAGACGCACCCAGCGCCGCGATGCACGCACCCCAAATGACCGCACTTCCTGACCTACGCATACGCCGATCATGCGCGCATTCGCGATCCGTCGAAAGGTGTGCGCCACGACGAAGTACATCGCGAGTTGCTGTGCTTTGCGAAAGCACGCGTTGTTGCGGAGTCGCTTTCGCTTGCGTCAGAAGACGCGGTGTTGGACGTCGGCGGGCTCATGGCTCTTGTCGTGTGTCACACGAGTGATTGGCATCTCGGGCGAACGCTTCACGGGGCGAGCTTCGATCGCGCGCATGCGTCGTTCTTGCGTTGGCTTGTCGACACGATTGTCGCGCGCTCGGTCGATGTGCTGCTCGTCGCAGGCGACGTCTTCGATCGCAGTGTGCCCAGCGCGCAGGCCGAAGAGCTCTTCTATGGCTTTTTGGCCGACGTGCGCTCACGCAGCGCGAAGACGAAAGTCGTTGTGATTGCGGGCAATC
Source organism: Sandaracinaceae bacterium (assembly GCA_044373065.1). Classification (GTDB taxonomy): domain Bacteria; phylum Myxococcota_A; class Polyangia; order Polyangiales; family Sandaracinaceae; genus JAFLCL01. Next base: position 10,588 of record JBILQT010000035.1, read on the forward strand.
ATGATGGTCCAACGCGTCTGGCTGCACCCTCGCCCGTGCTTGTGCGCATGGGCGTGCGCGTCTTTGGGTCGCTGCCCGATCTACGCACGATGAGCGGCCAAGAGGGCGCGGTGGATCGCTTGGAGGAGCGCCTGGTTCGCATCGAGTCGGGCGCGGACAAGCTCGTGATCGCCGCCCTTCCCTTCTTGCGCCCCTCAGACCTCTCGCAGGTCGCGCTCGATGAAGGCTCCACCGCGGATGACACGTTTGAGGAACGCACGCGCGTGGTCTACGCGCATGCCGCGAAGCTCGCGCTCAAGGATGGGCCCGTAGCGCTGATCGCGATGGGTCACGCGCATGCACGCGGCGCGCGTCTTTCGCCGGACAGTGAGCGCACGTTGGCGTTCGGCGATGCCGCCCAGCTTGGTGCGGAGGTCTTTCCCATCGAGGCGCAGTACGTCGCGCTTGGCCATCTGCATTTTGCGCAAGCCGTTGCGCCCGCCTCGGGACGAAACATTCGGTACTCGGGCTCGCCGCTTCCGCTCGCATTCTCGGAGCACGGCTATCCACATCAAGTCGCGCTCGTGCATGTGGAAGAGACGACCGTCCGCGGCATCGAGACCGTGCTCATTCCGCCCTTCATCGACCTTGTGCGCATCGATGATGAAGGCCGTGCGCTGCCCCTCGATCGGGCGCTTGAGGCGCTGCGTGAGCGTGCACGTTCGGAGGCTTCGAAGAGCGAGACGAGAGAGACTTGGGTGCAGGTTCGCGTTCGCGTGGAGGGGGCGCGTCCGGCGCTTCGAAAAGAGCTGGCGGATGCACTCGTGGCTGCGCCGCATCTCAAGCTCGTACACGTCGATGTGACCCGCACGTTTGTGGGCAACCAAGACGCAGAGGGCCTGCTTGAGGGGCGCGGCTTCACGGATGTGCTTGCGCCCCATGCCGTGCTGACGCGTGCTTGGCGTGCCCTCTCCGAGGAGCCTGTTCCGGAGGGCGTGGTGCGCGCGCTCGATGCCGCCTGGGCCGAGGCTGTGCGCGAGGATGAAGCCGAGAGTGCGTCGCGCGAGCGCGCCGAGAGTTTGGAAGTCACGCAGCCCGAGGGAGCGTCATGAGGATTCGCGCCATCCGCGGCGCAGGCCTCGCAAGCCTTGAAGCGGCCTTCGAGCTCAACCTCGATGCCGAGCCCGTTCGCTCATCCGGGATCTTCGTCATCGGCGGCCCCACAGGCGCGGGCAAAAGCACGATCCTCGATGCGCTCTGCTTGGCCCTCTTTGATCGCGCACCGAGGCTTGAGCGCGCGCCCAAGACCATCTCCACACACACGGCAAGCGACGACGTGATTCGCCCGAGCGATCCGCGCTCGATCGTGCGACGCGGTGCCTCTCTCGCCTACGCCGAAGTCGACTTCACCGGGCGTCGCGGAGGCGCCTACCGCGCACGTTGGGAGGTTCGCGCGAGCAAGAAACGCGATGGAACGCGTGTGCTGGGCAAGCCCGCGATGAGCCTTGCGCGGCTTGAGCATCTCGGGCTTGAGGGCCAACGCATTGGCACGACCAAGACGGATGTCCTGCGTGAGATCGAGCAGCGCTTGGGCTTGGATTACGGACAATTCTGTCGCTCGGTGCTCCTGCCCCAGGGCGAGCTCGCATCCTTTCTTGAGGTGCCTGACGACGAGCGCGCGCGTCTCTTGGAGCGCGTGACGGGGACGGAGATTTACTCGCGGCTCTCGCAGACAATTCACGTGCGCGCCGGCTCTCTCCAGCGTGCGCTTCGCGATCAATCCGCCGAGCTTGGGAACATTCACGTGCTGGAAGAAGCAGCACGTCTGGCGCTGTCCGAATCCTCCGCGAAGCTCGCGCTCGATCATGCGCGCGCACAGAAGCGCCTTCTTGAGCTGGGCGATGCGCAGCGCTGGCATGAGACGCGTCGCGTGCTGCGTGAGGAGGCGCGCGATGCCGAGCGGATGCTGGCGGATGTACGTGGTCAGCTCTCGCTTTGGGAGACGCGGCGAAGCGACATCACACGCGCGAGGGAGCTGCGCGAGCTGCGTCCACTGCGTCGTCAGGCGGAGGTGTTCACACGCGAATCGGCAACGCAAAAGCGCGAAGCGGAGCGTCAGCAACAAGCCTTCCGGAGCGCGCGGGAAGCACTCAAAGAGGCCGAACAAGCACTCAAGACGGCCCGCGAAGCACAAATGTCCTCTGAAGAAGCGCGTCTCGCGGAAGATGAGGCCATCCGTGCGCATGAGGCTGCGCTCCAGACGCTGACGACCCGCGAGGAGCGCGTGGGTGAGGCCCGGCGCTCCTTCATGGGGCTTCAAGCCGCCGAGCGTGAGGCGACGGCGCGCGAGCGTGAGGCCGAGAAATCCGATGCGGTGTTTGCGCGCGAGCGGAAGCTGATTGAAGGGCGCTTGGCAGCGCATCCCGAACCCGAAGTGGATGCCCTCGCGGCGCTCCTTCGAAGAGCGCTCCACGAGGGCGAGGGGTGTCCTGTCTGTGGCAGTGTCGAGCATCCTCATGCGCGCTTGGACAAGCCCCATGTGCATGGCGATGCCGTTGGGCTTGCGAAGGCGCTGGATGAGCGTCGAACGCTTGAAGCGAAGCAGCAGAGCTTGGCGCTCGACCATGAGCGCACGAAGGCCACGCTCGCGGCACGGCGTGAGGAGCGTCTGCGTCGCACCGAAGAGCGCGTGCGGGTTGAGGGAGTGCTGACGAACGCCTCCGATGCGCTCTCGGTGGAGCGTGAATCGGTCTCGCGTGTGCATGGCAAAGAGGCGCCAGCGCAGCGTCGCGAACGCCTCGTCGTGAAGGAGCGCTCCCTGCGCCAAGCCGTCGATCTGGCCTCGCGCAATCTCCATGGTTGTGAGGCTCGGCTCGCACGCGAAGAGGGCCTCGCAGCGGCGCTCACCGCGACGCTTGTGCAGCTTGAGCGCGATGGCGCGTCGGCGCGCGCGGAGTGGCTGAAGGCGCTTGAGGCGCGCGCGCTGAGCGAGGCCGAGGTGCGACGCCTGGATGCCGTTACCGACATGGAGATCGACAGCTGGTCGCTTGAGCTGGGTCGCCTCGATCGGATGCTCCTTGAGCGCAGCGCGGTGGTGGACGAGAGAAGGCGTCGACTCGATGCGCACGAACTGCAGGCCGATGCGAGCGGCGATGCAGGCGGGGATGCGACTGCCAAGAAGGAGGCGATCGATGCGGCGATTCGCAGCCTGCTCCCCGAGGTTGAAGCACTCGCGCAAGCACGCGCCGAGACACAAGCGCGCTTGGCGGAAGACGACGCGCGTCGTGCGCTCTATGCGGAGCGTCACGCGCAACTCTCCCTTCTGCGTGAAGAGGCGCAGACCTGGGATGCACTGACCCGCGCGATGGGCTCGGCGGATGGCAAGAAGCTGCGTGTCTTGGTGCAGTCGATCGCACTTGATGTGCTCGTCCTGCATGCGAACAAGCACCTCGATGCGCTCGCTCCGCGCTACCAACTGGTGCGTCGCACGGAGGGCACGCTCGGGCTCGATGTGATCGATGGCGAACTCGACCCAACACCGCGCTCCACCTCAAGCCTCTCAGGCGGTGAGCGCTTTCAAGTCTCCCTTGCGTTGGCCCTGGGCCTGGGCTCGATGACAGCCGAGCGCGAGGAAGTCGGAACGCTCTTCCTCGATGAAGGCTTTGGCGCCCTCGACGAGAAGAGCCTGGAGCAGGCCCTCGAAGTGCTCGATGCCTTGCATCAGGCGGGCAGGCAGATCGGCATCGTCTCGCATGTGGCCCGCATCGCCGAGCGCTTTGATGTGCGCGTGGATGTCTCACCGAGTGCATCTGGGTCCAGCACGGTCACGCTGCGCGCGGGGTGAGGACTGCATGGAGCGCCCACTGCTTGCTCAAAGTGCAGGCGTGCTTGACCATGCATAACCACTTGGTTAATTAACCCATCGGTTTACCAATGAGCCCTTCTGCCCAGCTCGATGCCACCTTTGCGGCACTTGCCGACCCAACGCGCCGCGCGATCCTGATGCAGCTCTCCAAGGGCGACCGCACGGTGACCGAGCTGGCCAAGCCTTTTGATATGAGCCTGCCGGCCATCTCCAAGCACCTCAAAGTGCTGGAGCATGCGGGGCTCGTGACGCGCGGAAGGGATGCGCAGACGCGGCCCTGCACGCTGAACCCGAAGCCGCTTCAGCGCGCCGCGAAGTGGGCTGAGCACTACGCACGCGTCTGGGACGAGCGCTTCGACCGGCTCGATGCGTATCTCGCCGAAGTGCAGAAGACGAACTCCCTCGCGGGGAAGAATTCGCTGGGAAAGAGCTTGCTGGTTTCCCTCGCGGGAAAGAAAGAGGAAGAATGAGCAACACGCCCGAACGTCAGATCTCGGTCAGTCGCCTGCTCGATGCGCCGCGTGCGCTCGTCTACCGCGTCTTCACCGAGCCTCAGCACGTTGCGCATTGGTGGGGTCCGTTCGGCTTTCGCAATTCAATTCATGAGATGAACGTGAAGGTTGGCGGTGTGTCGCGGTTCACGATGCATGGCGCTGCAGGAGGCGTTGGGCCGACCTCCGAGCCGACCGACTATCCGAACGAGATGCGCTACCTCGAGGTGGTTCCGAATGAGCGCCTCGTGTTGGTGCACAGCTCAGGCGCGCCAGATGATGCGGGCTTTCATGTGACGATCACGTTTGCCGACGAGGGCACGCAGACGCGTGTGGTGCTCACGCAGACGCACGCATCCGAGGCCAGGGTCGCGGAGGTGAAGAAGTACGCGATCGAGGGTGGCAAGCAGACCTTCACGAGGCTCGCGGGCTACCTGGCATCGACGCGCGAGGCGATTGCGCCGAGTGTTCTTGAGGGAGCGGAGCCAGGCACAGAGGACGCTGATTTCATCCTGATGCGTGTCTTTGAAGCACCGCGTGCACTCGTCTTTGACGCGATGATTCAGCCCGCGCATTTGGCGAAGTGGTTTGGCCCCGCGGGCGTCGAGATGCGCATTGTGAAGTCCGACCTGCGTGTTGGTGGGGTGCTGCATTACGCGATGAAGATGGGGGCGAATGAGTCGTTCGGGCGCACCGTGTATCGCGTGCTGCAAGCGCCCGAGTGCCTCGCCTATGTGGTCTCGTTCACCGATGCGAACTTCGAGCCCGTGCGTCATCCGCTCAGCGCGACATGGCCGCTTGAGGTGCTCGGCGTGGCCTCATTCGTCGAGCTGGATGGCCGCACGCTGATGACGATGCGCTCCATCCCGATTCACGCGGGTGCAGAGGACCGCGCGACGTTCCGCGGAGGGCATGCCGGCATGGTGCAGGGTTGGAAGGGCAGCCACGACCAACTCGCGGCCTATCTCGCGACGCTGTGATCTCATTCACGCGATGAGCGAGCACCGCTCAGCGATGAGCGAGCACCGCTCAGCGATGAGCGAGCACCGCTCAGCGATGAGCGAGCGCATCTCGCTCTTCGACCCAACGTCGCCTTAGGGCGTGAGATCCCACTGCAGGTTCACCGTCCCCGAGGCGCCGGCGAAGCGAAGGATCACGTGGTCAGAACCTTCTGCGATCGTTGGCGCGCCCTCGCTATCGAGCGTGGGAAACGCGATGCGGAAGGTGTGGCGCTGGCGATGGATGCTCGGGAAGTACGCGCGCATGTCGCGGGAGGGACGGGGCACGCGGAGGATCTCGTTCGGCTCGGTTTGGTGGCCGTTCGCGTCGACCAGGAGCACACGCCAATCCGAGCGATCGTCACTGAGATCTGCCTCTCGGTAGATCGGTGCGCCCACGGTGACGAAGAAGCGATGACGCTGCCCGGCCTCACCCAGCGAGTGCTCCAGTGAGCGTGAGCGCTCCTCGGTCGTCATGCTGTGATCCGCCGCGTAGCGCACGACATAGGCCCAACGAAACTCGTGCGACTCGAAGGTCGCCGTGACGTGAAGCACCTCGGTGAGGTGCCCGATGTCGAAGTCATCTGCGCTGCGCGTCCAGCGTCCATACGCAGACTCGTAGTCGCTCGCTGTGAAGGCGTGTTCGGCGTTGCGAAGCGAGACGCGGGAGGCGCCGCATGCCGACGCGCCACCGAGGCCGAGGGCACATGCGAGGAGCCATGCCGCGCCTGAGCGACGTGCCTTCATGAGGGCGTTGCCTCATCCGGGATGAAGTCTTGGCGTGTGAAGATCGCATGCATGGGAAGGCCCGCGGCCTCGATCGCCTCGCGCCCACCCTCGAGTCGATCCACGAGCACGATCACGCCCACAACCTCGAGGCCTGCGGCGCGCAACGTCTCGACCGCGCGAAGGGTGCTGCCACCGGTGGTCACGACATCCTCAAGCACAACGACGCGGGCTGGCCTTGTCAGGTGCGCGTCGCCTTCGGTCAGCCGCTTGCTGCCGTGATCTTTCACCTGCTTGCGCACGTAGACCGCATCGAGCGGCTGGCCCTTCTGAAACGAGATGAGCGCCACGGCCGAGGCAAGCGGACAGCCGCCGAGCTCGACACCGCACACAGCACGAACTTCACCGAATGCCTTCACGGCATCGAACATCGCCTCGCCAATCAGCGCGTGTCCCTCAGCGAGAAGAACGGTCTGCTTGCAGTCGATGAAAAAGTCGCTCTCGCGTCCGGAGGCGAGCGTGACCTTCTTGCGCGCAAAGCTGTGCGTGCGGAGCAACTCAAGAAGGCGTGTCATGCCGAACCTTCAGGTCGACGCACGGCTTTCTGTCGCGCGATCACCGGCATCACCGGACGCGGCGGGGTGACCGATGAGCGTGAGGGGGGCGCATCGACCTTGGCGACGAGCGCCTCTGGAACTTTGGCCGCTTCAGAGACGGCGACTTCTTCAACCCTGGGCGCGGGCGTGGGTTCAGGTCGCTGAAACGAGAGCGTCGGCGGCTCGACCTCAGGGGCCGCATAGCCCGCAAGCGTGCTCGTCCGCGGTGCTGCATCGAGGAAGGTTGGAGCCTCGCGGGAAGAGAACGTTGGCGCTGCGATGCTGCCGCTCGAGGAGAAGGGCGCGAGCAAGGTGCCACCGCTGGTGCGGCGCATGCGCTCGTTCTGTGCGCGCTCGGTGCTCGTGCGAATGCGTCCGCGAAGCAATGCACCGGTGCCTGCGGAGACGCGCTCTGCGCGCGCATCGCCAATCATCTTTGCGCCGGGCTCGAGACGAATCAGCTCAAGTGCGCTCGCATTGCCTTCGACGTGCCCTGCGATCGCGATGCTGCGCGCGCGAATGTCGCCCCGCACGACGCCTGTGGCCTCGATGGTGAGCTGGCCGTCGATCTCGATGGGGCCATCCACCTCGCCCGCGATGATGAGGTCGCCCTGACCGCGAATGCGCCCGTCGAAGTGCGCGCCATGAGGAAGCCTTGAGGTGCGCATCAGCGTGCTCCTCCGAAGTCGGCTTCAGTCTCGACGAGGCCCTCGAGCGTTGCGCCATCATCGATCGTCAGCGAGCCCGCGCGCACATCGCCATCGACCCAACCGCCGGCGCGCACGAAGACCTCCTGTGCATCGATGCGGCCGTGAACCTCGCCATGCACTTCCACAAGACGTGCCGCGATCGGCGCGCTGATCTGCGCTTGGTTGCCGAGGATGAGCGCGCCATCGAGGGCGATCTCGCCGTGAAATGTACCTTCGATCCGCACATTCGCGCGCCCTTCAAGCTTCCCTTCGAAGACAAAACCAGGGCCGAGGATTCCCTCGGCATCACGCGCGTTCTCTGAGGATCGTTGCATCGGCGCGGAGTATCTCACCGTGAGGTGATGCAGCCAACCTTCACGGCGCGTTCTGAAGCGACGATGTCGCCTTCTGAGGCGACGACGTTGCCCGGCCAATAAGTTTCTTCACTGGCGCCTCATGCTCCGAGACGCCAAGTACGCGAGCCTCGCTATGCGCTGCGTGTTGGCAACGGCCAATGCGCGATCGAACTGGAGCTGACCCATGGCCGCTGAATCCAAACCCCTCGTCTCCCTCGACCAGCTCCTTGAGCCTTTTCATCAATCCGAAAAGCCTCGTGCGCGTTGGAAGATCGGCACTGAGGCGGAGAAGTGCGGCATCTACCAGGATGGCTCGCCCGTGCCCTTCCTCGGCGAGCGTGGCGTGCGTGCGGTGCTTGAGCATCTCGCGGCCGAGCATGGCTGGTTTGAGGATCCGGAGATCGAGGGCGGAGAGCTCATCGCGCTCCGTCGCGGCGATGCTTCCATCACGCTGGAGCCAGGCGCACAGCTCGAACTCTCCGGCGCACCGCTCGCGACGATCCACGAGACCTGCGGCGAGTTCCGCGGTCACATGCAGGAGCTCGCGCATATCAGCGAGAAGTTCGGCATCACCTGGCTTGGCCTGGGCTTTCATCCGCTCGCGCGCCGCGAAGACCTTCGCTACGTCCCGAAGCTTCGCTACGGCGTGATGCAGTCCTACCTGCCGACGCGCGGCAACCACGGCCTCGACATGATGCTGCGCACCTGCACCGTGCAGGCGAACCTCGACTACGCGAACGAGGCCGACGCGATTCGCAAGCTGCGCATCAGCCTCCGCATTCAGCCGATCGTCACCGCGATGTTCGCGAATAGCCCCTTTGTGGAGGGCAAGCTCGCCGGCGGCGGTGCGACGGGCGACAAATCATTCCGCGCGCGCGTCTGGCTCGATGTCGACCCCGACCGCTCAGGCCTTCTCGACTTCGCCTGGGGTGACGATGCAATGGGCTACCAGCGCTACATCGAGTGGGCGCTCGACTGCCCGATGTTCCTTGTGAAGCGCGATGGAAAGATCATTCACAACACCGGGCAGACCTTCCGCAACTACATGAGGGATGGCTTCGAGGGTGTGACCGCGACCGACGAGGATTGGGTCACGCACATCAACTCGATGTTCCCCGAGGTGCGCCTCAAGCGAACGCTCGAGATGCGCGGCGCCGATGCCCAGGCGACCGACATGCTCTGCGCCCTCCCCGCGCTCTTCAAGGGCCTCCTCTACGACGACAAAGCGATGGCCAAGGCCGAGGCGCTCGCGAGCAAGATTCAGCTCGACGATGCGAAGGCCGCACGCTCGGAGATCGCGGCGAAGGCGCTCCACGCCAAGCTCGGTGGACGTGAAGTGGCGGAGTGGGCAAGCGAGCTCGTTGCGATTGCGGGCGAGGGCCTCGACCATCTGGCGAACTTGAACAAGAGCGGCGAGACCGAGCGCGTTCATCTCGCGCGCCTCGAGAAGCTCATCGCCAAGGGCCAGAGCCCGGCCGATGCGCTGCTTGAGCGGATGGATCTGGGCCAGCCAATCGTCGGCGAGCTGCTGAAGCACGCGAAGCTCTGAGCTCGCGAGAACGATACAAAGCGCGCGGCACGTTGAAACAATTCGACGTGCCGCGATTCGTCTCAGAGGTCTTCGACGGACTTCAAGAGCTCGGGACGAAAGCTCGTGCGTGCGCGAATGAGTGACGCGCGTGGCCCGCGTACATAGATCGTTGCGCGGGCTCCATCGGGCGATTGGTAGGTGCCGGTGACCTGATCGCCATCGGTGAATTCCTCCACGCGCACCTCGGCGGGTTGCTGCGCGAGGGCGAGGGTTGGCGCGAGAAGGGAGAGGACGAGCGCGGCGGAGAGAGAGCGGAGTTGGGTCATCCTCGCAAAGACGAACGGCGCGCAGAAAGGATCTACGCGCCGTCTCGTACACCTCAACGCAAGGTCACTCTTGGTCGAGGCCTGCGCGAATCCGGAGGGTTGTTCGCGCCACGCGAAGGTTCGCATCAGCTTGGATGCGCTGGACATCGGCCTGGAAGAGATCGCGGTCGGCCTGAATCACCTCAAGCTGCGTTGCCGAGCCTGCATCGAAGCGAAGATGGGCATCGCTTGCGGCACGCGCGAGTGCATCACGCGCTGCACGCGCTGCGGCCGCTGCCGCCCTGAGCGACTGCACGCGATGCCACTGCTCAAAGATGCGCGACTCGGCTTGCTGCTCTGCGAGGTCTTGCTGCGCGCGCGCACCGGCGAGCTGCTGATGACGTGTCCCGATCTGCGCCGGACGAAGGAAATCGAGCTGCCATGTGCCTGTCAAAAGGAGCGCCCACTGCGCGTTCGGTCCGAAGCCCGCGGCATTCGTTACCTGCTCGCGTGCGGTGCCTGCGACGGTCGGCAAGAGCGCAAGCCAGGCCGCATCCACAGAGAGCTCTGCAGCGCGTACCGAGTGCCTCGCAGCGCGTACGACAGGTGAATCCTCGGCGCGCTCCATGAACGTGTTGAGTGGGGCCTCTTCATGGAGGTCGTCGTCCAGCGAGGCCTCGACGGAAGTCGGCGCAAGGCCTGTGAGGTTCAGAAGGTTGCGCTCGACGAGCACCACCTGGAGGTTCGCCTCCTCGTACATCTGAATCGCGCGCTGCACTTCAGCCTCCGCACGCGAGAGCTCAAGCTGCGAGGCCACCTGTGCTTCAAAGCGCGCCCGCATTGCGTCTCGGCTCGCCGTTGCGACATCACGGTTGCGCTCCGCGGCAGCGCGCATCGCCCGTGCAGCCACAAGCTGATGCCAGACGGAGACGACTGCGGCGTGCACATCGTCCAGGGTGCCATCACGTCGCTCCTCGGCGGCGTCGGCAGATTGCTCCGCAGCGAAGAATCCCGCCCAAGCGCTCGTATCGAGGATCGGCACGTTGAGCACGAAGGCTGCAGAGAGCTGATCGTAGAGCTGAATCGTTGCCGTGCGATCCGCGCTGATCATCAGCTGCACTTGAAACTCATTGCGCTGGTAGGTGCCTTGGGCGCTCGCGCTCGGCAGCAGGCGCGCACGCGCTTCATCCGTCTGCGAACGCGCCGTATCGAGCGCGGCCTGTGCGGTGCGGACATCAATGCCGTGCTGATCGGCAGAGGCGATAAAATCGTCGAGCGCTTGCTGCGCAGAGGCGCTTGCAGGCGTCATGCAAAAGGCGGCGAGAAGGGCGACGAGAGCTTTGTCGGCATGCATGTGAAGAACTCCGGAGCGGGTCAGGCAGGGCTTGACGCTCTTCGATTCTGGGGCCATTGACTGACGAGTCAACCAACGATCGACCTATGCCGCGAACAGACCAAAAGAACCAACTCATCAAGGACGCCCGCAGGACGGAGATCTTGCGTGCCGCGAGTCGCGTGTTTGCGAAGAAGGGTTTCGCTGCTGCGAAAATCAACGACATCGCGCACGAAGCCAAGCTCTCGCACGGGCTCGTCTATCACTACTACCGGACGAAGGACGACGTCTTCGCGGCCATCCTGGAAGACAAGCTTGAGCACATGCGCGTGGCGATGGCGGAGGATGACAACGAGCAGGGCAGCGCTGTCGAGCGCATGCACGCGAGCATCACGCGCTGGCTCGCCAAGACCCAAGAGGAGCCTGAGATGGGCCTCATGATCGCGCAGGCGCTGCTCAGCGACTCACTCACGCCCGCCATTCGCGACATGCTCTCTGAGCACGCGAAGGTCACCTTCGAGGAGAGCGTGAAGCGCCTTCGCCTTGGCCAGCGGCGCGGGGAGATCGGCAAGCACGCCTCTGCGGAAGAGCTCGCGACGTCCGTCATGTGCCTCATGCGTGGGCTCGCGCTCACGACGCTCGTGCCCCATGGCGTTGCCTTCAGTCCTCCGAGTGCAGCGACCGTGATGCGCCTCCTCGTCGGCCAGGAGGAGTGCACGCCTTCCTCGGCGCCGAAGGCCACTTCGAAGGCCCAGGCCAAGCCGACGAAGACTGCGACCAAAGCTCCAGCAAAGACTGCGACGAAAGCTGCCAGCACCAAGGGCACGAAGGCGCCGCGAAAGGCCACCAAGTCATGAATCTTCCTTCTCGTGCGCTCGCCCTCTCCTCCCTGATTCTCGCGCTCGCCGGCTCGGTCTCCGCCACGACCTTCGCGGGCTGTGGGCACAGCGAGGCCGCTCCCGCTGCGCAGACGGCCACAAGCGCAACATCCGGTCCGAGCGCACTGGGTGAGAGCACCGTGCCGATGCCAGCCCATGCAGCTGCAGAAGCCCGCGCAGTTCCGCGGACCATCTTGCTCACAGGAACCTTGCTCGCGGATGAGGAGTCCAACGTGAGCCCGCTCGTTCCAGGTCGCGTGGTCGAGGTGCTCGTCGAGCGCGGTGCGGTTGTGGCGGAGGGCGACCCGCTCGTGCGTCTGCGCGATACCGACTACCGCCTGCAAGCCGCGACGGCGCGCGCACAGCTTGAGCAAGCCCGCGCACGCCTTGGCATCGAGTCTGGCGGTGCATCGCCGAGCCCAGAAAACACGGCCGAGGTGCGCTCCGCTGCGGCCCAGATGGAGCTCGCTTCCGCTGCCCTCACACGTGCTGAATCCCTTGGACAGCAAGGCGTTTTGTCGCAGTCGCAGCTCGATGAAGCACGCGCCCGTGCGACCTCCGCGCGCGAAGCCCATGCCTCCGCCTTGCAGAATGCGCGCGCCTCGATCGCAGCGCTCACAAGCGCGAACAATGTGCTGAGGCAGGCGAGCACCTCGGTCTCTGAGTCGATCATTCGCGCGCCCTTTGCCGGCGAGATTGCAGCGCGTGCGGCAGCGCCTGGTGAGTACGTGACGGCGGCGAGTCATCTCGTGACCCTCGTGCGTACCGATCCGCTTCGCATCGAGGTGCACATTCCGCAGGAGCAAGTCTTCGACGTGCATGAGGGGCAGACCGTCGAGGTGCGTGTCGATGCCGCGGGCGAGCACGTCTTTCCGGGTGTCGTTCGCTACATCAGTGCATCCGTGGATGCGCGCAGTCGCGGCATGGCCGTCGAGGCTGTGATCCCGAATTCGGATCCGCAGCTGCGGCTTCGTCCTGGCATGTTCGCGAACGCGCGCATCTTGCTCGGCGAGACGGACAACATGGTCGCGGTGCCCATCGGTGCTGTGCTCACACAAGCGGGCGTGAGCCGCGTCTTCATCCTGCGTGAGGGGCGCGTGCTGGAGAGCGTTGTCTCAGTCGCCTCGCAAGACGCGGAGACGGCCGTCATCTCCCGCGGTTTGAACGCAGGCGACATCGTTGCGACAGAGCATTTGGAAACACTCGCAGACGGAATGCGAACATCCGGCTGAGGCTGGAGCGAAGGACATCCCATGCAGTGGCTTGCCGAAATTTGCGTACGACGCCCCGTCTTCACCTGGGTGCTCGTGTTGCTCATCACCGTGGTCGGAGGCGCCAGCTTCTTCGGGCTTGGCGTCGATCGATTCCCTAATATCGATATCCCGATCGTCGTTGTAACGACCGTCTTGCCCGGCGCCTCGCCTGAGCAGGTGGAGACGGAAGTCTCGGACGTCGTTGAAGAAGCGATCAGCAGCGTCTCGGGCATCGATGAACTGCGCTCCAATTCCTACGAGGGCTTGTCCGTCGTCGTCGCACGCTTTGCGATGGAGAAGGACATGGACACCGCCGCACAAGAGGTGCGCGACCGTGTGAACCGTGTGCTCGCGCAGTTGCCCGAGGGCATCGAGCAGCCCCGCGTGGAGCGCGCCGACCCGGGTGCTGCGCCCGTCATGCAGATTGCGCTCATCAGCAATCGCTCACGTCGCGAGGTGACCGAATACGCCAACACGCGTGTGCGTCGCATGATCGAGTCGCTCGATGGCGTGGGCGGTGTGTCGATCATCGGTGGCCAAGAGCGCGTGATCGAGATTCGTCTCGATACAGCACAGCTCGCTGCAACAGGGCTTACCGCACGCGACGTTCAGGCGGCGCTTGCGGTGAACAACATCGAGATCCCCGGCGGCAACGTGCAGGAGGGCGCGCGCACGATGCAGCTTCGTGTGCGTGGTCGTCTCACGAGCCCGGAAGAATTCGCCGATCTCGTCGTCGCCACGCGTGACGAGCGCCCCATTCGGATTCGCGACATCGCCATCGTTGCAGACACCGACGAGGAGCCCGACTCGCTCGCCACGCTCGACGGCACAAGCGTCATCATCATCCAGGTTCAGAAGCAGTCTGGAACGAACACCGTCGCCATCGTCGATGCGCTGACAGCGCGTGTGCACGAGATCGAAGCCTCGCTTCCTCCGAGCTACCACGTACAGATCGTTCGCGATGAGAGCGAGTTCATCCGCAACTCGATTCATGCCGTCGAAGAGCACCTTGTGCTCGGCGGTCTCTTCGCCGCACTCGTCGTGCTTCTCTTCCTCTGGAACGGCCGCTCCACCGTCATCGCAGCGCTCGCGATTCCCACCTCGATCATCGGCACCTTCGCGCTGATCAAGGTGATGGGCCTGACGCTCAACATCATCACGCTGCTCGGCCTCACGCTCGCGGTCGGCATCGTCATCGATGACGCGATCGTCGTGCTCGAGAACATCGTGCGCTGGATCGAAGAGAAGGGGATGGACCCAAAGCACGCGGCCGTGCACGCGACCAAAGAGATCGGTCTCGCCGTGCTCGCGACCACGCTCTCGCTCGTGGCCGTGTTCCTTCCCGTCGCCTTCATGGACGGCATCATCGGTCGCTTCATGTCGAGCTTCGGCTTCACGATGAGCTTCTCGATTCTCGTCTCGCTCTTCATCAGCTTCACGCTCACACCGATGCTCTGCTCACGCTGGCTTCAGGGAAAGCAGACGGCGAAGGACGAGGACGCGGGGCCGTACCGTCACGTCGAGGAAGTCGTGGATGACCTCGCGATTCCAGACCCAATCCCTGGCGATCGCCAAGAGGAGCGTCAGCAGTATTTGGAGTGGGCCAAAGAGGCGCGCGCGGTCTCCTCGATCGGCGGTCACGGCGCCTCACATGGCGGCGAGCGTGGCGGTCTCTATGGTCGCTTGGAGCGCGCCTATATGCGGCTGCTTGCGCACTCGATGCGGCATCGCTGGGTCGTCGGCATCTTCCTCGTGATCACGCTCGGATCGATTCCTGTGCTCGGCCGCGCGGTCGCCAAGAACTTCCTCCCGAACGAAGACGAGTCGCGCTTTGAGGTCTCGATTCGCGCGCCGGAGGGAACCTCGCTCGCGCAGACGCAGCTCATCGGTGAGCGCGTGGCCCGCGAGATTCGTGCGGAGGCTGGCGTGTCTCACACGCTCGTCACCGTCGGCAGCGCGCAGGGTGATTCAAGCGGACGCGGTCCAAACCAAGCGAACATCTTCGTCTCGCTTATCCCTGCATCCGAGCGCGATCGCGCGCAGTCCGACTTGGTCAACGTCGTGCGTGACGAGATCATGCCGCACTACGAGAGCGAGCACCTGCGCACCATCGTGAATGCCGTGAATGCGTTCGGCGGTGGCGGCGCGGACTCCGCCTCGATTCAGTTCGTCATCAACGGGCCCGACATCGAGCACCTCGCCTCGTACTCGCAGACGATGCTGGAGCGCGTGCGCCAGATCCCGGGCGTGGTCGATGCGGACGTCTCGCTCGTCACAGGCCAGCCCGCCTATGAGGTGCACATCGATCGTGCACGCGCAGCAGACCTGCACGTGAGCGTCGCGGACATCTCGAACGCGCTTCGCCTCGTCGTCGGAGGCGTCGATGTCGGCACCTTCGCGGATGCGGGCGAGCAATACGATGTGACCGTCCGCGCAGGCCTCGCCTCACGCACCAACGTCGCCGACATCGCGCAGATCACGGTGCCCACCAGCACGCCAGGGCAGTCTGTTCGCCTCACGGACGTCGCGCAGATCGTGGAAGCACAAGGCCCTGCGTTCATTCAGCACTTGAGCCGTCAGCGCCAAGTCACTGTCTATTGCAACACGATCCCAGGCACCTCGGATGCGGCCGTGCTCGAGCAGTTCGCGACTATCTTCGAGGAGCTTCACGTCGAGCCAGGATTCCACTCGGCACTCACGGGTCGCTCGCGCGAGCTTGGTCGTGCAGCGCGCAGCTTCGGCATCGCCGTCGCGCTCTCGTTCATCTTCATGTACCTCGTGCTCGCCGCACAGTTCGAGAGCTGGATCCACCCGATCACGATTCTGATCTCGCTGCCGCTCACGATTCCCTTCGCGCTGATCTCCCTCATCGTGCTCGGGCAATCCGTGAACATCTACTCGGCGCTCGGCATCCTCGTGCTCTTCGGCGTCGTGAAGAAGAACTCCATTCTCGTCGTCGACCACACGCGTGAGCTCAGACGAAAGGGCCTCTCGCGCGCAGACGCAGTGATGATCGGCAACCGCGATCGCTTGAGGCCCATCCTGATGACGACAGTGGCCTTCGTCGCCGGCATGATCCCGCTCCTTGTGAGCTCGGGTGCTGGTGCTGGAACGAACCGCGCGATGGGCTCGGTCATCGCAGGCGGGCAGATTCTCTCGTTGCTGCTCACGCTCATCGCAACCCCAGTCATCTACACCTGGTTCGATGACGCCTCGCACTCACGCTACGTGCGCTGGGCTGGGATGATCTTCACCGTGCCGCTCGGCGCCATCGACAGGCTCTTCACGCGCAAGGCAGATGTGATCAAAGCGCATCCGCCTGAGTCACCACACTGATCGATCAGACGGAACGCACATCACAACGCGCTGGCATCCCTCGGGGTGCCAGTTTCGTTTTGTAGATAGAAGCGCAGCGCGTTGCGCTCGAACAAATCGTGCTGCGTCTCAGGGCCAAGGTGTCGACTCAATTGGTCGAACGCCTCGAAGAGCAAAGTCCAAGGCAGAGAGACTTTGTCCATCGGGAAGTTGGACGCGAAGAAGCAGCGTTTCGCGCCGAAGGTAGTCAATGCAAAGTTGACGAAAGGACCAAGCTTTTCGACCACTTCCGAGACACTGACAGGCTCCTTTCGCGCATCGAATCCAAGGCCCACAATGGGCATCGTGAGCCCGCTTATCTTCGCGAAGACTTGAGGGTTCTCCGCGACGCGCTGGAGGTCTTCTTGCCAGGTCTTGAAGGCGCGATCGCGCGCTGCTTCGGACTCCACAACACCAATGAAGCGCCCGCCGGCACCGATGGGCGTTCCGAGATGATCAAGCACCGCACGCGTGTTGGGATGGGCTGCGAAGAGCTTCGCGAGCGCTGGCAGTTGATGCCCATAACACCAGGCATCGAAGGTCAGCCCGCGTTCGCCGAGAAGCGCGTAACCACGCTGCCAGGCGGCCTCGTCGATCACCTTCGGGCCGGCACTCCAGCGCATCACCGTGCGCGCATCCGAGTACGCGAGCTTGTCGCGCACGCCGACAAATCGCTTGCTCGCGCGCACATGTGCATCGAGTGTCGAGGCAAGCTCAGGGTGACCAAGTGAGGCGTGACCCACGATGGCCTTGAGGCGCGGCCCGCATGTGCGCTCAAGCCACTCGGTCTCGCGCGGGGTCTCTGTCGGCCCGCATTGCCATCCTGCTTCAATATGAACAAAACCCGAGGCGCGCGTTGCATCCAGCGCCCAATCGTCTTCGAGGTAGTTCGAAAGGGCGTAGCGCGGTGTGCTCACAAAGTGCAGTGCATCGGCCGGAAACGCTTTGTGTGTGGCCCAATTCAAGAGCTTCGGTGACCACCCCAGCGTCTTCACGAGTGGCGAGACAAGGCGCGGCGTCGTGCGTGGATTCCAGAGATGCACATGCGCGTCGAGGATGGGGCCCGTGTAGGCGGTCATCACCTCAGTGTGCATGCGTGCGAAGGTCAGCGTGGTGCAAAGCGAAGCGCGCGTGTACCCATCGTGGGCGAGTGCAGAAAGAGCAGCGTGCTCTCTCCGCGTTGGACTCCGCCGATGAGTTCGTCGTCGCTTGCGATGGGTGCGGAGTAGCCCTGCGACGTGCCATCGAGACCGACTTCGGTGAGCGTGACGAACGACGCTTCAGGATAGGCGACTGCGACGAGGGCACGTGTGTTGGTCGCGGTGAACGCGATGCCGCGAGGCGCGCCGAATGAGGGGCTCATGGCGCTTGCTGCGAGTGCCGCCACGACGATCGAGGACGTACGCGGGTAGCGTCGGATGCTCCCGTCGAAACCCCAGAGCACGTCCGCACTACGCGCCATGCGCGCCGCACAAGGTTCGTCGACCACCGTCAGCGATCCATCGGGCGCAACCCAGGTCATCTGCGTTGCGAGGCAGAGCACAACGTCGGGGCCAAACGAGAAGGCGGGGGTCCCAACGCTGAGGTCGGTGGGAATCGCGGGGATCGGAAGGGGCGCGCCGCTCGCAGCATCGAAGGCGAGAAGCCCATCCAAGGTCAGCAACCAGGCGACACCGTCACGCACCTCCACCATACGTGAGCCACGCTGACCCGGCGTGATGGTGAAGCGCGCGTCGGGCGCGCCGTCACGTGTGAAGCGGAGCACATCGGTCGCGGTACCTCCTGGCAGGGCATAGGTCTCTGCGAACGCGAACCCGTCGCGCGTTGCGATCAACGTCGCAGCATCACGCGGCGTATGCGCTGCGACTTCCACAAGCGACTCGTCGAGAAAGTGAAAGACGCGATCGTCCGTGGTGATGGCAAAGCCTCGCTCCTGCTGCACCACCACGCTGAGAGGCCGACCGGTGATCGCCACGGCCTGCATCGTTGCGGCGAGCGAACATCCCTCATCCACTTCCAGATCGGCATCGTCATCGACGCCATTGCAGTGCTCGTAGACCTCGTCTTCGCACTGCCTCATCGCATTGCAGTGAAGGACCAACTGGCGCGGCCCTTCGGGCGTGTTGATGCGACCGGCGGGGTTGCAATCTGCGTCGCTCTCACACGGCGTCCCAAGGGTGGCGAGCACCGGCGGTGGAGGGGGCGGTGGAGGCGGTGGAGGAATGTCTTCCACGCAGGCTGAATACGAACCGTCCCGACAGCCCTCCACGCAGTGCTTCACCAACTCAAGCCGACACACCATTGGGTCGGGTCTGCACGCGCCCGTCCAAGGATGTCCGCGCCACTGATGGAGGTCTTGCCCGACGCACTGACGGTTGCCGAAGCACTCCCAAACGCACTGCGGTTCCTGCGCGCAGCCAGCAACACTCAAGCCCATCCACACGGCGACAACGGCTGCACGCATCCCCTCAGCGTACGCGCCTCACGCGCTCAAAGAAACGGGACGGCGGCCTTGAGCACATCGATCTCGCTCACGATGCCGATGAGATTCCCCTCGTCATCGACGACAGGGAGCGCACCGGCCTTGGTGTCGACGAGTAACTGCGCGGCCTCCGAGAGCGTCGCATCGGGCTTCACCGAGGCAGGGTGCTTGGTCATGATCTCGGCGACGAAGGTTCGCTGCTCGAAGCTATGCCGCACCGACTGCGCCGCGCCCGAATCGCGCAGCATGCCCATCGAGAATTGCAGCAGCGAGGCCTGCGTGACCATGCCGACCAGCTTGGTTCCATCGACGACGGGCACATGACGAAACTGGTAGGCCTGCATCGCCTTGTTGACGCCTTCGAGGTTGTCTTCTTCCGAAAGGGTCACGAGGATGGTGCTCATCACTTCGCGAACAAGAGGTGCTGGAATGGTCGCCATTCCTTCAGCCTAACACCGCGACATTGCACTTCGCGCGCGAAGGTTTTGCGCGAGTCCCAGCCGCACGAGCCGAAGACGTGATGCCCAATCCCATCCAAATCAAAACAAAGCGACGCACCTACGTCCGTGAAAAAAGCGCATCCATTGCGCGTTGGTTGCGCGAGCCCGTGCCACCGACGCTCGTCTTTTCCGACACGCATTTCGTGCCGCGGTGGAGTGCGTGGTCGGACGATGCGCCTGAGGATCTCCTCGCATTGCTTGAGCAACTGAGCACCCATCGCCTGCTCTCTCTCGGAGACCTAACCGAGTCTGTGGGGCTCGCAGCAAACGAGCGCGGGGAGCTCTTCACCTCTGAGCGACTTCAGCCTCTCTGGTCGCTCCTCCGTGCGCGCGATGCGCGGGTGCTCATTGGCAATCACGATGTCTCCGCTGCGGCGCAGATTCGGGCCCATTTCAACGACGTGACCCCCGAATATTTCCCGGGTGATATTCGGCTTCGACATGGGCATGAGCGCGAGCGCGTGATGACCGAAGTGGTGCGCCTCGTCGGGCCCATTGCAGTGCCGATCTACGAGCGCGCCTTTCGGCGGAGCGGGCGCGGGCCAGAGCGCCTCCCGAATGCGCGCGTTCTGAGCGCGATGCCGCACGACGATGCGTTTGTGTTCTTCGGACACACGCATGCGCGTGGGATGGAGCTCAAAGGCGCGCATGGCGCATGGGCGAATCCCGGATGTTTTCTCGGCTCCGCGCAGTCCTTCATCATGGTCGAGGAGACGGAGATCGCGCTCTACACCGGATGACCTTGTGCAAGAGTGGCGCGATGCGTATCGCCCCTCTCGCTCTCACATCTCTCCTCGTAGCGTGCTCGTCATCCTCCTCCGCGACCGAGCCTCCCGCACAACCGGCACCCGTTGCTGAGGCACCGCCCGTCGCCCCGCCCTCTGCCCCGCCAACGCCTCCTCCAAGCGTTGCCCCGCCGAGTGCGCCCACGACCGGTGCCCAGGTGCGCGTGGAGTTCACGCAGCTTCCAGAAGGCACCTACGGGATGCCACAGAGCTCGATCCGCGTGGTCGTTGCGAACGCGGGCGCAGAGCAAGCTGTCGACGTTGGAACACTGTCCAACTGCACGCTCGCTCCGGCCGGTGAAGTCACAAGCGGAAGCCTCGCGACGGTGAACTGCTGGTGGGCCGGCGCAGGCGACACGCTCGAGGTCATTCAGCGCGAGGACGCTGTGGTCGTGACGCGCCAGGGAGCCGACGAAGAAGCCGGTGAGCTTCCCGTGACCGAGGTTGGACGCGTCGCATTGAGCGGAGCCACCGCAACCCTCGCGCGCTGAGTGCTCACGTTGAGAGTCCGGTTCTCACGTTGAGAGTCCGGTTCTCACGTTGAGAGTCCGGTTCTCACGTTGAGAGTCCGGTTCTCACGTTGAGAGTCCGGTTCTCACGTTGAGAGTCCGCATGATGGACATATGAAATCAATATGACCTTACGCCGCGCCTTGCCGACTGCCCTACGGGCAATGCGGGGCGAGCGTGCACATCGCCTCGCCCCACGTTCGCGTCGCACCCTTCGGAAGCAAGAACGCGAAGCTCATCGGCGTGGGCGTCGGTGGATACTCGCCCGGGCATGGCGTGCGCTGCATCGTGACGAACGAGACGCGCGCGCCATCATCGAGCACCGCGCCTCCCCCGTAGGCAGGTGAGGCCGTGTGGCCCACAACGAGCACATCGTTCGCTTCGAAGTCGACGACCGGAGGCGACGCGCCCTCACAGTGCAAATGCCCGACGAAGCCCTCTTCTGTACTCAGCACAAGCGGCGCCTGAAGCACGCCCGGCGACACGAACGAGCAGCCTTGCGGGAGCACCACCATCGGCAGCGCCTGCGCAGTCTCAAGGCCCGCAGGCGTGCAGTGGCGCGATGCCTCTGGAGGCGTGCTCACGGCCTGCGTGGTTGCGCCTTCCTGGGCGGACTCACGGGCGCCGCATCCGAGGGCCAGCGTTGTCACAAGGGAGAGCACGCGAACGGCCTTCGCACTTCGAATAGTGTCATGTTTCTGCATGATATCCATCATATCTCAAACTCGATCTCGCCCACGAAGGCGGCTTCTTTCGGAGAGGCGATGCGGAGCTTGGGTGGGTCGACTGCGACGCGTGAGCCGGAGGGGACAGTCTTGGTGATGAACACCGAGCCTCCGATCACGCTGCCTTTGCCAAGGATGGTGCCGCCGCCGAGCACGGTGGCATTCGCGTAGATCACGACATCATCCTCGACCGTGGGGTGTCGTCTTGCAGCGCCGATGACCTTGCCGTTCTCATCGCGTGGAAGCGAGAGCGCGCCGAGGGTGACGCCTTGGTAGATGCGCACGCGTGCGCCGATATGTGCGGTGGCTCCGATGACGACACCGGTTGCGTGATCGATGAAGAAGCGCTCGCCGATCGTCGCGCCCGGATGGATGTCAGCGCCCGTTCGTGTGTGCGCCCACTCGCTCATGATGCGCGGCATCAGCGGCACCTCCAGCATGAAGAGCTCATGCGCGAGGCGATGCACCGTCACGGCGAGAAAGCCCGGGTAGCTCAGGATGATCTCATCGAGCGAGGCTGCGGCGGGGTCTCCGTCGAGCGCGGCTTGGGCGTCGAGGACGAGCATCTGACGAATGCGCGGCAGTTGCTCCAAGAAGGCGCGCGTCAGGTCCCTTCCGTATTTGCGACAGCGCGGAACATCGACGCGTTGGTCGCTCTCGTCCTGGTAGCAAAGGCAGCACTCGATCTGCCGCTCAAGCTTCTCGCGCAAGAGAACGACGAGGCCGCCGACGTGGTAGGCAAGGTTCTCGTCCGTGAGATCAAGCTTGCCGAAGTAGCCCGGGAAGAGCACTTCGAGGAGCACCTGAAGGATGGCCTCGACCTCTTCCACCGAGGGCAAGAAGCGACGGTTCACATGCTGTCCGCGGCCATCGGAGCGGTAGCTCAAGAGGAGCGCATCGACGGTGGAACGAAGCTCGCCGCGTCGCTCGAACGTGGGCGGAAGCTCGCTCGGGGAGACGAGGCCGAGCGTGGGCTTGTCGTGCGTGTCGGACATCACGCGAAGCTATCACCGCGACGGATCACGTCACGCCAAGCACTCTCCACAAAAGGAGAAGGCCCCGTCAAAACGGAGCCCTCCTTCCCATCGAGACGCGTGGCGCTCAGGTCACAGCCTTCATCTGCTCGACCTCAGCAAAGAGGCCGTCGAAGAGTGCACCGCTCAAATAGCGCTCAGCTGCGTCGGGGAGGATGACCACGATGGTCTTGTCTTTGTACTCGGGAAGCTTCGCGAGACGCACTGCGCCCACCATCGCGGCACCGCACGAGATGCCGCACAGGATGCCTTCTTCCTTTGCGAGGCGACGTGCCATGGCGATGGCCTCATCGTTCGAGACTTGCTCGACTTGATCCACGATCGAGAGGTCGAGGTTCTTCGGCACAAAGCCCGCGCCAATGCCCTGAATCTTGTGCGGGCCAGGCGCGACGTCTTGACCTGCGAGCGTCTGGGAGATGACGGGCGAGTGCACGGGCTCGACCGCCACAGAGCGAATCGCCTTGCCCTTGGTGTGTTTCAGGAAGCGCGAGATGCCCGTGATCGTGCCGCCCGTTCCGACGCCACAGACGAGCACGTCGACATCGCCGCCTGTGTCCGCCCAGATCTCCGGGCCGGTCGTCTTCTCGTGAATCGCCGGGTTCGCCGGGTTCTC
Organism: Sandaracinaceae bacterium; assembly: GCA_044373065.1. Taxonomy (GTDB): domain Bacteria; phylum Myxococcota_A; class Polyangia; order Polyangiales; family Sandaracinaceae; genus JAFLCL01. The sequence goes on from JBILQT010000035.1 coordinate 33,590, forward strand.
GAACTGGCGCATGAGGACATAGCGATCGCTCTCGGCCGCGAGCTGCTCGGCCTTCATGATCGCGCCCTTCATGCCCTTGGCGCCCTCCGTGAGGATGAGCTTGGCACCGAGCGCAGCGAGCACCTTGCGACGCTCCATGCTCATCGTCTCGGGCATGGTGAGCACGCACTCGATGCCGCGTGATGCCGCCGCGAACGCGAGCGCGATGCCCGTGTTACCGCTGGTGGCCTCGATGATCGCTTTGCCTGGTCCGAGGAGGCCCTTCTCTTCTGCGTCCCACACCATCGCCGCGCCGATGCGACACTTGACGGAGTACGCGGGATTGCGGCCCTCGATCTTGGCGAGCACGTTCGCGCCCGCACCATCGAGCACGCGCTGAATGTGCACCAAGGGCGTGTGACCAATGCTGCGTGAGTTGTCCTGAGCGACGTTGGGGTAGGTCTTCATGGCGCGAGGCTAACACGCGCATCGCCTTTGTTTCGTTGCGAAACGTGGCTTTGGAATGTCACGGGGGCGCTGTGATCGCGGCCCAACTCAGAGCGAGATGAAGGTGTGAGCGACGCGCGCGCCAGACACGACAACGCCCTCTCTCGCGTACGAGGAGGGCGCTGGGGACGAAGAAGCCGAGCGAGATCAGAAACGCTCTTGGCCCGTCTGCGCGCCGCCGCCGACCTGCTCCATCACGTTGCCGCCCTGATCTGCAAACGTGAACGCCTGGTTCACCTTGAAGGCGGGGCCGTTCTCCGCGACCACCACAACGTCGACTGGTCCTGCCACGTGCTGCGGCGTGACGACGACAAGCGTGTTCGTGTCGAGGATGGTCACGGCCGTCGCGCGCAGTGCACCGAAGTAGACCGCGTAGCCGATGTCCTGGCGGAAGTTCGCGCCCGTGACCTGCACCTGCTGCTCACCCGAGGCGGCGCCCGCACGTGGCTGAAGGTCCCAGACCTCCATCGGGCCAGTGCCCTCGCCTTCGCAAGCGAAGAGTCCGAGCGATGCTGCTCCGAGGCCGAGTGCAAGTGCGATGCGATTCAGGTTGGTGCGCGTGGTCATGGTCACTCCGAGGGCGGACGATACGAAGTGCGTAGTCACGGGGTCAAGCGTGGATCGGATCATTTGCGAGGCCTGCGACTCCCGCTTTCACGGGCAGCGCCCCAGGTCTCGGCGCGTGACCTCCCCCTTTCGCTCTGCCCTCGCTGCGCTTCAACCCTCCTCCCCTGCGAAGCGCGTCTGGCACTACCTCCCCTACGATCAGCTCTCCTCGCACTTTCTCACCGTGCCTCCGCGCGAGGCTGGCGTTGTGTTGATCGAGAGCGCAGCGAAGGCCGCGCGTCGGCCCTACCACAAGCAGAAGCTCGCTTATGTGCTCGCCAATCAGCGTCACTTCGCGCTGGAGCTCGCAGGTCTCGGGGTCTCGATTCGCTATGCGCAGACGGACGTTGGATATGCCGAGGCGCTCTTGCCGATCACACGTGAGCTGGGCCCGCTGCACCTTGCGATACCGGCCGAGCGTGAACTTCGAAGCGAGCTTGCAGCCCTCGTGACGGAGGGCGCGCTCTTGCTTCACGCGCATCCGGGATGGCTCACCACGGATGCCGATTGGGAGGCGGCGTTTGGCGATCGCGCGGCCTGGAAGATGGACTCGTTCTACCGACGAGTGCGCGAGCGAACGGGCCTCTTGATGCAGAAGGGCAAGCGCGGCCTTGAGCCCGAGGGAGGGCGCTTCTCGTTCGATGTCGACAACCGCAAGCCTTGGTCAGGCGAGCCCGCTGCGCCCGAGGTTCCGCGCTTTGAGCCGGATGCGATCACGCGCGAAGTGGGCGCGCTGATCGAGACCAAGTTCGCCGCGCATCCAGGCCGTCTCGACCTCACCACGTTGCCCGCAACGCACGCCGATGCTGAGCGACTTTGGTCCTGGGCGATGCATGAATGCCTTCCGCTCTTCGGCCCCTTTGAGGATGCGATGAGCACCAAGAGCCGCGGCCTTTTTCACACTCGCATCTCACCGCTCTTGAACCTTCATCGCCTCTGGCCCGAGCGCATCGTGAAGGACGTTGCGACGATGGAAGCGCCGATTGAGAGCCGTGAGGGCTTCGTGCGTCAGGTGCTCGGCTGGCGTGAATTTGTCCGCCACGTGCATGTGCGCACCGATGGCTTTCGCGACCTTGCCCCCACAGCAACGCATGCAGGCGACGGGGGTTGGGCACTTGCGATGGGCCATGTTTGGCCAGGCTCCGTGCATGCGGAAGGAGGCGCTCTGCCCTCGCTGCTCGGTGCCGATCAAGACGTTCCGCCGGCGCTCTGGGGCAAGCCATCGGGCCTCGCATGCCTCGATGAAGTCGTGCGTTCCGTGTGGGATGAGGGCTACTCGCACCACATCACGCGCCTGATGGTGATCGGCAACTTGATGACGCTCCTTGGCGTCTCACCGCGTGCGCTCGCCGATTGGTTTTGGGTGGCCTACATCGATGCCTACGACTGGGTGGTGGAGCCCAACGTGCTCGCGATGGCGACCTACGGCGACGCGCGGATGACGACCAAGCCCTACGTCTCCGGCGCACCCTACTTGAACACGATGAGCGACTACTGCGGGCGCTGCAGCTTCGACCCGAAGAAGACGTGCCCCGTGACACGCATGTACTGGGCGTTCATCAGCGACCACGAGGCGCGGCTTGGATCGAATCCGCGTACGTCGACGCCTGTGTCTGCGCTGCGCAAGCGTGCGCCCGAGAAGCGTGGGGAGGACTTGGCGATTCGTGCGCACGTGCGGCTTCAGTTGGCGCGTGGTGAGCGTGTGGATGTTGACGCGGGGGATCTGTTCAAGGGTGGGCGGTAGCGGGGGTTGGTTCCTCCGAGAAGGAGCTCTCGCTCGATGCTACGAGCGGTTGGGTACGTCAGCCGTGAGGGTGTCGACGCTCGGTTTCGATGCTTGTCGGTGTCTGCTTGTCGGTGTCAGTGCTTGTCGGTGTCAGAGCACGCTTGAGTGAGTGCTTGTCGGTGTCAGAGCACGCTTGAGAGTGCTTGTCGGTGTCAGAGCACGCTTGAGTGCTTGCCAGATGCTTGTCGGTGTCAGTACTTGTCGGTGTCAGAGCACGCTTTCGAGGTAGGTGTCAGACCACGCTTTCGAGTGCTTGTCGGTGTCAGACCACGCTTTCGAAAGCGATTCTTGTCGGTGTCAGAGCACGCTTTCGAGCGCGCTCAAACCACTTCGTCACCTCGGGGCGGGACGCAGCGACGTCCCCAAAGACGACCCCGAACTCGCCCCCCAACGCGAACTCCATTGCTGCGATCGCGCTCCATCCCACCGGCTACGTCAAGCCGATCGCGTGCTTCAGTCGGCCATGCCGTTCCTCGACGTACGCCAGATACACGTCTCCCGTCGCGCCCCGCGACAGCGGCACAAACCTCTAAACAGCCACTACGGACGGGCCGTCATCACACCCGTCCAGGGCGGAAACGTCCCCTCAGGAAACGCCCCGAGCACGCCAGTCTCGCGAAAGCGTGCCGACGCCTGGACATAGAATTTGACCATATTGCGATATGCGTTGCGCAGTGCGCACACGGCCTCGCGTGCACCGAACGCCCAGGGTTGCGGAGTTCTTGGAGCCACATCCCTGGGTCGCGTTCGCGGATCGGCGTTCATCAAGGTCGTAGTTGAGGGCAGACGCGTGCGCGACTTCTGCCGCACCAGGGCCATTTCGCGCTCGGTCGCGTCCATGCTTGACCGCAACGCGCGACGCGCCGCACGAAGCTCAAGCGCTGAAAGGCCATCCCAATGCGGCATCGATTCTAGGGGCACGCGCACTTTCTCAGTGAACTCCGCAATTCGCTTGGGCTTGCCCGCCTCGCGCCACGCGTCTTCGTCGAAGTAGGCCACCTCGATCGCATCACGCCCATCAACGACGGCGGAGTATGACGAAAGCCCTGGCCATTCATGCGCCTTCTCGACGCAATGCGCGCGGACGGGGTTCGCGTGGAGATAGTGAACGAGTTGGATGAGGCTTGCATCATCGAGCACAGGTTGATGCTTGAAGCGCTCCCTCGACATCGCGCCTTTGCGACGAAGCAATGGGTTCAACGCAAGCGCGATCTGGCTCTTGAAGAACTGCATCGCAGCGGACAACTCGCTTGAGTGGGCACGCACGATGAGGTGAAAATGATTGGCCATCACGATGACACCGTAGAGACCAATATCGTATTTCTCTAACGTCGCCGCGAGCACGCGCGCGAAGAGAAACGTGGTGTGTTGCGAGGGTCGCCAGAGGAATTGGTCGTCCACGCATTTCGAGGTCACGTGGTAGGTGCTCACATCGGGTGGGTAGTAACGAAGTCTGCGCATGTGCGCGGCGGTGGAAGTTTTGCGCCAGTGAATTCTCTCTGTTTTGATTGGGAAGCGTCACCGGAGCGGCGGCGTGGCGGGCGACACGCCAGACGACACGCCGTTTGTGATGACTTGAAAATGCTCTGACCCCCCGACTTGCTCGAGAATGCTCTGACCCCAGCCTTGCTCAAGAATGCTCTGACCCCAGCCTCGTTGCTGACCCCAGCCTCGCTGACTCCCTTGATGCTCTGACTCCCATGGGCCCCTCTGACCCCCAAGGGTCCAACATGGGTCCAACCGCGATCCTGAGGCCAGTCCGGTCGTGTTTTGGCCCATTCCGCACGCAATCCATGACGGCGCAGAAAACGCACCTGATCGAGGTCACATTCACACGCTCAGTCGAACCGCTTCGAGCGTCCACGCGGCTTGCAGACAGTGCAAGGTCCGGGCTCAAGCCCGCGACGGAATGTCGTCCAAATGCGCCACAGCGGCATCCGCCCACTTCGCCTCGAACACATCACGCGGCATCTCCAGTACCGAGCGAAAGCGCGCATTGCGCAGCGCTTCCTTCACACGAGGATGCTCGTGCAAGCGCGGATGCACCTCAAGGATGGCGCGTAGCGCGCGCACATAGGCGACGGTCTTGTTGAGGCGCTCCCAGCCCTCCACAAGCGCGACCACCACCTCATCAAGCAAATCACCCTCAAGCTTCGCGACTTCCGAACCCCAGGCATCGAAGAAGGGCCCGAGCGGGATGCGCAAAGAGGGCAAAGAACGCAGCACGCGGGGTTTGCGCAGCGCGAAGTGACGGTGATTCTCAAGCGCCATCGAGGAGCCCTCGATGACGGATTTGTAGAGTTCGCCTGCTCCCCAGAGGCGGCCCTCAAAGCGGAGCCGGAGGTCAGGGTCGAAGGGGCTCGTGGTCAGCTTGTAGTAGCGAAGACGTAGCGGGTCCTCGATCGGCAGCTTCCACATATCCATGACGCGATCGAGATCGCCGAAATTGTGCGCGATGCTGGCCGACGCGAGAAGTGCTCTGACACCGTCCTTCGCACGCCAGAGCGAGCCGAAAACTTGTGCGTGGCGCTCGATCTCCTTCGCGATGGCCTCGAACAACTGCGCACGCAGCGCCTTCGCTTCGACGCTTCGATAGGGCCCGAGCGCCGCGTAGGCCGCACTCGCCACGGTGAACCACTCGCCGAAGTGGCCGTGAAGTAGCTCATGCTCAAAGGGCGTCCCGATGGCGCCACCACTTGTGCGTGAGCTGACCTGCGCGAACTGCCAATCGTGGCTCTGAAGCACAAGCGTGCCCATCTCGATCGCCGTCACAACAGGCAAGCCCGCAGGCCAGAGCTTGAAGCGAATCTGGTTGTCCACATCGGTCGGCACGGGCGTCGCGCACGAGAGGTAGTGGCAACAGACGCAGAGCCGGAAGTACTCGAAGTGCGAGAGCGCCATACCGTCTTGGTAGGCGTGCACAATCTCGGCAGGCGTCAGGGTGATGGAGTCGCGCGCGCTCTCGGCGAAGAGGTACGGCATGGTGCTGCGCACCTGCGAGACCAAGAGTTCGGGGGCGATTCCGCGGGATGTCGTTGGCTTTTTGATGGGCGCGGAGATAGCCGCTTTTGCGGGGTAGAGCCAGTCATGGCCCCTGTGTACTTGTGCTCACCGCGCTCGAACTGGGCGTGGCACAAGCCTCCGCGAACCCTCAGCGGCAGGCTTGGCTGCGCAGCTCGATGGCCTGGGTGCACGTCGCGCCCGAGCGGGTGCAGCGCACGATCCACCCTGCCGGCACGCCGCACGCAGGAGGAGTCGCCAGAGCCCAGCCACTGGTCAAGGTGCAAGTCCCCGGACCCGCGGGCGTGCACGCACCGCGCGTCACATCGCGACTCTCTTCGCGGCCATCGCAGTTGTAGTCAAAGTCAACCGCAGCAGGTGCGCCCGAAATGGGCGAGGTGAAGAAGAGCATCTGATCGGGCGTGACCGCGCCCGAGAAATCGTTGCAGTCGCGTCCGCAGGCGCCGAGCGCGGTGGGGGCGTATCCGTCGGCGTCCCCGTCCATCACGGGGTTCACACACATCGGTGCAAAGCAGCGGTCTTCGGTGCACGGATTGCTGTCGTCGCAGTCGCGGTTGCTCGTGCATCCGGGATTTGTGTCGGGCCGCGGCGTGAACGCGTCGGGTTGGAACGCATCGGGCGGCGGGGACGCGTCACGGGGTAGCGCTGTGTCCTCAGGCGCGAGTGGCGCGTCGTTGTCGACGCTCGGGGCGTCACGACCTGGCGCCGCATCCATCAAGGTCGCCGCGTCAGGTTCGACGGGGTCCGTTCCACCGCAAGCGGGTGCAAAAAAAGCCAGAGCGAGAAGGCAGCACATTCGTCCATGCGACATCGACAAGGTCTTTCAAGTGGGGTCAGAGCGGAAGCGCTGCGCAAGAGCGCCCGAGTCGAGAGCGTAGCCCAACGAGTGTTCTTTCGAGAGCTAGGGCAGTTTGCAGCTCAACTGATTCGCTCTTTCGGCACGCAAGATTTTGGTTTCAGCGCGAGCGCGCCCGGAAGGAGCGACTGAGGCGTGGCAGAGCCACGTCGCAGGGAGCGACTGAGGACGT
>JBILQT010000036.1:0-40316 GCA_044373065.1 Sandaracinaceae bacterium
GAGCAGCTGCACTACATCGCTGAGCGCAAGCGGCGCCGCGCACGATGGGTCGGCGCGTTCTCGGATGCGCGCATCCCTATTGCGCTCGCGTGGGGTGAGGGCGACCCGGTGTCCGGCGCGCACGTGCTCGCCTGGGCTCGCACGCAGCGCCCAGACGCAGAGGTTGCAGCGTTGCCGGTGGGCCACTACCCGCAGCTCGAAGCACCGGAGGAGGTCGCAGCGCTCATCCAACGGTTTGCCGAGAAGCTCGGATAGACGAAGTTCGGAAGTGCGCGGACGCGAACCTGGAAGTGCGCGGACGCGAACCTGGAAGTGCGCGGCGCGAACCTGGAAGTGCGCGGCGCGAACCTGAAAGTGCGCGGACGCGAACCTGGAGTCAGCGCTTCGCTGTGAGCTTGAGCGCCGCTTCCACGGGCATCTCCACCACCGCGATCCACTTCCCCTTCACACGCTTCACACACACCTCGGCCTTGAGCGAAGCGAGCGTGACGTGCGATGCAGCCAGCGACGTGAAGAGCGCGAATGGGCGATACTCACGGCTCGCGTTGGATGGACGGCGTGTCGGTGACGAGCAACGCGAGCGAGGTACCCATGCCCTTCTTCAAGACCTTCCTGCTCGCCGTTTGCCTCACTACACTCGCGTGTTCGCAACCCATGCCCGATCCCGCGGTCGACGAAACCGTGCGCATGCCGAGCGACATGCAGACCAACGTCCTGCGGGGCACGCCGCTCGTGATCGAGATCCCTACGCTTCGCCCTTGGGCAAGCGTCGAAGAGTTCGAGCGCGAAGAGCTCCCCTCCTGGTACGAGAGCATTCGCGTTGTGCGATGGCCCAGCCGCGAGCCGATTCGAGGCTCGTGGTTCTTCGCGCGGGACTACCCAGCTACCCTCACCTTCCGAGGGTCGATGCCTCCAGGTTGGTACGCGATTCAGGTGAACTTTGGAACGATTGTGGTGCCAAGGCAGAGCAGCCCCGCGGTCCACCTCCGGAACGGCACCGCAGGTCAGGTCCTGATCGATGGTTGGAACACGGCGCGCTTGCACGTGGGATCACTGCCGGTGGTCGGATTGCGAGGAGGGGCCGACGTGCCTCGCGACGGTAGGGATGGCGGAGGCGAATTCAGTCTCGGGGTCTCGGAGCCGATCGAGTTCGAGCGCGACATTCCCGCGGCTGACCTCCTGCGCGTTTCAGTGAACGGTGTGCCGATACGTTGCCAGCCGTATGGGCCGATCATCCCAGCGGGCAGATTCCTCGGAGCGAGCTGGACGTGCGAAACGCCGCCGAGTGAGGGCACGGTGCGTGCGGAGTTGATGCCTCTCACCGGCGCCTCAACACCGCTGCGCTACGGCGGCGAGGGTGGCCAACCCATATGGGTCGTCCAGACAGGCGAGTGGTTCGGCCTCAACACGATTGACGACTCCGTCTTCGCCGAGCCGGGCCTCTGAAGCGGCTGCTGCGCTTGAGTCGCGGACGCGAACCTGGAAGTGCGAGCGAACCTCAGCGGCAGCAGCGAAACCCCGTCGAGTAGTCGCGGTGGCTCATCGCGTGCGCGGTCGTTCGGTAGAGACAGCCCGGCCCGTTGAGCACCGTGTCGACGTAGTAGCCGCCGCGGAAGGTGCCTGCGGCATCGCTTGTCCACTCGTGCAGGTTGCCCATCATGTCGAAGGCGCCGTTGCTCGAGACGCAGCCTGGATGCGCGCCGTTGGTGGCAAGCGAGGCGGGCAGTTGGTTGATGCAGGCGTTGTTCAGCTCGGAGTAAATCCAGCTCGCGCCTGTGCCGAAATACTCGACGGCGGGATGCACTGCGCGCGCGTCGTTGCAGAGGCCCGGCATGCGCGTGTTGCCGTAGGGATAGGTCGTCCCGCTTGGGCCCTGGCAGGCACGCAGCCACTCCGTGTCGTTGCAGAGGCGCTTGCCTGCCTCGCTGCATGCGCGCTGCGCCGTGACGCCATCGATGTAGCCCTGAGGCACCGCACCGGCCCTGGAGAGGGCGCGCACGCGTCGCGTTCCAGGCGAGAAGAAGGGGGACCACTCCGTCGCACTTCCGTCGGCCGCGACGAGCTGGAGCGAGGCCTCGTATTGGTCGATGCACGACGCACCGTTGGGCACCATGCCGCTGGGGCACGCACCCACACCAGGCGCCTCGACGAGGCCTTCATTCGGCGACCACATCAGGGCCTCGTCGCACATAGGCCCAGCCTCACGTCGCGCATCGTACGAGGCCGCATCGCGCGGGATCGGCGCGCCTGCGTCGTAGCGGGGCAGGCAACATTGGATGTCGCGCGGGCCTGGGCAGAGGCCCATCACGGGCATGCTTCCGCCGACACAGAGCGACATCGGCATGCATGTGCCCATGAGGCCAAGCGCCATGCAGGCGCCCCAACTCGCATCGAGCGATGTGCCTGCATCCCCGATCGAAAATGCGTCGTCCAAAGGCGCGTCTTCACCCCCATCGGGCACAACGAAGAAGGCATCGACGCGGGGTGCATCGATGCCTTCGGAATCCGTCTCTGTGTAGGCGTCGGTCGGTGCTTCGTGGGGCTCACACGCTGCGATCGTGGCAGCGAGAAGAACGACGAAGCGCGCGCGCATCGCTCAGCCTCGGAGGGCTGCGGAGATGACGGAGGCCAGCGTGATGAGGCCTGGGTTCGCCTCAAAGCGCGTGAGCGCGGGGCCGAGCAAATGGCCCGTCTTGTGATCCGCGAACCACGCGGGCGTGGGCACGATGCGGAAGGGCGCCTTCACGATCGACTTCTGCGGATGGTCGATGAAGAGCGCGTTGTGCACGACGCCACGACCGGACTGCACATCCTCAAGCGGGTGCCCTGGGAAGGCGCCCCAGGTCGTCACGACGAGGCCGTAGATCACGCCCGCCCAGGCATTCACGCCGATGCCGCCGTAGCGCAAGCCCGCGAGCATTGCGTCGAGGCTCTTGCCGTAGAGCGTCTGCGTCTCTGGGTGGATGAGCACCATGCAGGAGAGCGTTCCCCAGCAATCGTCGTTCGCGAATGCCGTCGCCTTCGCCATGAAGTCGGCCGGGTCACTCGCATCGAGCGAGGTCTGCGCGAGCACGCCACAGAAGGCCTCGTTCGTCAGCGCGTACTCGCCCTTCTCGGGGCTGATGTCGGGAAGGATCGTCCAGGGAACGGTGTCTTTGGTGCGCTCGCTGAGCGGCTCCGCATTCGGGTAGTGATTGAGGAAGCCCTGATAGCGCTCTTGTGCGCCGGGGTAGTACGCCTTGCGCGTGGGCGTCTGTGCGAGTGCGGCGTCCACGAGCTCAAGGAAGCGCTCGCGCTGCGGCCAATTCTTCGAGGTGACGACGACCTTGCAGGCGTTGCAGTTGAAGCTGCCGTTGTTCGCGACCATGCCCGCGATGTGACGCGCTTGGAACTTGAGGTCTTCCTCGCTCCAGTTGCCTGGCACCACGATGCACGGCGTGACGGCGCCAAGCTCGCTCGTGATCGGCTTCTTCAGCTTCGGATCATGCTCGGCCTTGCGACGTGCCTGCTCCTCGCCCGTGCCCCAGACAATCGCGTCATGCGTGCGGTCCGAGCCCGTGATGTGAATCGAGTGCACCTCGGGGTGATTGCAGAGGTACGCGCCCACATCGGCGCCACCGCGCACGACCGCGAAGAAGCCCTCGTTCAGCAAGGGGCGGAAGGCCTCCTCCCAGAAATGCTGGAGGTACGCGTTCACCGGGTTCGTCTTCACGAGCGCAACTTCGTCATCGACGATGAGCTTGTAGAGCGCATCCATGGGGCCAATCGAAGCGACGTTTCCGGCGCCGAGCACGACGCCGATGTTGCCCGTCTTCGAGGCCGTGCCCTTGCGCTTGGCACGGTAGAGCGCGCCCTGCGTCGCAGGCTGACCTGGCTCCACCCAGACCTCTGCGGAGAAGCCCGTCCACATCAGCGAATCCATCGTGCTGCCCGGGAAGACCTTGCAGACCTTCTGGCCATCGGGACGCGTCGTGATCTCTGGAATCGCGGGCTCACCACCCGCGCGCAGTGCATCGACGTAGAGACGAAGATTGCGGATCGTCGTCATCGGGCCGCCGAGATATTCCTCGCCCGCGCGTGAGGATTTGCGATCGATGCCCTTGGCCTGGCAGGCCGCATCGACCCACTCCTCGGCCACAGCGAGCGTGTGCGGGATGCAGCGCTCAAGGAGGTTCGCGCGCTCGTCTGCGCTCAACGCAACCCAGGCATCTTTGCGCGAGGAGAGACGCGCAATGACGCGGTCAATCTCGTCGCGTGGCGTGGCCGAGCCCTTCGGCGCGACGCTCATGAAATCAGGGGAACCTTGAACAGGACCTTGGACGGAACTCGGTGCGCTCATGCCGAAGACTCTTTCACGCTTGGGCAAGGCTCGGCAATGACGGCGAGGGCGAAGAATCGTGAATGCGCAGCACCGCCCGGCGAACGCCACGCCACCGCCGCCGCGTCCACCAACGCGAGCCCTGATTCCCCGTGAACCGACGCCGATTTGACAGGCTCGCAACTTCCAACTGCGCGCGCATGCGCAGGCTTCGCTACTACCCGCCCGATGTGAGCACCTACCACGTCACCTCAAAGTGCGTGGACGATCAGTACCTCTGGCGGCCTTCGCGACGCACCACGTTTCTCATCGCAAGCATCCTCGCCGCCACGTTGGAGAAATACGACATTGGCCTCTACGCGGCCGTCGTGATGGCGAATCACTTTCACCTCGTGGTGCGGGCTGAATCGACCGTGCTCTCAGCTGCGATGCAGTTCTTCAAGAGCCAGGTCGCGCTCGCGCTGAACCCGACACTGCACAGGCAAGGCGCGATGTCGAAGGAGCGCTTCAAGCATGAGGCTGTGCTTGATGACGCGAGCTTCATGCAGCTCGTTCACTACGTGCACGCAAACCCGGTGCGCGCGCATTGCGTTGAGCACGCGCGGGATTGGCCGGGGCTCTCGTCGTATTCCGCAATCGTCGAGGGGCGGGATGCAATCGAGGTCGCGTACTTCGATGAAGATGCGTGGCGTGAGGCGGGCAAGCCGAAGAGGATCGCCGAGTTCACTGAGACGGTGCGCGTGCCGCTAGAGACGATGCCGCAGTGGGTGGGACTTTCCGCGCTTGCGTTGCGTGCGTCGCGTCGCGCGTTGCGCTTGAGCATGGATGCCACCGAGCGCGAGGCTGCGCTGGCGCGGCAGAAGTCGCGCAGCCGTGTGCCGTCTGTTGCGCGCTTGATCAACGCGGACCCGCGGACGCGTCCCCGAGAAGCTCGTCCACGAACGCAGCAGCCTTGGGCGTTTGGTGCACGCGAGGCGGTGTGGGCGCTCCGCGACGCATATCGCAATATGGTCGCATTCTATGTTGAGGCGTCCGCGCGCTTTCGCGCGACGGGCGTGCTCGGGGAGTTTCCGGAGGGGACGTTTCCACCTTGGGCGGGTGTGCTGGCGGCCGCTTCTTAGGGACCGTTTTGATCGCGTGAGCTTGCGGTCGCGGGCGCGGCGGGAGTTGTGTGTCTGGGGCGCGGTTTTCGTGGCGAAGCGCGCATTTTTTCGCCGGTTTTGAGCGCTTCTGGAGCGTCGCGGCGGGCTTGGCTGTGCGAGTTTGGGGCGTTGGTGGAGCTCGGGGATGGCCTGCGTGAGGCATTTTGGCTCGGCGGCAAAGTGGTCATACCACTTTCAAGAGCTTACTCTGACACTCCTAAGGCTCGCTCTCTCTGCTGACACTTCCAAGGCTCTTCCAAGGCTCGCTCCGAAGGCTCTTCCTTCTAAGGCTCTTCCTTCTAAGGCTCACCACCACTCTCGAAGAGACCTCTGACACCATCAAAGAGCCTTCAACGGCGCAGGTCTTCCTCCGCCTCCCGCAACATCACGCGCGTCTTCTCCAAGCTCGTCTCGCTCGCCAGCCTGCGCAGCAAGAGCCGCAAGCCCGAGGTGCCCTCGAGGTAGCCCGGGTAGAAGCGCCGCATCGTCCGCACAGCACGGCCCGGTGCATAGGCTTGTTCAAGCAAGTTGAGCTGCTCCAGACAGAGCGCGAAGCGTTCATGGGCACGCACGAGGGACAGTTCTCGCCCCGAGAGAACTTGTTGCACCTCGCGAAAAATCCACGGGTGCGCGATTGCGCGCCGGCCGATCATGACGCCGCGGCAGCCTGTCTCCTCAAGCGCGCGCTTCGCATCCGATGCGCTCTGAATGTCACCGTTGACGAGGATGGGCATCGTCACAGCCTTCTGTGCATCGCGTGCCCAACGCCAATCCGCCTTGCCCTCGTGGCCCATGAGCGCGGTGCGGCAGTGGATCGTCATCGCGCGCACACCGGCGCCTTCGAGGCGCTTGGCCAACTCGACGACGGGCATCGTCTCTTCATCGCCCGATGCGCGTCTTCACCGTCAGAGGGAGCTTCACGCGACGTGCGATGCGGCCTGCCATCTCGACCATCTTGTCTGGCGCACGCAGCCACGCAGCACCCGCACCGCCGCGCGCGACCTTGGGCACCCAGCAGCCGCAGTTGAGATCGATGTAGGCGGGATGCGAGGCCTCGGCGACCTCGGCGGCTTCAAGCAGCGCTTCCTCGCTCGCGCCGTAGATCTGAATGGCCGTAGGCGCGTCGCCTTCCGCGAGCACGAGCTTCTTCGTCGCGTCTTTGCGCTTGGCTTCGTCCGTTCCGAAGAGGCTCTCGGCGTGGACGAATTCCGTCACGCAGATCGATGCGCCGCGCGCGCGACAGACACGACGAAAGACCGCGTCGGTCACATCCTCCATCGGCGCAAGAAGCACCGGTGTGGCGGCAAAGGCGCGGTCGAAATCGAAAGGCAGTTCAGGGTTTTGCAGAGGCGCTCTTCAGCTCAGCAAGTCGCTTGGTCAGCCGCCCCGTCACGGATCCGGGCACGAGGCGCGACACGTCGCCACCAAGGCGCGCGGCTTCTTTCACAAGGTTTGAGCTCACGTAAAAATACGCATCGTTCGCCATCAAGAACATCGTCTCGATGTCAGGCGAGAGGTGGCGATTCATGTTCGCCATCTGAAGCTCGTACTCGAAGTCGGCCACAGCGCGCAGGCCACGGAGCACGATGCGCGCATCCTTCTTGCGGCAGTAGTCGACAAGCAATCCGTCAAATGAGTCGACCTCGATCTTCGGCGTGTCGGCAAACTCTTCGCGGATCATCTCGACGCGCTCCTCGATGGTGAAGAGCGCATCTTTCTTCGGGTTGCGAAGCACAGCGACGATGAGCTTGTCGAAGGCGACAAGGCCGCTTCGGATGATGCTCACATGACCACGCGTCATGGGGTCGAACGAGCCGGGGTAGATCGCGGTGGTCATGGTCGTCTTTCGTTGCTGGTCGCTCGTTCACGCTCGATGAAGCGGAACGAGGCGCGATTGGCGCAAATCTGAGCTTGGTCTGTCAAAGATTCGGCCCGCCCGCACGTCTTGATGGGCACCACGAGGAAACGTGCGTGCTCTCTAGGTGACACTTCGAGAGAGGTGCACGCGAAGTAATTGACGGCGATTGAAGCAAAGTGAGCACGGCATGAGGCGTGCTCAACGCCCCGCATGCAACGACGCATCTGGACACTCGCGGGCCTGCTCCTTCCCCTCCTCTCTGGCTGCCAAGGCGTGCTGCTCGGCGCCGAGGATGAACAGGGCAGCCCGCTTCCCATCGCTGGGCCGGCCACCTTGCCTGAGATGATTCGACGTGCGCCTTCGGTCGATGCTTGTTCAACGCTCGGATTCGACCATATTGAAAACTGTTTGAATTACGGACTCCCTCTCGAGCCCAGCATTCATCGCAGTTCTGTGCGCCCCCGCGGCGCGGAAGCGGGAGGTCCTACCGTGCCCTATGGGCCGCATCCCTCCGGTGCATCCCCCCAGACATTCGTGCTCCCTCCGCATCGCACAAGCGCCGATGGTCGCATCGCCACCGATGGCGTGGGCCTCGCGATGTTTCATCCGGAGAACCTCGGCTTTGGTTTGCAGACACGTGCAGGTCGCTCCGTCCTTGGCCGCACACTTGGGCTTGGCGAGGACGTGCGCATCGACGGTCGACCCGGTCACACGCGCTACCCCGAGGCGTACTTTCTCAACCACGGAGGTGCCTCGCTGAACACCGCCGAGAACTGGGAAATCTGCTCAGGACGCGACCCGAATATGGGTGGCGGCAGCGACGACAATGCTGGGCGCAACCTGCGCACGTGCATCGCGCCAGACCCTTCCGCGCCTTACGACCCAACAGACCCAGGGGCGCATCCGATTCACGGCGAGTGCTACGACGCGAACTTCATCTTTGTCGTGAATGGCAACCCAGGGTCGAGTGGCCTGGGTGAGCGCGTGGAGATTCGCAGCATCGCGCTGACCTTCTTCTTCGGAGGTGCATCGGCGCTTTCGCAACGCGGATCGGTGCGCGTGCCGAGGACGAGCAATCCCTCCCAACAGATCTTTCTTTACCCGAGCGGAGACCTCTCAGGTGAGGAGGGAGAGATCCTTCCACCACGCGCGAACTACGACATCCCCGAACCCAACACGGACACACCGCGATGGTCGATTCGTCACTACTACGAGGCCGCGCTTGCGCACTGCGATGGCTCCACCGAACAACCCGATTGGTGCCACTTCCTCGATCAACAACACGTGCTCCCGGTCGACCAGCCCTACGTGATCTACCGAAGCCCGACGAGCTCGCATACATGGGATGGCGTGCGTCACTCGAGCCCCAATGCGCAGGGCGAGTACGACGCCTTCCACGCCTTCCTTGAGCCCGCGACGACAGGCGATGGACGCGTGCTGATCGTGCACGACTACCACCAGGGCATCCTCTACTCGTACAACGAAGTCGGCCCCTGTGATGCCGCCGGCTTCCGCGAATTTCGCCCGATTTCCATGGCGTATCTCGACCCACGCGTGAACCAACGCTACGGCTTTGCGCGCTATCCCGTGCGCCGCACGAACGGCGACGTGGTGCCCGCGGGTGAGACGGTCGACGGCGGCTATCCGTGGATCGATCGACATGGCAACAACCTGATGTTCCCCGCGGTCGGTGGCCAGAATGGCTTCGTCGGACATTGGGTGCCAAACCCTGGTGAGGACGATTGGTCCGTCCGCCTGCCAAACGACGATGGCTCGTTCACGGCCGACGCCGACCCGGAAGTCGAGGCGCTCATGCATGTGCCCGGCGATGGCCTCGAGACGGAACCGTGGAGCGTGAACAACGGCAATGGGACGGGTGTGGTCGTCCTTGGAAGCTGGACGCGCGGCAAGATGGTCCTGCTCGACAACGGCCTCTATCAATCCGACTGGACGTTCAGCACGTACGCGAATGCGTTCCGTGACCACCGCTTCAGCCTGCCGCTCTTCGTCGACAACGAGACGCTTGAGCCAGAGCCAACGCTGGTGCGTCCGGCCGGTGTCGCGTTCGTGAACTCGTTCGAGAACATCATGAATCAGTACAACGTGATGAACCCGATCTCGCCCTTCGATGTCGTGTGGACGGCGTCATCGACGCAGGAGCGCAACACCGAGATTGTGTTCGACGAATACATGCGTCGCGGCATGCGCGTGGTGGCGCACATGAACGCGGGCATCACGCTCTATCCCAACCCTTCGCGTGACGTGGGGGAGGTCCGCCGGAACCCGTGGCTGCAGCAATCGGACAACGGCTTTGTGCCGCAGGCGGGCGCGCTCCACGCCTTCACGCATAGCCCCGTCCTCCAGAATGCGACGACGACGGATTCCCCGGAAACAGGTGGGATTGCGACACTTCGCTTGCTCGGCGGCAGCTGGCTTCCCCCGGTGGCGGAAGGTGGAGTGCAAGGTCGCGGTGTCTGGCTCGATGGCGCCAACGATCACGTCCTGATCGAGCGCTTGCCCGCATCACCGCAACGCTTCTACCTCGGCCTTTGGGTTGACCTGCGCGCCTGGGATCCGCGCGTCAGCATGACGCTCTATCGCTTCGGAAACGGCACCGCGATCGACCTTCGACAAGGCGCGCTTCGCATCGTCCGCACGGGTAGCACCACGCAGGAGCTCGCACTCGACGCCAACGCGATGGAGAACGCTCGCTACTTCCATCTGGGCCTTGGCTTCGACGATGGGCCGGGCGGCCCGCGCATGGTCGTCTTTCTCGATGGTCAGCGTGTCGGCACGCTCGCGATTGGACAGATTCCACGCTTCGTTCCGGGCACGGCCTCGGCCTCCGACACGGGGACACTCACGATCGGAACGAACGAGGTTCGAGCTTTGCGCGGGGGCGGGACCATCTATCCCGTGCGTGGCTGGGTGGATGAATTCCGTATGATGGATTTGCAGCGCGGTGAGCTGGAGAGTTCGACCTTCACCGAGCACGCCTGCAACCTCGCGCTTGGCTCGATGCGCAGGCTCGGAACATCGCTTGTGTGTGAGCAGATCGACCTCCGTCACGACGACACGACCGATGGAGAGGGTGTGGGCGTGAGCCTCGACTTCGCCTTGGAGGCTTACCAAACGAGGAACTGCGGCAACTCCGTGCACCAGAATGCGGGGGCCCTTGGCTGTGCGCGCGGCGAGCTTCTGAGCCTTGCCGATCGGCAGATTGTCGCAAACCAACATCGGCCAGACTTCTCTGACGTGGCGTTCTGCAACACGTGCCATATCGACGACGCGGACCCTGTACCAGGCCTTCGCCCCGCGGCCCTCCTGCCCTTCCCGCTCGACCCAATCACTGGCTTGCCGAACATGTCGGCAACGGCGCAGACCGACCCGCGCAGACAGCCGATGCAATGGCTGCGGCGCATGGACGGGCGCGCGCCACGCTGGGACCTCAGCAGCTCACCCCTCATTGACCCGACGCGCTTCAACGCAGCGTGGCTTCATGGCCAGCTCGACCCGCGAATTCTTGGCGGAACGAACGCCACAGAGGCCACGCGCATCGGCCCCTACTGAAAGCGCATGACTTCATCACGATGGGCGAATCGCGCGGCAAAGCGCGACACGCCCATCGAAGCTGCGTGTGTGCTCCGGGAAGTCTTGGCCCTCGATCCAGAGGTCTTTCACGAGGTGCGCAGAGAGCTCGTTCTTGGGCAATGCGCGAAAGCCGTGATGCGCGTAGAAGCCAAGCGTCCACGGGACAAAGTCGATCGTCACGAGTGTGATGCGCGTGCAGCCGCGCAGCGCTCCGCCTTCCTCCACGGCCTCGAGCAGCGCGCTGCCCACGCCGCGTCTTGCGAGGCTCGGCGTCACGTTGATCTCCTCGAGATGCATGTCGGTATCGCGCTGGTCGGCAAGCGCCCAACCGACGATGTGGAGGCCCTCTGTTGCGACCCAGAGGAGCCCCTCTTCGATGGCCACGCGAAGGCGTGCGTGTGCGGTCAATGTCTCTTCGAGTCTCTGCGTCAGCCCGTAGGGCGCGTACATCGAAGCGGCCGCTCGCTCGACCTCGGTGACCTCCTCGAGGTCGCCTTCAGAAGCCAAGCGAACGGCCGTCGGATCACTCATTCTGCGTCGCCCTACTCCGCTTCTGCGCTCTCGCTCGCCATCGGATCAACCGGCGAGATCGCACGCGCCGCAAGGGCCACCGCGCCCATCTTCGGCTTCGGCCCGCGCTCCTTGGTGCCTTGCACGGTCGGGTCGGGCGAGGCGTAGGGCGCCATCGGCTTGAGGCCTGCGTCGGTCATGAGGCGCTGATCTTCGAGCACGTCGGGGTTGCCCGTGGTGAGCAGCTTCTCGCCGTAGAAGATCGAGTTCGCGCCGGCCATGAAGCAGAGCACCTGCGCCTCACGCGAGAGCTCTTGGCGGCCTGCCGAGAGGCGCACCATCGACTGCGGCATGAGGATGCGGGCAACAGCGCACATGCGGACGAGCTCAAGCGGGTCGACGCGCTTCTGATCTTCGAGGGGCGTGCCTTCCACGGGTACGAGCGCGTTGATCGGCACCGAGCCTGGATGGGGGCTCAAGTTGGCCAACGTGCGAAGCATCTCGCAGCGATCGCGCTCGCTCTCGCCCATGCCGATGATGCCGCCGCAGCAGACCGAGATGCCGGCCTTCACCACGCGCGCGACCGTCTGAAGACGATCATCGAAGGTGCGCGTCGAGATGATCTGATCGTAGTGCTCGCGCGAGGTATCGATGTTGTGGTTGTAGGCAGTGAGCCCGGCCGTCGCGAGGCGCTTGGCCTGGTCGTCGGTGAGCATGCCGAGCGTCGCGCAGGCCTCGAGGCCGAGCTCGCGCACGCCCTTGACCATGTCGAGCACGTTGTCGAAGGCAGGGCCGTCCTTCACGTCGCGCCAGGCCGCGCCCATGCAGAAACGCGTTGAGCCTGTTGCACGCGCCTGACGCGCCTTGCTGAGCACTTCGTCAACCGTGAGCATCTTCTCGGCGTTGACCTCGGTGTCGTGCTTCGAGGACTGGGGGCAGTACGCGCAATCCTCTTGGCAGCCGCCGGTCTTCACCGAGAGCAAGGTGCAGAGCTGCACCGAATCGGGGGCGTGATTTGCGCGGTGCACTGTCTGCGCGCGCAAGAGCAAATCCGTGAGCGGGAGCGCGTGGAGGGCGCGCACTTCATCGAGCGACCAATCATGGCGGAGCGTCATCCGCGTGGGTTACCGCGCTTTGCTCGGAAGGGGCAAGCGATGTGGATCATTGGCGGTCGGTCGTGGTGGTCGTTTGGTCGTGGATACCCGCGACACGGCGACTTGGTTCGCACCCAGGGAGGCCCACGAGCACGGACTCGGCGCGCCCTTGAAACGTGCGAACACGCATGCCGTCCAGAGAGGTCCGCGTGGTGATTGCGGGCCCCGAGGAGGCCGCGGGGATGACGAACCCTCCGCATGCGAGGCGCTCACCGTTGCAGGGCTCCAGCGTCCGCGCGGCCGATGAGAGCCTCTCGCGGACCTCGAACGACAGGGCGCCTGAATCATCCGAGATCGTGGTGGTGCCGAACGCGGTCGTGATGAGGACCATCGAGCCCACAGTGAAGGGGAAGAGCTCCGAGGGGACGCCGCAGAGCGCGCTCGTGATGGAGGCTCCGGTGGAGTCGGAGAAGGTGAGCTCCAAGCAACCATCGGCCCTTGGCGTAGCCGCGGTCAGGACTTGCCTGGATCGAGACAAGGTTGGCTCAAGCGAGATGGCGCCACGCGTCGCCGTGCAGGTTGAAGGCGCATCCTCCGATACAGGCGTCGTCGTGATGAGGGCCGAGCCGACTTCGAACGCCGACTCGGTGAAGCGCAGTGCACGCGTCTCGTCGAGGGTGCGTCCGCCCGAGCTCTCGGGGATGAACATCGTCGTCGAATCCAAGAGCACGATGTGATCGGGGAAGCCCTCGGTGTGCACGAGCACCAACTCGCAGCGTGCAGTCAGGACGGTCGGCCCAGCATCCGCACGCGGGCCTGCATCGGAGGGTGGCCCAGCATCGGTGCCACGCACTGTGTTGACCTGATGCGCTGCGCGGAGGGCCTCACTCTCATCGAGAGGCAGGGTCACATCGAGGCCCACCTGAAAGTCGAGCGAGCGTGTGAAAATCTCGGGCTGCACGATGCGCCCAAGGTCGGCGCCCGACGCTGCGAGCGCTTCGCAATCTAGCGATGCACTTGTCCAGCTCAAGCGCACATCACGCACCGTGCGTGTGCGATTCACGACGAAGCCAGAGGCCTGCCAGCTCGGTTCAAAAGGTGGCGAAGTGGCAATGCATGCCATGAGCGCGAGGGCGAGCGAGGCACGCGTCGCATGCGTTTGAGGCTTGGCTTCGGCACCTGTCGTCGTGAGCACGCTGAACGGAATCGGGAGCACACAGAGCGCCCAAAGGTCGGTCCAGTCGGCCCACATGCGCACGCCGTCGATGCCAACGATGCGCCAGAGCGAGGCGACGTGATCGGCCATCCCCTGCGACATCTCCGCCATCGCAAACACGACACCGATGAGCATGTGCGCCACAAGAATCGAGGTGCGCGACTTCAAGCGAAGGAGCGAGACGAGCACGATGGGCGCCACGATGAGGCCCGCAAAGTCGCTCAGCTTTCCCGTGAGCCAGCTCGGCAAGATGCCTGCGCCCTTGAACACGTGATCGTTCAACACGAGGAGCAAAAGCGCGCCGAGGAAGATCGGGTGATGGAGCGGGCGACGTGTGGCCATGCACACGATTCAGCAAGCCGCGTGCCTTCGTATTTGCCCACAAAACAAGGCGTTCACGTGTGCCAAGCTGGGCGCGGGTCAGAACGAGGGTGGGTCTTGAACGATGCGATAGAGCGCGCGCGTGGTGTAGTCGTCGCAGTCGCCGGGGACCAAGCGGAGGTCACCAAAATCTCCGCCCAGAAGTTCGATCTCAAGCTGATCGCGCGTCGGTGGACGAACGCGTGCGACGACCTGGAGCACGCCGCTCGTCCCCTTCACGCGCATCTTCATTCCATTCGGCGTCATCCCGCACGTGATGTGCGCTGCGTCATCATCGTCACCTCGCGAAGCGCAGCCCAGCGCAAGGCTTCGATGCTCAAGCAAGAGCGCGCGCGCAGAGCCACACATCCGAGAGCTTGCATCCGAGGCGCGAATCGCGTCGTTCGGGATGCGCCCCATGCCCCAACAAGGAATCGCAAGTAGGCCTGCCACCGCAGCGATTTCGAGGAGCTTCACGCATGCGAGACGCGAGCGCCGCGCCTCACTATTCCGTGCTCAGTAAATGGGGCCTGTGTGGCCCTCGAAGCGACGCACGACCTCCGCCCAGCTCACATCGCCGCTCGCGTTGGCCATAAAGGTCGTCGTGACGCTGCCACCGCGGCTCATCTCGCCGACGCGCGCCATCGCCTCGGCGTGTGCAGCGCTGGTCACAAATCCCATCATCGCCTCCTCGCTCTCCCAGACGGTCAAGGTGCGTGCGGCCGCACACTGGTTCGAGGCGACGGTGGCAACTGCGATGAGGCCGGGTGAGGCGAAGAGAGCGCCAAAGACACGTCCGGCGACATCGCCGAAGGTCATCTGCGAGGCAGGGTCGATGCGCAGTTGCAGGTACGTTGTGGCCACCAGCGAGCCCGGTGGAATCGTCGGCTGACCTGTCGCGGGATTCACCGCGGGGCCAAACCAAACGGTGCCCGGGATGCTCTCTCCCATCGCGCCCTGCGAGACGAAATCAGGCTGTACGACCGTCGGGCGGCACAGTGCTGGATCGAACATCGGGCCAGGGCTGTCTGGGCTCATGGACGCATCGCGCGTCGATGCGTCGGGTGTGGATGTGGTGGTGCAACCCGAGAGCGAGAGAAGAGCGACTGCGATCAGAAACTTCGAGTTCATGGTGTTTCACTTTCTTGAGAGGGAGCTGCCTCAGCAGCACGGACGACTCCAAACACGAGCACGTCGAAGAGGCGGCCCAACCTCCGCGACGCGAAGTTGGTCGCGCGACCTATCGCCGTGACGCGCACGCGCCCTTCCCTTGGCGAGGTCAGCGCAAGGCTCACCACCCACGTGCCGTTCACGCGCATGTAGCGGTAGTCGCCTGTGTCGATGCGCTCTTCGATCGTGCCCTCAAAGGTGAAGCGCTCATCGAGCGGAAGTGCCGCATTCGGAAGGGGATTCGTCGCTGAGCGATCGGTCGCGGCCGTCGATGGAGCAGCCCAGAGAAGGCTCAGGTGCGCGACCATCCAGAGCACCAGCGAGAGCGGCGCGAGCCACATGCGAAGCGAGTTCATGTCGCTCGTTGTGCGGGCTCGCTCAGCCTCTCGCGATGGGTGCGCGATGGATGGATGAAGGCGCGCGATGGAAGGCGGCGCATGGCCGACGAGCGGTTGCTCGCTACGTCCCGATGAGGCGTCGCACATCCGCTGCGCTACGCCGACTCACGGGCACACGTGTGCCGTCATCAAGCAAAAGCGTTGCGCTTCCACCGGCCTCCGCGAGCACGGAGCGCACGCATGCGAGCTTCACCATCTCGGCGCGATGCACGCGCACAAAGCCCAGCGGCGCGAGACGATCTTCGAGGCTCGCGAGGCTCTCACGCGTCTCGTGTGTCTCGCCCTCGTAGAGAAACTCGACGTACTTGTCCGTCGCGTGAAAGTGCTTGATTGCATGCACATCAAAGACGCGCGTGACGCCGCGCTCTTGCACGACAAGACGCGCGCGCTCATCACGCTCGGGCTCCTTTGCGACCGCCGTCGAGGCCGCAGTCGCACGAGCACGACGCACCTTCGCAACGGCGCGCACGAGGCGCTCTTGGATGACGGGCTTGAGCAGGTAGTCGACCGCGTCGACGTTGAACGCATCGGCCGCGAAGTGCGCATACGCGGTGGTGAACACGATCGCGGCGCCGCTCTCGGAGCACTCTTCTGCGACGCCCATTCCGTCGAGCCCTGGCATCTGAATGTCGAGCAAGACGAGGTCGGGCTTGGCCTCCGTGATCAGCTTCAACGCAGCCAGCCCATCACCCGCTTGGCCCACGACCTGAACGTCTTCGATGCGGGCACACATGCGCTGAAGTCGTGCGCAGGCGAGCGGCTCATCATCGACAATCAGGACGCGAAGGGCGCTCACGGCAAGCTCCATGGAAGGCTTATCTCGGAGCGTGTTCCGCCCGTGCTGCGCGGTGTTGTGCTGAGCGAGGCCTTGGGCCCGTAGAGGATCTCCAGACGCTCGCGCAGATCAGAAAGTGCCGTGCCTGTGCCGCGGTACGTGGAGGCCTTTGGGCCCACGCCGTCATCCTCCACGACGAGGTGAAGTCGCTCGTCCGCACGCGTCACACGCACCCACACGGTCCCGCCCTCGACACGCGATTGAAGCCCGTGCAGCACCGCATTCTCCGCGAGTGGTTGCAGCACCATCGGAGGCACCAGATGACTCCCCAGGCCCTCCTCCAGGGAGACCTCAAAGCGCAGCCTCTCGCCAAAGCGCGTGTGCTCGATCTCCAGGTAGTCGCGCACGGAGGCGAGCTCTTCCTCGAGCCGAACGTAGCGCTTCGCCGAGCCTTCGAGCGCGTAGCGAAAGAGCGACGAGAGGCGCGCGAGCAGCTCCTCTGCAC
Source organism: Sandaracinaceae bacterium (assembly GCA_044373065.1). Lineage (GTDB taxonomy): Bacteria > Myxococcota_A > Polyangia > Polyangiales > Sandaracinaceae > JAFLCL01. Next base: position 16,938 of record JBILQT010000036.1, read on the forward strand.
GCTGCGGGTCGGTCGCGATAAGGCTCATCCCTGCGTTGAGCGAGTTGAACAGAAAGTGCGGATTGGTCCGTGCCGTCAGTGCACGAAGGCGAGCCTCCAACGCGCGACTGCGCTCGAGATGCGTGCGCTCTGTGGCCGCAAGCAAGCGCTCTTGCGCGGCGCGTACCGAGAAGCCGAGGAGAATGTAGAGCCAGGTGATCACCACGCCCTGAAGCGCGAGATTCAACACGTCGTGCACCATGCTCGGATGCACGGAGCGCAACACCGGGGCGACGACGTACGTCATGCCGACGACACCAAGCGCAGGGAGGAGCGCAAAAAGAAGCGCACGCAAGACGCGAGGCACGCGGGTGTGGCAGCGGTCGATGACAAGCTCGAAGAGTGCGTGCGTGAGCAGGGCGCAGCAGAGCGAGTAGATGCCGATGCCCGCCATGCTGCGCAGCGTGTCGACGAAGGGCCGACTCAGCACTTCGTCGTCGAGCAATGCCGTGAGGACGGGCGGCATCCCCGCGACCGTCCAGAGCATCTCGCGCGGCATAAGCGCTCGGCGCAGAGGCACCGAAGGTATGCGCTCATCGAGGGAGAGGTCGCTCACCCAGCGAGCGTAGCAGCGCGCTTGCACTGCCTTCGATGCCGGCGACGAAAGGCAGATGGCGTGCGACAGAAGGCGCCCCTTCAGTTGCAGGTATCTGCGACCTCGCGAGCGAGCGGAGTGAGTGCCCGCAGATGCGCGGCGATGTCGCAACGGGCTTCTTCCGAAAGGCGAGCGTAGCGGGGCATGGAAGCGCAAAGCGCTTCACCATCGCGGCGCAACCCGAGCGCGAGCGCGCGCGCGATGTCGTCCTCGGTCCAGCCCCGAAGCCCCGTGAGATTCGGGGCACGTGCAGCAGGATTGCCCGCGAGGTCTGCACCGTGGCAGTTCGCGCACGCGTTCATGCGCACAAGCGCGGCACCCGCCGCAGCGTTGCCGTGACATGCCATGCCCGCATCCGCCCCCTCAGGCGGAGGGGATGACGACGTGCAAGCGGGAAGGAGCATGAGGACGGACACCAGGGTGTTGATTCGTGAACGCAACATCCATCGGAGATGACATGGCGTATCGAGCCCGGCCGCGCCGTCGCGACAGGTGGCACACCGTGCGAGACAAACGGAGTGTGTTGCCCGACGAGCGCGTCGCTGACCTCGGACGCCAGCCGTTCTACCGAACGTGCTCGATCTTCAGCTCGACGGACTCACCTCCGCGCCAGTTGTCGGGACGCAGCGTGCCCACGACCGTCGCCGTCGCGCCAATCCCCTCGACCTTCGCGCCCATCCCGTAGCCGAAACAGGGAAGGCGATCTTTGCCTACGCGCAGCATCATCTTGAGGTGCCCGGTGCCCACCGAGCTGGCGTCGTCGACCTTCACGCCCTCCAGCATGAAGCGCGGCTCTGGGTTTCCCGCACCGACGGGCTCCAGCAGGGCAAGGTCGCGCGACTTGGGAAGCGGAAAATCCGTGCCGTCGAGCAGCACATCGACGCTCTTCACACGCGGCCCATGACCATCGGCACGCAGGCGCCTGCAGGCTGCGTCGAAGTCCTCGCGGAAGCGCTCCACGTCTTGGGGTGCGATGCGCACGCCGATGGCCGCTTGGTGCCCGCCAAACTGCATGAGTGAGCCGGACGCCGACTTCACCGCGTCATAGAGCGGAAAGCCTCCGACCGTGCGACCCGAGCCGTGCCCATGCTCGCCCTCGAGTGCGATGACGACGGCGGGTGCCTCGAAGAGATCAACCAGGCGCGCCGCAACAATGCCCGCCACGCCGCGATGCCAATCGTGCGACGCGACGACGATGCCGCCCTCCACGTTGTCCCCGTACATCGCGCGCACAGCCTGCGCAGCCTGCTCGGTATTCGACTCCTGGATCGACTTGCGATCGGAGTTGAGCGCTTCGACCTGCGATGCAAAACCACGCGCCTCATCGAGCGTCTTGGAGCGCAAGAGCGCCAGCGTCAGTGCCGCATCCGCGAGCCGCCCGGCCGCATTGAGACGCGGCGCGAGACGAAACGAGATGTCTGTGCCACCCAGCATGCCCTGCGCCTTGGCGAGCTCACGCAACGCAACCACGCCCGGCCTATCCCCGCTGCTCAGCTTCGAGAGCCCCGCGCGCACAAGGCGACGGTTGTCGCCATCGAGCGGGGCCACATCGGCGACCGTGCCGAGCGCAACGAGGTCGAGGTACGCGCGCACATCGAGCTTGGGGTTGATGAGCGCACGCACTGCAGCGCCAAGAGAGAGTGCGAGACCCGCACTCGCCAAGCCCTTGTAGCCAAAGCCGCAATCGCCGCGGTGCGGGTTCAAGAAGGCGAACGCGGGCAGCGTCTCTTTGGGGACGAGGTGATGATCGACGACGATGACATCGATGCCAGCGCGCATCGCGCTCTCGATGCGTGGGTGATCGGCCGATCCGCAATCGCAGGTGACGAGCACCTTCGCCCCCGCCTGCTGTACGCGCTTGAGCGCTGGCTCGCTGAAGCCGTAGCCACCGTCGAAGCGGTTGGCGGCGAGCGCGACCACGTCGGCACCGAGGCTCTCGAGGATGCCGGTGAGGATGGTCGTCGCGGTGGTCCCGTCTACGTCGTAGTCGCCGAAGACCGCGATGCGCTCGTTCGAACGGATGGCACGTGCGAGGCGGTCCGCCGCGGGGAGGCGGTCGATCATCGAGGCGGGGTCGGTGAGGCCTGCGAGCTTCGGGTCCGTGAAGTCGCGCGCGGATTCAACGTCGCGCGCGCCGCGATGAAGCAGCACCTGGGCAATCGTCGTCGAGATGCCGAGCGCAGCTGCCAGCTCGCGGGCTGCAGATAGATCGACCGTCTTCAATGCGTAGGTGGGCTCAGTGGCCATTCGATTCGCTCGCTTCGTGGAAGCCCGAAAAGCGTCGAGGCCAGCCGTTTCCGACTGACCTCGATGGGTTCTTGCTCAAACGCGCTCAGGCGTTCGTTGCGGTCTCAAGCTTCGCAGCGGCTGCGCGCTTGGCGCGGTTGGCCTCGCGACGCGCCTCGCGGGCGGCCTTGAAGAAGCGCTCATCCATCCACTCTGTGACGGGCGAGGCGATGTAGATGGTCGAGTAGACACCGGCGAGGAAGCCGATGAAGAGCGCGAGCGCGATGTCCGAGATCGTCTGCGTGCCCCAGATGAAGAAGGGGATGATCGCCAAGAGCGTGACGCCCGAGGTGATGATCGTGCGCGAGAGCATCTCGGAGGTGGAGATGTTGATCAACTCCGCGAGGTTCTTGTCGCGGTACCGCGCCATGTTCTCGCGAATGCGGTCGTAGATGACGATCGTGTCGTTGATCGAGTAGCCGATGATCGTGAGGAGCGAGGCCACCGTCGTGAGGTTGAACTCCTTCTGAAGGAGGACGAACACACCGACCGTGACGATCGCGTCGTGAATGAGGGCAATGACGCCGCCGGGGGCGAAGCGCAGATCGAAGCGGAACGCGACGTAGAGCATGATGAGCCCCATCGCGTAGAGAAGGGCCTTGATGGCGCCGTTGCGAAGCTGTGCGCCAGCACGTGGGCCAACCCACTCGATGCGAAGTGGCGCTGCGGGGCCACGCTCGCCAAGGCGCGTCGTCAGCTCACCGACGAGGTTGTCGGCCACGCCGATGAGGTCGGCCTCGTAGCGGAAGTCGCTCTCTGGGCCGAAGGGGCGCACGTCGCCGCGCACCTGGACACCTGCGTTCACGAGGCCGCTGCGAAGGGTGGCGATGTCCGCCGCGCCCTCAAGGCGAATCGAGACCTTGTCGCCGCCGGGGGAGACGCGCGCGCTCACGACCGCAGGCTCAATCGCCTCGTCGACAGCTGCAGTGATCGACTCTTCCGTAACGCCTGCGGGGAGCGCCGACACCTCGCGCACACGCACGAGGTATTGGTTGGCGTGGCCCTGAATCGCGATGACGTCGGGGCTCTGGTAGCCAAGCTCCTCGATGATCCCGCGGAGCTCGGCGGTGTTGACGTCACCTTGGAACTGAAGCTGCACTTCAGTACCGCCGGCGAAGTCGATGCCGAGGTTCGGCCCGGGCCAGAAGAGCGAGGCGATGCTCGCAAGAACGACGATGGTGGAGAAGGCGACCGCAGGGGTGCGGTACTTCATGAAGTCGAATACACGACCGGGTTTGATGAATTCCACGGTGACTCCTCCTCAACCTACATTGAGCTTCTTCACGCGGAGACCGCGGACGAGCCAATCAAAAACGACCTTGGTGCAGAACACGCTCGTGAAGAGCGAAGTGACGATGCCGATCATCAGCGAGACCGCGAAACCGCGAATCGGGCCGGTGCCGAACTGGTAGAGCACGACGCCTGCGATGAAGGTCGTGAGCTGGCTGTCGAAGATGGAGGAGAAGGCGCGGTCGTAGCCGAGCGCGACCGCGCTGGCAGGCGACTTGCCAAGGCGCATCTCGTCGCGAATGCGCTCGTTGATGAGCACGTTGGCGTCGACGGCCATACCGATCGTGAGCGCAACACCGGCGATGCCGGGGAGCGTCATCGTGGCTTGGAGGATCGAGAGGATCGCCAAGAGGAAGAGCAGGTTGAGCACGACCGCGAAGCTCGCGATGAGGCCGCCCGTTCGGTAGTAGAGCGACATGAAGAGGACGACGAAGAGCACGCCCATCCCTGCGCCAAAGATGCCCTGAGAAACGGCGTCTGCGCCGAGCGAGGGCCCGATGAGCTGCTCGTTGGCTGGACGAATCGGGGCCGGAAGCGCGCCCGCACGAAGGACGACCACAAGGTCGCTTGCCTCGTCGAGCATCTCGGTCTCCGCGCGGTTTCCGCCAAGGGTGATCTGTGCGCGACCGCCACCGATGCGCGACTGAATGTTGGGTGCCGTGTTCACGCGGTCGTCGAGGACGATGGCCATGCGACGGTGAATGTTGTCGCCCGTGAGGCGCTCGAATGCGCGTGCGCCCGCGTTGTTGAACGTGATCGTCACGTGTGGGCTGCCCGTCTGCTCGTCGCGGCCGATGCCTGCGTCCTCGATCGCATCGCCCGTCACGTCAGCGCGCGCGTGCGTGTAGTACGTGCGCCAAACCTCTTCACGAACCTCGCCCTCTTCGAGCTCGCCCATGTCGGCTTCGCCGATGAGGAGGTCGTGGCCGTCGGGGATCTGGCTGCCTTCACGGAGGCTCGCGATGAAGCCCTGGAGGCGCTCGCGCGAACCTTCGCCGCTTGCAACGAGGTAGTTCGCGGTGGCCTGCGTATCGCCCGCCTGAACGCGCTCGCTCGTAAGGCGGATGTTCTCGGGCAGCGTGAGGTTCGAGATCCAGTCGGTGCCCTCGTCGTCGAGCACCTTGAACTCAAGACGCGCCGTGCGGCTGATGATCCCGCGGATCTCATCGAACTGCTCTTCGCTGGCGCCCGGAAGCTCGACGACAATGTTCTCTTCGCGCGACATGACGCCGGCCTCGCGAAGGCCAAGCTCGTCGATGCGCTCCGAGACGGTACCGCGGGCCTGCTCGACGGCTTGCGTGCGGAGCGCGTCCATCTGGTCGCCGCTCATCTCAAACGTGACCGTTCCGCCATTGCGGCTCGTCTCGCGGATGTCGCCGAAGCTCTCGATGAAGTCGGCGTCCACCGAGGAGGCATCGCCGGGCGTCGTGAACGTGAGGCGGAAGCCATCGCGGTCCACCGACTGCACACGCACGCGCTGACGGGTCTCGTCGAGCTGCTCGTTCGTCGCGCGCTCGTCTTCCGTGCAGACGCTGAGGCTCTGACAGAGGCGCTCGAGTACCTGGCTCGCGCGGAGGTCGCGGCGGTCTTCGACGGCCTGGTCGACCTCAACCTCGTACATCATCCGCAGGCCGCCTTGGATATCGAGACCCATGGCGATGCGGTTGTGGAAGGTGTCCGTCACCCACGTCGGGGGCTCGTACCACTGCTCACTGGCGTCCGTTTGCAGGCTTGGCCAGAACGAGAGGACTGCACCCACGATGAGTGCGACCACCAAAGTAAATCGAAAATACCAACCACGGTCCATGCGATCGTCTCCACCGCCTTGTCGCAGGCGGTACTGGTAGCTTGATCAAAAGTTCTCTGGCGCCCCTCGTGGAGACGCCCTCGGGAGCTCAGCTCTTCTCGGCGGCCTTCTCAGCAGCCTTCTCGTCGGCCTTCTTCTCTTCGGGCTTCGCGGCGCCCTCCAGGCCAGCAATGTTCCCGCGAAGGACGTTGATTCTGACCTTCGGGCTCACCTCAAGGACGGCTTCGCGCTCGTCGATCGAGACGATTTCCCCGAGAATTCCGCCTGTTGTGCGGACTTTCGCACCCTTGCGCAGGGCCTTCTGGGTGTCTTCCACTTCCTGACGTCGCTTGTTCTCTGGGCGAATCATCACGAAGTACATGACGAGGAGCATCACGGCCATCAGGCCGCCCTGCACCGCGCACGGCATCCCACCCTGGGCTGCGGCTTCTGCGGGACCTGCGCCACCTGTGGCCGCTGCTGGGCCCGCATTCGGTGCCTGAAAGAGGAGAATCGTGAGGAAAGTGGCGAGATGCATAGGTCCCGAAGGAGTGTTGGTTCACCTCGCGATGGAGGTGTTGGCCGGTTCACCTCACGGTGAGGTGTGGCTGTTTCGCCTTGCGGAGAAGCAGCTTTCGCCGCGCGGGATGCGCGCGAGGACGACAGGCCCTTGAAAAGCGGCCGGTTCTACAGCGGCACTTTGCGAGCGTCAATCACGGGTCCGTGCGGGGGCTTCGATCGAAGCGTCGACAGTGCGGGGCCTTTCGATGCACTCTCGGGCGGCCCAGATGCTCCCTCTCCGAGTCCTCGTGGTCGATCCCGACGAGCGGCGGTCCACATGGCTAGCCGACTTGCTGAGCTTGCGTGGGCACAAGCCGGTGAGGGTCGCGAGCGGGGAGAAGGCGATCGACCTCTTCATCCAGGAGCCCGCCGATGCGCTGATGGTGCAGTTTGCGCTTCCGGGGCGTGACGGCGTGGCGACGGTGGAGGCGATCCGCTGGGCACCGAAAGGCCGGGATGTGCGCGTCGTCCTTCTGGCGCACGAGGAGCCCGTGTCGGCGCCGCTGCAGATGCTCGCACTGAAGGTGGACGCGGTCAGCGCGTTTGTCGGTGAGCTCTCGCTGAGCCAGGTGCGTCGGGCCGTAGACGATATCGAGAACCGCTCGGGGCACACGGACAGCACGATGGCGCTCGAGGACGAGCGTGCCCAGGATTTGGTGCAGCGCGCACGTCGCGGGGCGCCGATCGATACGGTGGATGGCCATCACAACGCATGGCTTGAGGTCACGACGATGGTGGCCGGGCACGCGCCTCACCTGCCCGTAACCGAGATGAATCTCGCGCAGCAGGCGGCAGAGGCCGTTGCGGCCATGCAGGCAGAAGAGCCTGCCGAAGCAAGCGAAGTCGATGATGGGACAGCGCATATGGGGAACGAAACGCCGACTGCGCCGCCTCCCGCAGAGCACACGGCACCCACGACCCCACCGCCCGCGCTTGCAGCCGTATCCGACGAGGAGACCGTTGCGTCGGTGGCGCTCTCGCCACCCTCGCGTCCCCGCTTTGGCGATGCGGAGGAAGACGCGACCACATTTGATCCGGTGAGGCCCGACAAGCCTGCACCGCGTCCGCTGCGGGCAAGTGCCGCGCGCTTTGCGCCTGTGCGATCGACCTTCCGCGCACCGACGCGAACGAGCTCCTCATCCGGTGCGATCCCTGCAAGCCCGACCCCTTCAGGCCTGGAGCAAAGCGCACCCGTCGCGCTTCCGAGTGTCGCGCCAGAGACGTTCGCAGACAGCGCCGAGTCGCGCGTCGCGATTGAAGATGCCGTGCGCGCGTCGTTCCCGCCTCCCCCGATGGACGAGCCGGTCGCAGAGGAGCCGGTCGCAGACGTCGAGGAACCCGCGCCTGTCGACTTGGAGGAGGCGAGCCCCTTCAACTCCGATGCGGACGAAGCGGGGTTCGTGCAGACGGATGCGTATCCCGCGGATGACGACGACGCGTTTCCTGGCGAGGAGCACACGCAGGCGATGCAGTTTGTGTTGCCGCGTCCGCTCGATTTGGTGGACCCGCTGGGCAAGACGCAGTTCGCCAAAGCCCCACCGACGAACGAGCATCTGCGTGACCCGGAGACGATGAGCGAGGGCAGGCTCGTGCGGGAGGCCGCGCAGGCGCCGCAGGCTGCGGATTGGTCTGGGTCCTATGTCGACACGACCTTCCCTGCCGTCTTGCGTCGCATCGCAGACAACCGCGCTTCGGGCGCGCTCGTCAGCACGCTCCCGGTGAAGAACCCGGACGGCTCGATCTCCCGTCGCACGCTCGACAACGGGGCGCCCTCGAAGGTCGTGTACTTCCGCGCGGGCGTGCCGGTAGAGGTGCGCTCGAACCTTCGCGATGAGTGCCTGGGGCAGCTTCTTTTGCGCAAGAAGCGCATCACGATAGCGACGCTCGAAGAGTCGATTCGGCGGCAGCAACGCGAGGGTGGTTTTCAGGGCGAGATCTTGATCGCGATGGGCGCGCTGACAGCGATTGAGCTGGGCGAGACCCTCTCGGAGCAAGTGCGACAGAAGCTCTTTGAGCTCTTTGGTTGGCGCACGGGTTCCTTCCGTTTCACTGCCAATGTGGAGCCGCCACGGGGCGGTGTGGCGATCGAGATGGCGCTGCCGGAGATGGTCTACGAGGGCGTGTGTGCGGCCATGCCGGCGACGACGTTGCGCGACATCATGACGCCGCGTCTGGAGTACTTCGTCGTGCCCGATGCGATGCGCCTCTCGCGCTTTGCACGCGTGAATCTGGCGAAGGATCTGCGCGTGGTGCTGGAACGCCTCGACGGGACGTTGCAGCTGCGTGAGGTGCTCTCGCTGGGGCAACGTCCAGGGGCGATTGCGCAGCTTGTCTTTGCGCTCGAATCGCTCGGCGGTGTGACGTACGAGCCCGCGCTTTTGCTGCGTCGGGTTGAGTTGCCGCCAAGAAGCGAGGAGATGACCTCGGCGCTCGTGTCCGAGCTTGTCGTGACGCCGCCTCCACCCGAGGAAGACGACGCCTGGGACGACTCGACGGTGCTTCGTACGCCGCGTGAGGCGAAGATGGGCGCGCTTCCGAGGAGCCAGCGGGAGACGGTTGCGCAGCGCCGGCCAGAGAGCACGCCCTCGGAGCCGATTCAGCAGGTGTTGCAGTCGTTCGCACAGCCGCTTCCTGAGCCGCCTCCTGAGCCATTCGTCGAACCCTTCGTCGAAGCGCTTCCGGAGCCTGCGCAGCCCGTCTACGCGGTCACCTCGCCGCCAGCCATCCTGGCGCAACCCGCGGTTGCAGCGCCTTTGGAGAAGGACCCCGCGCTCGATGAGCACGTCGATCGGATGTTCGATGCGGAGCGGCTTTTCCGCAAAGGCAACCGGGCGCTGGAGCGTGGTGACTCCGTGGGCGCGATTGCCTCGTTTGAGCGTGCCTCGCAGCTTTGCCCGGAGGAGGGTGAGTTCCTCGCGTACCTCGGCTGGGCTCGGCATTGCGCAGCACCGCAGGATGGCGAGGCCGCGTTCACCGCACTGCACGAGCTCTCACGCTCCGTCTCGCTCGCACCCGATCTGCACGTGGCGCATCTGCTCTATGCACGCGTGCTGGAGCACGTGAAGCGCTACGACGAGGCGCGTCAGGGCTTTCAGCAAGTGCTGATGCTGGAGCCGAGCAATGCAGAAGCAGCCGAGGCGTTGCGGCGCCTCTATCCCGGATGAGGCGTCGATGAGCGTGCGTGCGATCGTGGCGGATATCGGTGGGACGCATAGTCGCTTTGCCCTCGCGACACGCGATGCGGCAGGCGCGATTCAACTCGAACACGCGATGACATTCGAGAGTCGTTCGGCGCCGTCGCTTGAGCCGCTGCTTGCCGCCTATCGGGCGCAGCTCTCGGGGGGTGATGCGGAGGTTGCGTCGTTTGGGCTCGCCGTCGCGGGGCCTGTGGCGGACGGCGCCTGCGTCGCGACCAACCTGCCCTGGGTGCTCCACGCGGAGACGATTCGACTGGGCCTCCAGGCGGCGCACGTCGTGTTGATGAATGACTTCGAGGCGGTTGCCTGGGGCGTGCAAGAGACACCTCCCTCGCTGCTTGAGACGCTCCAGCAAGGGCATGTGCGGGCAGACAAGCCGATCGCGGTGATCGGTGCAGGGACAGGCCTCGGCGAGGCGCTTGCGCTGCATCACGGTGGGCGCTTGGTGGTGATGCCGACCGAGGGCGGCCACGCAGATTTCGCGCCCTCCGATGCCTTCGACGACGGCCTCTTGGCGATGCTGCGTACACGCCTGCAGGGGCACGTCTCGGTGGAGCGAGTTGTCTCGGGCCCAGGCATCGCGGCCATTCTTGAGCACGCGCTACGCACCTCGCTTGTCCCGGTCGGCGATGCGGCGCGCTACGAGGCGATGCTCTCGAAGGACGAGCCAGCGCGCGATGTGGTCGAGGGCGCGAGCGAGGGCGACTTGCTCTGTGGCGCGGTGCTCGATCGCTTCGTCGACCTCTATGGCGCCGAGGCCGGCAACTTCGCGCTGAAGTCATTGCCGCGCGGTGGCCTCTACATCGCAGGTGGCCTGGCCACGCGGATGATGGCGCGCATGCGCTCGCGCTTCCTCACGGGGTTCCTCGCGAAAGGCCGGATGCAGCGCGTGCTCTTGGAAGTGCCCGTCCACATCGTCCTCGATCCGCAAGTCGGGCTCCGGGGCGCAGCGGCCCGGGTTTTCGCGGAGATGTCGCGCTTTCCCGAGCAACAACTACTGCTTTGAGATCGAATCCCGCTAAGCTCGCGGCGCAATGGACGTCACGTGCGAGCGCTGCGGAACTGAATACGAATTCGACGAGACGCTCGTCTCGGACAAAGGCACGACTGTTAAGTGCACCAACTGCGGGCATCTGTTCAAGGTCTTCCGTCAGAACGGCGGTGCGGCATCCAGTGCCGAGCCACGCAAGGACGAGCCTTCGGGGAAGCTCTGGCAGTTGCGCACTGTCGATGGTGAGACGCAGCAGTTCGGCTCGCTCAAAGAGCTCCAGCGACTGATCGTCGAGGGGCGTGTCAGCGAGGACGACAAGCTCGCGCGGAAGGGCGAGGGCTGGAAGCGTCTGGGGGACATCGCCGAGTTGATGACCTTCTTCGCGGCGGCCCGTGCAGGGCACCGTGCAACCGTGCCGCGCGTGGGCAAATCCACGATGCTTGGCGTCGGTGCGAAGTCGGGCTCCACGGCGCGCTCGGACGCGAACAACGAGGTCACGCGTGCGGATGCCTCACAGCAGGAAGTGACGCGCGCCGATGTCGCCCGCACGGATTTGGCCCGCGCCGATGCCCGTGGTGAGGTGGGGCGTGGCGATGTCACCGTGCGTGAGGAGACGCCCAAGCCTGGGCCAACGCCAACGCAGCGTCCGCCCATGCGCAAGCCGAGTGGCACCCTCGGCCCGAACTCGATGCCGAATCGCCCGGCGACACCGGCACCGGCACCCTCGGTGGCCCCTCCGCGTGTGCGTGGTGACCAGACGGCGCGTGGGATAGGTCAGAAGACCGACAGCCCCTCGTTCGAAGCGATCTCGCCGCCGCGTCCGCAGCCAGCCCCACCCCCGCCTCCGGCCCCGGCACCCGTCCATACGCCACCGCCGCCACCGCCCCCGCGCGCGGCCAAGGTCGAGGAAGAAGATGACTTTGCGCCACCGCCGCCGCGCGAGCGTGAGCGTGAGCCTGCAACGCCACCGCCCTCGCCCTCGCAGCGTCCGCCTGCACGCGGTGAAGCACGCCCCAAGCGCAATGAGCCAGCCGATCGCATTGAGCCACCACGCAATGCCGTGCGTGCGCTGCATGTCGACGACGAAGAAGAGGCGCCGCGTCCCGCACCCAAGCGAGGCCTCACGGGCGTTGTGGTTGGGCTCGCCACGCTGGTCCTGCTCGGAGGCGCAGGCGCCTTCTTCTGGCCGCGCTTCTTCCCCGCAGAGACGGCCGTCCCCGAGACACCCGCAGCGCGCTTTGTGAGTGAGGGCGAAGCGGCCCTCCTGCGTGATCGCGTGGATGCCTACGAGGGCGCGGCCGACGCGTTCAACAAGGCGCTGGCGTTTGATGAGAACGATGTGCGCGCACAGGTTGGTCTCTCTCGCGCGCACGCGCTGACGGCACAGGCGCATCTCTTTGAGGCCGATGACATTGAGGCGCGCGCAGGCACCGATGAGGCGCTGCATGCGGAGGCGACGATCCTGCGTCGTCAGGTGACCGAGGAGATTACGCAGGCGCGTACGCATGCTGAGTCTGCAGTGCGGGCAGGCACAGGCGGCGCGGATGCCGAGGTGGCCCTCGCCGATGCGCTGCGTCTTGGTGGCGAGCGTGACCTCTCACGCAGCCGTCTCGATCGCGCGCGGACGCTTGAGTCCACGCCGAGCTCAGAGACGCTTCGTGTGGAAGCGCTTTGGACGGCGGGCCCAACCGGCCTCACCAGCGCACGCGACTTCGCGACACAGGCCGTGCAAGCCACGCCTCCGCTCCTTCGTTCGCAGCTCTTGTTGGCGCGCGTGGCGATTGCGAGTGGCGATCAGGCTGCCGCACAGACCGCAATCAACGCCGTGCTCGCCACCGATGCGTCGCACCCTGAGGCGCTTCGCTTGCGTGACCGTGCTGCCCTTTTGGTGGCAGCAGCGCCGCCGCCCGAAGTGCCCGTCGCACCCGTCCCTGAGGCGATTCCAACACCGCCCGAGGCAGTCGCACCGACGCCAGCAACCCCGACGACGCCGGGAACGCCAACACCCGTCGCGGCCGAAGGCGCGCCTGCGGCACGTGACTACGCGGGCCTCGTTCGCGAGGGCACATCACGTCTTGAGCGCGGGCAGGTCGCAGCCGCACGTCAATCGTTCGAGGCTGCGCTTCGTCTTCGCCCAGGCACGGCCGAGGCGATGACGGGCCTCGGCAACGTGATGCTCAACGAGGGCAACCCACGTGGCGCGGCAAGTCAGTTCTCTGCCGCGGCCACGAACGGCAACGGCAGCGCCCTCATCGGGCTTGGCCAGGCGTATCGCGCGCTGGGCCAGAACTCGCAGGCGCTTGAAGCCTACCGTCGCTACTTGCAGCTTCTGCCGAATGGCTCCGATGCGAACGTTGCGCGCCGTCAGGTCGAGGCACTTGGGGGTGGCTCGGGCGGTGGTTCTTCCGGCGGGAGTTCTTCCGGCGGTGGCTCATCCGGCGGTGGCTCATCGGGCGGTGGCTCATCGGGCGGGTCGGAACCTTCTGGGCCAAGCGAGCCAGCCAATCCGCCTCCCGAGGAGCGCACCGCGCCGCCACCGGAGGAGACGCCTCCGCCAAGGCCTGAGCCAGTCGGCCCGGCCATCGAGTCGGAACCCTAAGGGCGAGGCTGAGTGGGTAGCAGAACACCCAACCGGGAGACTGGTTTGGGTGTTTTGCATTTCTGGTCTCGACAAGCACCGCGGACTGCCGCTATCCTTTTCGAGCGCGCCCCCCCTTCCCCCCACGGGCGCGCAGAGCCTCGCTGCTACCCCCCATCGGCAGTGGGGCTCCTCTATTTCTGGCGTCTGAACTCGGTCGAGCGCCGCCGTGCCTCTTGACCTCGAAGGTCAAACGCTGTCATTCGAGTGAGATGACCTCGACGCGCTCGCTCGCCCTTGCCCCGCTTCTCCTCGTCGCTGCCTGCAACACCACGCCAGCAGCTCCCGCCGATGGCCTTCCGCTCCCGCCGCCTGCTGGTGAGTGGATCGCGGTGGAGCCTGGAGGCGACACGATTTGCTCACGCGGCACGCCCTATCGCTTCTTCGTGCGCGGAGGTCGCAGCGACCGTGTGATCGTCGACTTCCAAGGCGGCGGCGCGTGCTGGAATGAGCTGACCTGCGGCGCAGCGGGTGCGCTCGGTCTCTTCGCCGAGGACGTCGGCACGCTGAGTGAGCTTCAAGGCGCGCTTGCACCAGGCGGCGTGCTTGCGGGCGGCATGCTCAGCAACGACCCGGGGAACCCCTTTCGCGATTGGACGATCGTCCACATCCCCTACTGCACCGGCGACATCCACTGGGGCAACACGCGCACGCAGTACGGCGAGGATGCGATCGAGCATCGCGGCTTTGTGAATGCGAGCGCTGCACTCAACTGGACGTACGCGCGCTTTACGAACCCCTCGAACGTCTTTGTCTCGGGCTGCAGCGCCGGGGCCTATGGCGCCGTCCTTCACTCGGCCTACCTCGCCGAGCATTACCGCGATGCACAGGTCTCCGTCTTTGCCGACTCAGGCTCGGGGATCATCACGAACACCTTCCTGAACGACTCGCTGCCCAACTGGAATGCGCAGGCAAACCTGCCGAGCTTTGTGCCCGGGCTCGATGTTCCGCTGACCGAGCTCTCGCTCTCGCAGGTCTACATCCAGATTGGTCTTCACTTCCCGCGGATGCGCCTTGCGCAGACCAACACCAACTACGACCAAGACCAGATCTTCTTCTACACCGCGATGGGCGGGCTGCGTCCGGATTGGCCGCCTGCGATGCGCGCGAGCCATGAGCGCATCGCCGCGGCCATCCCGAACTTCACCTCGTATGTGCCCGGTGGCTCGATGCACTGCGCGGGCATCTATCCGTTCTTCCAAGAGCGCGAAGTGAACGGCGTCGTGCTCTCCGATTGGGCCGAGCAGCTCGCCACGGGCGCCACCATGCCCGCGCCTGCGCGCTGCGAGGGTGCGAGCTGCTGCACGGACATGGTCTGTGAGGAGTGCGCCGCCACGGCCGAGGCGATGCGCCCCTCGTACTGCCAGTTCTGTCGAAGCTGGCCGCGCGACTGGCCTGAGTGCGCGATGCCCTGAGGTAGCCAGCTGTGATGCGGCGCTCGCTCAGCGTGCGCCGACGGGCATGTCTCTGCTGGGAGGACGACCAAACTTGCGTGCGTACTCGCGACTGAACTGCGTGGGGCTCTCGTAGCCAACCTCGAATGCCACCGCCGTCACGGAGTTGGCCCCGATGGCGAGCCGACGACGCGCTTCCAAGAGCCTGAGATCCTTCTGGTACTGCAATGGCGAAGAGGATGTGAGCTCTTTGAAGTGCTTGTGAAACGACGAGACACTCATGCCGACATCGCGCGCGAGCTTGGCGACGACCATCGGTGCACGGAGGTCATGGCGCAGCATCGCGATGGCGCGCGCAACAGCGCTCGCATGGCTGTCGTGTCGGATCAGATTCCGCAGCATCGTGCCGAAAGGTGCGACCAGCAGCCGGTAGTGAATCTCCCGACGCAGCATGGCGCCGAGCACACGCGCATCGGTCGGCGAACCCGTGAGCGCGAGGTAGCGGTCGAGAGCATCGATGAGTGCAACGTCGGCATCGCAGACCTGAAGGGCGCTCGCTTGGTTGTCGTAAGGCAGTACGTCACCGACCTCCTCGTAGAGACTGCGCAGCGTGCTCACCTCGACCTCAAAGACGAGCGCCAAGTAGGGCGCCTCAAAGATGCGCGCGACGATCGGGAGGTCGTGACTGACGAGCAAGACCTGACCGGCACGGACGCGCGCCGTCTCGCCTGCGAAGAGCGTTTCCTTTCTTCCACGTAGAATCAGGCATGCGATGGGTCGGTAGACCGTGGCCTCGGCCGAGGTTCGCGCGGCGGCCTCGATCAGGGTGACGCCGGGCAGCGGTGTCGTAGCTGCCATAGAATCATTGCTTCTGCGGCGCAGCAGCGTGTCCACACGGGCGGAGACTCTTTCGAGAGCCTCGGTGGCTCGACTGGGCTTGCGCGTGGGCTGCATCTCGTTTTTCTATGGCGAGTAAGACAATTGGGCAATCGTTCTGGAGCCTTGTGCAGGCGGCGCGCGCGTCTACCCCCTAAGCCTCACTCCTCACCTGCAAGGAGGACATATGGCGAAGAAGGTTTGGTACATCACAGGAACATCGCGTGGGTTTGGTAGGGCTTGGGCCATCGCGGCATTGCAGCGCGGCGATCAGGTCGCAGCGACCGCGCGCGATGTCGCCACACTCGAGGACCTCGTGACGCAGTTCGGCGATGCGGTGCTTCCGATTGCACTCGACGTCACGGATCGGGCAGGCAGCTTCGCGGCCATCGAGAAGGCGCATCGGCATTTTGGGCGACTCGATGTGGTCATCAACAACGCGGGCTACGGTCACTTCGGGTTCATCGAAGAGCTGACGGAAGCTGAGGCGAGGGCGCAGATCGAGACCAATCTCTTTGGCGCATTGTGGACGACGCAGGCCGCAATCCCGCTCCTTCGCGCTCAGGGTGGCGGGCACCTCTTGCAGGTCTCGAGCATCGGCGGTGTTGCCGCGTTCCCCAGCCTCGGCATCTATCACGCATCGAAGTGGGCCCTTGAGGGCATGACCGAGGCGCTCAGTGCAGAGGTCGCGATGTTCGGCATTCGCACAACGCTGATCGAGCCAGGCGGCTATGCGACCGACTGGGCCGGAGCCTCTGCGCATCGCTCGACGCGCATGCCTCTCTACCAACCCATGCGCGACGCGATGATGGCGAGCATGGCCGGGACGAGCCTGCCCGGCGCGGAGACGACCGTGGATGCGATCCTCGCGCTCGTCGATGCAGCGCAGCCACCCAAGCGCTTGCTGCTCGGCGCCTTCGCGCATGGGATGGCCATGAAGCTCTACGAGGAGCGCATAGAGGTGTGGAAGAGCTGGGAGAGCGTCTCCCAAGGCGCGGGGAAGTAGGGCGAATGTCCACCACGCCACGCAAACTTCCGACGCTGCTGCTCACCGCACTCGTCGCGTTTGTGATGATCGCGGGCGGCGCAGCACACCTCGCCACGCCAGCGCAGTTCGTGCCCTTGGTGCCTGCGTTTCTGCCGGCCTCTGCCGTGATCGCCGTGACAGGCGTTGTGCAGGTGGCCGTGGGCCTCGCAGCGCTCATTCCGCGCACACGCAAATGGGGTGGCCTTGCGTTCGCAATCGTCTGCATCGGCTATCTGCCGATTCATCTCTGGGACTACGTGCGCCCTGACCCCGCCATTGCACCTCCGGTTGCCGCGACCGTGCGCGTAGTTGTGCAGTTGCTCTTCATCGCAGCAGGTTGGGCACTCTGGAGACGCGCGGCTGCGACGCCGCTTCACTGAATCGCATAAACGCATGTGATCGATCTCCGATGGCCGCAGTCGGAGCCGCATCACAAGCTCGACTGCATCGGGCGCGCGCGGCCGGTCACGTGTCCTCGTCGCCCGGCTCCTCGTCTTTCAGCACGCGTGATCGCGGATTGAGTGCGACGCGCTCCCATTCGAGCCATTGGGGAGAGCTCTCTACGATGCTGCTCGGAGACAAGCCGTGGGCGATGTCGCCGGCGGTGCACTCCAAGAAGGCGAGGCGGTGCGGCTGCGTTTCCTTCGATGCCCAGTCGTCGAGGCTCTCTTGGTCTTCGAAGAAGGCAAGGCCGCCAGCATTGCCGATCGCGGCGGCCACGGAGCCTGCACGTCGTTCGGACCAGTCCGCGCTCGCCGTCGCCCAGAAGATCGTCTCCAGCGCAACGCGATTGGCGGCCGGTATGGAGCGCCCCGCCAGCCCGTTGCGCATGAAGACGCCTTGCTTGAACACACCAGCCAACCATGAGTTGGCGGGCAAAGGGGGCACAGGCTGCCCGGCGAGTGGGAGCTTGAAGCGTTCGACGTGGCCGCCGCTGGTGATGGTGAGCTCTTCGAGACCGAGCTCAAAGTCTCGCCGTTTCGCGCGTGGTGTCATCAGGGCGAGGCTCACGAAGACAACGACGCCGACCGTCGCCAGCACGACGCCGACGGTTGCCGACGTCCAGAGCGCAACGGCGACACCAACGGCCGCGACGACCGCGCATGTTGCCAAGTGCGCGACGCGGGGGTTGGGTGTGTCTTCGCTGAACGTGAGCGTACGGCCGGCGGCACGCAGCACGTCGGGCGCGTCGTTGATGGCGTCGCTTGCCACAGGCATCGTGCTGACCGCGAGCTTCTCCTTCGCAAGCGCTTCAAGCGCGTCCGTGTTGATGTCTGGCCATCGCTGCCCACCGCCGAGCAAGCCGTCTTGCTCCAGGACGTCGAGGCTCCTTGCCACCCGCTCCTTGATGGTCGCAAGCGCGGCGTCGCCGGTCATGGGATTGTCGCTCGCCACGAGATCCAGCGTTTGCTCGAGACGTTCCGCGGATTGCATCAGGATGTCGACGATGTCGCGCGCGGCAGGCCCGACCTCCTCGCTGAGCACGACATGCAGCCGACACCCTTCCTCCCCACAAGCGGCCCGGATGCTTCCCTCCCAGATGCCCATGGGGTGGTCGAAGATCAGACCGTCCTTGCCTGCGTCGCGGTAGCCCAACGCAAGGAGCGTTTCGCGGATGGAATCGCGGCCTTCCTTCTTCGTCGAACCGGGCCTCTTCGTCAGCCCGAGCGAGAGGTGAAAAAAACCGTCTCCCCACCACTCGAGCGCGAAGAATTCGCGGAGCCGATCGATCTCCTGCTGCAGTGCCGCGCGACTGCCGAAAGTGTGGATCTGGTGGGGAGGTAACGCGTGCCTCAATGCCGCGAGGCGCGCCTCGGCGCCGAAGAACGGGCCGAGTTCAGCCTCGTCGTTCTCGAGGGCCCACTGCTCGTGGGCCCTCCGCTCGTCCTCGTGTTGCTTCTCGCGTTCGGCGCTGATCAGTTCTTCGTGGAAGGGCTCGCAGAGGACGAGCTTCCGCGTCTTCGCGTCGGGACGCTTCGAAGACGGCCACAAGTACCACCACTCGCTGCCGTCGAAGACCCAGAAATCGTGCAGTGTCTGGTAGTGGCGCTTGGCGATTTCGTAGACCTCGGCGTGGGCCACCGGGGCGTCGAACTCCAGCTCGATGCGGTGAACGCGCGAGGGACCAGGCGCAGCCCTGGGTGTGTTGGTTTTCTCGCTCTTCGACGCGAACCTGTGCGTGTAGTGCAAGCGAGCGGGGCGGGTGGAAGACGACTTCTTGGTGGCGGACACGGTACCCACAGATGTATTTGACCTGGCTGGTCAACCGCCTTCAACCTCGGCGGGACGGCGGAAGTGAGATGCTGAACGCCGAGGCTACGGTCTTCCGACCGATTCCTTCCCGGTCGCTCAGCGCAGCGCTGCGGCGAGCGCCTCGCCCACGCCGGCGGCCGACGCCGGGTTCTGCCCAGTGATCACCAACCAACCGGCAGGACTTCAAGCCTGAAGGGAGGTTGCCCACAGGGCGCGGCGAGGACTTTTCTCCTGCCCGATGGCTCTGACCCAACCGAAGCGCAGGACTTCAAGCCTAAGCAGAGGCTGTGCGCGGTGGACGCGCAAGCACGGCAACCGGACAAACGAAGACGCGCACCCGATCTCTCGAATGCGCGCCTCTTTCGGACTCGGCTGGGGTGCTCGCCTCAGATGCCTTCGCCGTTGCCCCCACCACCGCCCTTGCGCTTGCCGCTCCGCTTCACGTTCACGTAGAGCGAGGGCCAGCGCTCATCCTTGTCCGCGCGCCTGCGGTCGATGAAGCGGCCGACCTCGGTGACCTCATCGTGCGACTCGCGCAGCGCGTAGAACGCATTGGCCCAGGCGCGTGCTGCCTTCTTCGTCGCCGGACGCTGACCCTTGAGGCGCGCCTCACGGACAATCTCCACGTGCACGGGGCCTTCGGTGGCGTCTTCGGCGCGGTAGTTCTTCTTGTCGTGCTTGATGACGCTGAGGTGCTTGGAACAGAGCCCAAGCAGCGCGACGACGTCGTTCGCCAAATCTTTGTAGCCAGTGCCTGCGCGAATCGCGATGAGCTCGCGGGCGACCTCGGGGTCATCGCCCAAGTAGTACTCAATGAGGCTTGTGGTGCGCGCGCGGATGGCGGTGAGCACCTTCACGGTGGACTCGGGCACGAGCGCATCGCCCTCCGCGTTCTCGGCGCTCTGGTATGCAGCGGCAGTCCGCTTCACGACCTCGTGGAGCGCTGGGTGCGCAGCGACGAGCGCGTGGTTCACCTCTTCATCGGGCAGCGCATCGAAGCGCGCGCGCGTCTTGGGCTCCGCCAAATGCTTGGCCACCGTCGCGGCTGCGGCGAGCGCTGCACTTGGGTCGACTGCGGGGATGGGGAGTGCCGCGAGGTCGTGGCGCTCATCTGTTGGTGCGGGAACAGGAGCCTTCTTGGTTGCCATGCGGAAAGGCGTCTCACAGGGCGGCGGATGTTGGCAAGGGGCCAACTGCGAGCGTTGATGTGAAGGTCATGTGCGCGGCGTCTCAATCCATGCATCAGCGGGGTTGGCCCCTGCCTTGAGCCACCGAAGCGGATCGTCATCGGCTGCGAGTACCGCCCACGCAACCTTCGGATCTTTGGCATCGAGTACACGCGCGAGCAGGTCGCGCGCGTTCGTCTCTTGCGAGAGGACCGAGCCACTCTCCTCGATCGCCGCGAGGACCAGCGGCACGTCTTTGGCCAACTCCTTCTTTTGGTTCGACCCAAGTCGCACATCTTCCACCCAACGCTCGGAGTACGCGGTCGGGGCGCCCGCGGTGCGACTCACACGCTTCTTCCGCTGCATCGATCGCCAAAAGATAAGCCCGTGCTTGCCGCAGTGTTTCTCGTACTCGGCGACGAGGTAGCGGCAGGTGACCATGCGGTGGTTGCTGGCCAGGATGTGGTCGAGCGCGTCTCGACAAACCGAGCCTGGAGGGGGTCCAGCTTGGGCCTTGGATGCGCCTCGTAGGATGTTCGTGTCGATCACGATGTGCCGCGAAGCCGCTGCTTTGCGAGCCTGCTTGCTCTTCACAGCCGCGCCTCAATCGCGTCGAGGTAGCGACGACTTGCGGCCAACTCCACCTCATCGAAGTCGATGGGTGAGCCCGCCAAGGCACCCTCGCTGTCCAGCACGGATGAGGTGACCTTCGATGTGCCATCCGGCTTTCGCGTAAACCAGTTCACAACGACCTCCTTCGGCGCCAGTTGGTCGCCCGCGAGCACCCAGCCTTCGATGGCCAGCAAAAGGATCGAGCTATGTGTCTCAAGCACCACACGAACCCCGCGCGCCGCTGCATCCACAAGCAGCTTCGCCATCGCAACCTGTGCTCGTGGATGCAGGTGAAGCTCAGGTTGCTCAATCAACACGAGCTGACCCGGGGACGCCGCGTGCAACGCGACCACGATAGGCAGTGCCTGCGAGACGCCTACGCCGACATCCGCGATGTCGACCAGATCTTCCTCCAACTGCATCGTGCGACTCACTTGAATCGAGACGGACACATCCGATTGCCGCTCCGCATGCAAATAGGCCGCGAGCCCTAGTGCCTTGAGGTCGTTGATGGCACCCGATAGGGCCTTGTCGTGATCGCGCTCCCATGTCGTCAGCACGGAAGCGACATGGCGGTCAAAGCGACCTGGCGCTCGCACTTGTCCGGCCACGATGCGAACAGGCTCAATCGGGTACCCACGCTGTGGGGGCGTGCGGAGGCCGGGCACGTGCAGGATTCCACGCAATAACGCGTCAGCGACCCCGGTCGCGTCCTCGGTGTGAAAGGCCTCGTTGGACGCGTAGCCAAGGAAGAACTGGTGCCTGAACACAGGCCTGCCGTGGAATCGCCCTCCACGCTCGATCGTCGTCGTTTCCTCTCGCGACCGCGCCACGTTCGACTTCACATCCACATCCCCGGAACGATTGCGATCGAAGCCCACCTCGAACCCGGTGCCGTCGGAGAACTCCAATCCCATCACTACCGGACCGCGCGAGCGGTACGACTGAAGCTGGTCGAGGTTGGTGAGGTCAACGTGACCTCCGCTCAGCACGAGGGCTCCTCGATCGAAGCGTGCATCGAGGGTCTGCTTGAGCAGAAGTGGCGCAAGCATCGCGCTCGACTTGCCCGAGCTGTTCGCACCCGCGAGCACGGTGAGCGTTCCCAAGGGAATCGTCGTTCGAGACTTGAAGACACGGACTCGCTCGACGATCAACGCCGAGATCGTGGGCAGTGGTTTCGTGTTGGCAGCCATAAGCCGACACTACCAGCACTCCTTGCTTTCCCAATGGATCGCAGCGCGCTTGACGAGACCGCGACCTCCTGCGTGGTCCCATCAAAACAAAAGAGCGCGCTCAACCTCTCGGTGAGCGCGCTCTTCGTTGGGTTCGGGTCTTGGCTCAGCGCTTCATGCGACGGCGCACCACGACTGCCACGAGCGCCATCATCGCGAGCCAGAGGCCGCGCGTCGTGCCCTGCGTGCCGGCTGCACTACAGCCGCATGCACCGCCTGCGAGGCCGCCGACAATCGGGCCTGCATCGGCGCCGCTGCTCGGGCCTGCATCGACGGGGCCTGCATCGCCACGCACGCCCGCATCGCCGGTGGGCGCTGGGGTGTTCGGGTCGAGGTAGTCCGGGCGGCCATCCATGTCGGAGTCGCGAAGGCCTTCCTCGCGGTCGTTCACAGAGTCGCCATCCGAGTTCGTGTCGAGCCAGTTCGGCGTGCCATCCATGTCGACATCGTCGCCGCCAGCACCGATGCGCATTCCGTCCGCACGCTCGCGCGCCGTGAGGATGCCGTCGTTGTCGTCGTCGGGGTCGAGGTAGTCGGGACGCATGTCCATGTCCGTGTCGCGGCATGGCGCAGCCATGCACTCGGCGGACGTGAGCAGGCCGTCACCGTCGTCGTCGGTGTCGAGGTAGTCCGGGCGACCATCGCCATCGGTGTCGACCGAGATCATGCCCGGGCGCTCATCGCGCGTCGGACGTCCATCGCCGTCGTCATCGGGGTCGAGGTAGTCGGGGCGCATGTCCATGTCGGTGTCGGTGCACGAGCCTGGCGTCGAGCACTCGATCGCCGTGGGCACGCCATCGCCATCGTCATCCGGATCAAGCTGATCCGGCATGCCGTCCATGTCGCTGTCCGGGCAGCTTCCTGCCATCGGGCACTCGACCGTGTCGAGCAGGCCATCGCCATCCGAGTCGAGCATCGCGGGGTCGAACGTGAAGCTGTTCGTATCCGTCGCGGTGTTGCCCACCGAGTCCACGGACGCTGCGGTGATCTGGTGTGCACCGGGTGTCAGATCCGTCGGCTGCGCGAGGGTCCAGCGGCCATCGGCGCCAACCGTCACCATGCCGATGGGCATGCCGTCGATCGAGACCGTGACCGTGGCGCCTGGCTCGGCTGTGCCGAGGTAGGTCGGACGCGGGCTGCCGATGACAGCCATGTCCGCCGGGCGATCGATGACGACCGTCGTCGCCGTGTCGATCACAAACGCGCCGCTGTCGGTCGCCGTGTTGCCGACGTCATCCGTCGCGACCGCACGCACCGTGTGCTCGCCATCGGCAAGCATCGTCGTCGTCGGAACGGACCACGCGCCATCCGCGCCCACCGTGACGGTGCCCACGAGCACACCATCGAGGAAGACCTGCACTTCCGCGCCTGCCTCCGAGGTGCCGACGAGCGCCGGCATGCGGTTCTGGATGCGGCCCTCAGGCGCCGTCACATCG
>JBILQT010000256.1:0-10148 GCA_044373065.1 Sandaracinaceae bacterium
TGCCTTGTCTTGGGTGCCAACGATGGCCCTCGCGGTCTCGCTTGCCGCATGCGCAGGCCTCCGCGCATTCCTCCCGCTGCTCATCGCAGGCGCCCTCTCGCGCGCAGGCGTTCTTCAGTTGGGAGACGGCTACAGCTTCGTCGGCTCCACCCCCGCACTCATCATCTTCGGCATCGCCACCGTGCTCGAAATCGCAGGCGACAAGATCCCCGCCGTCGACCACGCGCTCGACGCCGTCGGCACGCTCGTACGCCCCGTCGCAGGCTCGCTCCTCGCGGCCTCGGTGATGTGGCAGATCAACGAGCCCCTCTGGGCAATGGTCCTCGGCGTCATCGTCGGCGCGCCCACCGCGCTCGCACCGCACGCAGCGAAGTCCGCCACGCGCGCGGCATCGAGCACGTTCAGCTTCGGCCTCGCGAACCCCGTCATCAGCACCATCGAAGACTTCAGCGCAGCCGCCCTCGCCTTCCTCGCCATCGCGCTTCCCATCGTCGCCGCGCTCTTCCTCGTCGTGGTGGTCTTTGTGGTGTGGCTCATGTGGCGTCGGTTTCAGTCGCGACGCGCAGCGAAGAATCAGCAGGCCACGCTCGCCGAGGCGTGACGACCTGACGAGATGATTGGATGAGGCGCTCGCGAGGGCGCCTTGTTCGTTTTCAGGGGCGAAAACCTCCAATGCTTCAGACGTGCGGCGCAGCTTTCCAACACTGCGATGTGTGATGCGTGTGGTGCGACAGCGGCCGTCGATGCTACCCAAGGCGCATGCGAACCACGACGACCCTCGGTGCCCTCCTCGCAGTCACGTTGCTTGGCTGCGGCAACCCACAAACCCGTCCGGCCGAACCCGCCAGTGCGCCCAGCGCGCGCCCCAGCGCCTCGAGCAACATGCTCAGCGGCATCCCCATCGGAGAGATCGCAGGCACGTACACCGGCGATTGGGGAACCATGCACCTCGTCTTCGTCACGCCCACCGAAGTGCGCGGCGCCTACTCCCACGAGAGCGGACGCCTGGTCGGCGTCGTCGACGGCGATGTGATTCGCGGCACCTGGTGCCAAGACCAGGCAGCCGCCGGTCGCTCGACCACCGGCGCCGTCGAGTTCCGCTTCACCAAGAACGCCGACATCGTCAGCCTCGACGGCCGCTGGACGTACGCCGATGCGCCAGGCGAGTGGATGGAGGATTGGGACATCAACCACACGGCCGCCGAGGACGCAGCCCTCGCCGAGCGTGCGCCCACGGCGACCTGCCCGTAGGCCACATACACACAAGCCACCTCGCAACAAGGCCGCGCCGGATCTCGCATCCGCGCGGCTTTCTCATGGGTCACAGAGTCCGTCTCGGTCGCAGAGTCCGTCTCGGTCGCAGAGTCCGTCTCGGTCGCAGACTCTGTCTCGGTCACAGACTCTGTCTCGGTCGCAGCCTCTGTCTCGGTCGCAGCCTCTGTCTCGGTCGCAGCCTCCGTCTCGGTCGCAGACTCTGTCTCGGTCGCAGCCTCTGTCTCGGTCGCAGCCTCTGTCTCGGCCGCAGCCTCTGTCTCGGTCGCATGCCGCAGTGAGCGTTCACCCCTTCTCCCCCTTCGGAAGCGCCTTCACCACGCGGTCGAAGTCCGACTCAAAGAGGCGGTCCTGCACGACCCGATACTTCTCGAACTCGCTCTCTGCGAATGCCTTCGCAATCTCCGCGCTCACCTTGCCGGGGTGGTCGAGTAGGTCGCGCTGGTTGAACTGAAGGAACGCGTCGAGCTTGCTCGCCCAGTCCTTCATCGTCATCGGGATGCCGCGCTCGGCCTGATCCTCCGCGTAGTCGAGATACATCGTGACGAAGCGGTCGAGCGACTTCAGCTCCTTCTCCGTCAGGTAGTTCTTCGCGACGACCACATCTGTCTTCACGACCTTCCCGGCCGGCGCATTGCGCCATGAGGTCAGCCCCATCTGCGGCTTCTTGCTGTCGGCGCGCTCGACGATCACCTCCGCAGCCGTGTGCCCATGGATGGCAAAGTGCAGCTTGTTCTGCACCGTCTTGAAGAACGTCTGCGTCGTCTCCGCGTTCGCGTCGTAGTCCATCGCCGTCGCGTAGATGTCGGTGATCTTTTGATAGAAGCGACGCTCACTCGCGCGGACTTCGCGAATCTCCGCGATGAGGTGATCGAAGTACGCTTGGTTGAAGACCGCGCCGTTCTTGAGACGCTCTTTGTCGAGCACGTAGCCGCGAATGCTGAAGTCGCGCAGCACCCCGATGGCCCACTGTCGAAACTGCGTCGCGCGCATGGAGTGGACGCGGAAGCCGACCGCGATGATCGCATCGAGGTTGTAGAACGCAACGTCGCGCGTCACCTCGCGCGCGCCCTCGATTTGAACTGTCCGGACTTTCCGGAGAGTTGCCTCTTCGGTGAGCTCCGCCTTCGCGAAGATGTTCTGCAGATGCTCGCTCACCGTGCGGACATCGACCTCGAAGAGCACGCCCATCAGCTTCTGCGTAAGCCAGACAGTCTCGTCCTCAACGCGCACCTCGATGCCCTGCTCGCCCGCCTGCGAGGTGAAGACGAGGAACTCCGCCGTGCTGTTGCGAATGCGCAGCACCGGCTTGGCCTGCGTGGATTTCTTCCGCGTGCTCACAGTGAGACGCTACTCGATTTGGCGCTTCGCGATGAGGCCGGACTGAGCTCGTTGACGGTGCCTGCCGTCTCCAGTTGAACCGTTGCATATCTTGCAACAGTTCCATCAGGTCACGTCGAATAGAACCCATCCCACGGCTTACCGAACACAAGCCCGTTCGGCAGAAGCTCAAGGTCCGACGCCTTCGGCACCAAGCCGAACTTGTGTCCGTCGATCACCACGCGGAATCGTTCGATCTCCACGTGGCCGTACGTGACGCTCCGCAACTCGCCCAGCATCTCGCGAAGACGACGCTCCATCTCGGGTATCTCGCCCGTGGCGTGTTGCGTGCGGATGTGGCGCCCCTCTTCCGTGAAGAGATGGAGCACTGCGTACCAAGTCAGCTCTGCCCACTCGGCGACCGGGCCGCGCGCTGCACCGACGACGAAGCCCATGAACTGCCCCTCGCGGTGGCGCCCGATCGTGTCGGTGTGGAAGCCCTCTTCACGAGCGATCCGGATTTTCTTCGGTGGCATCCGCGTCTCCTCAGTAGTGCCCAACAAACGCTTCAAGCGCGCGCTCAAGGTCACCGCGTAGAAGCGCCAAGTCCACCACGACCTTGTCGCGCGCCAAGCGCTTGAGCATCAACTCCACGCCGTCTCGCACTTGCTGAGCGAGATGTTCTGCGCGTTCGCGCGGCGTCGCATCGGACCAGCGATGCTGGGGAATCACGATGTCCACATCGATGCTCTTTTGCCTCTTGCTTCGCTTGAGTCGCTCGATCCCATCGCCGCCGAAGTCGCGGATGTTGCCTGACACGCAAAGCATGAAGCCGAAGACAGTCACCTCTTCCGAGTACACCCCGGAAACATGCTGCAAGAAGCAACGATTCAGCTCTAGGTAGATGGACGCATATACCGCACTGGCTTTGCTGCCGCCGAGGTGCGCGCTCATTTGGAAGAGAGTTGAACCGACCATCGCGTACTCCGAAATTCCGCCTCAGTAGTGCCCAACGAACGCATCGAGCGCGCGCTCAAGGTCACCGCGTAGCAGCGCCAAGTCCACTACGACCTTGTCGCGCGCCAAGCGCTTGAGCATCAACTCCACGCCGTCTCGCACTTGCTGCGCGAGATGCTCTGCGCGTTCGCGCGGAGTCGCATCGGACCAGCGCTGTGGGATGACGATGTCCACATCGATGCTCTTGTCCTTCTTGCGGCGTTTCAGTCGCTCAACGCCGTCGCCGCCGAAGTCACGCAAGTTGCCGGACACGCAGAGCATGAACCCCATGATGCTCACCTCTTCGGCGTAGGTGCCCGACGCGTGCTGCGAGAAGCAGCCGTTGAGGTCGAGATACATCGTCGCGTAGGCCGCATCAGCCTTGTTGCCACCTGTGTGCGCGCTCATTTGGAAGAAGGCTGAACTGCTCATCGGGTTCTCCAGCTGAGATCAAGAATTCGGATTCCCTCGTTCAGCAACTGGCTTCGCCCATCGGTCGCGAAACTCCTTGTACAGCTTCAGCCCCTCGGGCGTTCGAACTGGCGGCAGCTTTACGGCCCAGTACCGCGCTCTCTGGAACGTCTCGGGCCGCACGAGCCTCCACTGATCGATCATCATGAGGCCTCGCCGCAGGCCACAGACTTTGACGTAGAACTCGAGCCACCACTGCAGTGTGCTCGGGTCGGAGAAGTCGACCGTCGCCTCGACGAGCCTTCTTGCGGAAGCGCGACTCAACATCACGCGCCCGGCCAGGAGGAATCCTGCGTAAGGAAGTCGAACGACAAGCTTGCTCAGCCATTCAACCCGGACGTCCTCCGAGCGCTCGCGAAGCATGTTGGCGAGTTCATCTTCGCTGCGATCGATGTTGTTGGGATCCGGCAGACTCTCCACAAGGCCTCCATCGTCTCTGATGGCCCAAGCGCTCGGGCCAACATCTGCCATTCAAGTCTCGATGAGCGAAGAACTAGTCCGCGCGATCCCATTCCACGGCGTCTGATAGTTCACCGCTCGCGAGAAATGTCGCGAGCACCGCTCGCGCCGACGCGACGGATACCAGTCTCGTCCCTGCGATCTCAAGGACATCGCAGCCTTGCCTGAGCTTCGTCTTTGCTGCGCTCTGACTGCTGTCCACCGCGCACGCGTAGCCTTCGTCATTCGTTGCATCGACGAGATATCGCCCATTCGCGGGCCCGCTGATGGCCAACTCAGCGTCTTCTCTCCAAACCCAGAGCTGAGTGCGTTGCACGCCATCGAGTGCAGCAAGCGCAGCCATGACAGCGGTTAAATCAGGAGATTTCAACGTCACGACAGATGTCTCCCCGCTGGCTGCGACGATGTCGGTCTCCAACCGAGTGTGCACCTGATCGAGCACGAGCCCGCTGGGACGCGGGTCCGGGTTCCAAGCGCCTGTCGCAAAGTTGTGCTTCGGTGCATCAGCGTGCCCGGCATAGAGCTGGAAGTCTGCCGAGAGGTGCAGCTTTGAGAGCGCCTCCGCGACCCGCGCCATACGCAGGGCCGATGCGCACGCGCGACAAAGTTGGTCGCGCCGCTCGGCCTTCGCGGATGCCGAGGCTTCAGCGAAGTGCGCGCGCGCAATCGAATCGAGGTCCGCCGCCTGTGCCCAGTGGGCATTCGCTGTTTGCGTGAAGTTGAACAGACGCCAGTCGGCCACAGCCCATTCCTCTCGATCTGTCTCGGCGTGCTCTCGCTCGGTGAGCACAGACAACGAGAGACTCTGACCAGCGACGTTCCACGGGCTGCAGTCGACCGCCAGCGCCCGCACGACCTCGAACTCCAACCGCGGTGCCCACACGTTGAGTTCGTTGGCGATGCATTCCGCCAGCTGCTCCGACCAACTTGTTTCATCGAACGTGCTCATCGTCGCCTCTGCTCCGCAAAGAGGATCACTCCGCCTCGCCCGTAAACACACTCACCCGCCCACCAGGCCAAGCCGAGATGCCGCATGGAATCCCGCCGCTCTCGTAGCCCTCGCGAATCGCGGCGAAGAACGCGCAGCCTTCGTGCTCTAGGTTGGGAAAGGTCGCCGCGAGAAATATGCCCCAGGCATCGCCTTCCACATCCTCAAGCCACTCAAGAAGGCGACTGTGCTCAAGAACGTTAAACGCCAGGACACAGTCATCGCCTACGGCGTACATGAAATCCGTGAACCCGGGCTCACTGGCGCGAAGAGCCTCGAACGACGCGAGCGCTCCCTCCTTCAAGTCGATGAAGTTCCTCCCATCGCCCGGCACCCGTGCACGCTGCGCCGCACGCGCAGCCTTGTGGCTCGCCACGCGTTCGCAGCGCGTCGATGGCGCTCCTTCTGCGAATCGTTCGAAGAGTTCGATCACCTCACGCCTGGCTTCTTCTCTCGTCACGTTCTCCTACTTCCAAATCCGCTGAAACGCGCCCTGATCCGTTCGCACGTACACCGACGTCTCCGTCACCACGATCCTCGAGTTCACAATGCCGCCAAGCGTGGGGATGGATGCTTGCTTCTCGCCGCTCGACCTGTCCCACACGTGAAGTTCGTATTGGTCGACGGAGTAAACGCTCTCAGCATCCGCTCCGTAGTGGCTCGACTTGCCCTCGATGCTGCGAAGGTCTCCTG
The DNA here is from genome assembly GCA_044373065.1 of Sandaracinaceae bacterium. Classification (GTDB taxonomy): domain Bacteria; phylum Myxococcota_A; class Polyangia; order Polyangiales; family Sandaracinaceae; genus JAFLCL01. The sequence goes on from JBILQT010000256.1 coordinate 6,200, forward strand.
CGCGCGTGAGCGTGCGGAAATCCCACAGCGGGCCTGCGCCCAAAAGCTCGACCGTGCCTTCGTCGTTCACACGCAGCTGGGTCACATCTGCGTAGTCGACGAGGCGCGTGATCGACTCGCCAGTGAGCAAGTCATCGAGGACCACTTCGGCACCTGTGCCCGTCGTCGCAACCCATCGCGCATTCGGTGAGATGGCTGCGGTTGGGCCGCCCTGGTAGAGCGGCCTGAGCTCATACGTCGCGAGTTCATTCCACGATGCATCGAGCAGCGCGGCCCCCTTCGGATGCGGAACCACGCGCGTCCCGTTGCGCGATGAACTGAGCGTGCGCGCCACGTACTGCACCTCAAGGGATGGCACTTCGATCTCATATCGACTCGTGAGCGCGACTCCATCCCAAGTGAGCACTGCGAAGCGCACCGTTGCGCCTGCGGGCGCACGCCACGGCCCGGTGGGCGGCGCTTCATCGCGCTCCGCGAGCAGCGTGACGACTCCATCCGCCTGCACGTTCACCTCGTACACCGCGCCACACGCACCCAACGGAATCGTCGTGACCTCGCCGGTCTCAAGGTCCACGCGGCGCAGCGCACCCCAATCGCCGAGCCATGCAGCGTGACGCGCCTCATCCACATCAAACGCGCTGCGCAGCGGGGGCCCAACGGCCGTGAGAAGGACGAGATTGGTCTCCCCCGAGTGGCTCTCCGCCCTTCCCACCATGCCCTTGCGCATCAGCGAGCGCATCACCTTGTCGACGAGCCGATACGCAAACGTCAGCCCGAACTTGTCCGGCTTCTCGGCCTTCTCACGCACCTTGCCCGAGGCAGTCGTCGTCACGGTGCGAAGCGAGAGCAAGCCTTCCGCGTCCACCTCTAGAAGCAGTCGCGCCGTGCTGCCTGAGATTCTCGGCATCAGAAACACAAGGCGCGACACCGCATGCGCGAGCCTCAACGAAGCGTCGATGATCTCGCGATTCGCTCGACCGATCGGGCGCTGCGGGGGCGCATTCTCCGCCGCGCGCTGCGCACGCTGCGCCATGTAGAAGTCGAGGTACTTCGCGTCGACGCTCTTGAACCCGCGCGTCTTCCCCTGCGCGTAGACGCGGTCGAAGTGCGCGTACGCTTGGTCGAGATCACTGACGTCGAAGTACGCCTGGCCGCACATCGCCTCGCCGGTGACATCGCCCGGGGGGTACAGCGACTTCAACCGAAGCACCCACTCGAGCGCCTTCTCGAACTGCTGCGTCGTTCGATAGAACGAGACCTGTTGCAGCGCAGCCAGCGACGCGTAGCTGTACTCATCCTTCGGCTCGGGGATGAGGTCCCAACGCTTCAGCGAGAGCCCCTCTGCAAGGGCAATGTCGCCTGCGCGAAGAGCGTCGTACGCCTCACGATCAAGCAGATGGAAGCGCGCCTTCTGCTCTGGGGATAGGTCAAGTTTCGACATCTGCACTGCTCCACCGTGGGGCGCCGTCCCGCTTCAAGCCTTCGTCTTCTTCTTTCCCGAACGCGTCATGTAGAAGTCGAGGTACTTCGGATCCTCACCCTTGAACATGCGCGTCTTCATCTGCGCATACACCCGGTCGAAGTGGACGTACGCCTGGTCGAGATCACCGACATCGAAGTACGCCTGCCCGAGCCACACCTCGACCGAGATATTGCCTGGATAGAAGGGCTGGAGGATGAGGGTCCACTTGAGGGCATTCGCCGACTGGTGAGTCTGCCGGAAGAAGGTGATGAGCCGGATCCCCAATATCTGGGTCTGATGGAACTGCTCCTTCGGTTCGGGAATCGCCTCCCAAGCCTCCACGAAGCGGTCTCCTGCCTCCTGTATGTTGCCCGCCTTCCACGCGGTGTGACCTTGCTCCGAGACCGCATCGACATGTGCCTTGGCTTCGCCCGAGAGATGTTCGCGATTCACGTTCAATCCTTTCATCGAGCTGCCAACTACGTCCATCGGGCCGACGACATCTACACTCGCACCGATGCGCCCCGCATTCGACTTCCGCGACATCGAGCGCCTCTGGGTATCGCAAATCGACCGCGCTCTCGAGCGTGAGCTGCCTCGACTGAACGAGACCTACTACGGGCTCGCCTTCTGGCTCTTCTACGCCGAGCTCGGCGGCAACATCCTCCAACCGTGTGTGAGCCTCGCGAGCGAGGAGTGGCTGAGCGGGCTCTCGCTGGAGCGCGACGAACGAGCCTTTGGTCAACCGGCTTGGCTGCCTTCCGAGTGGCCCACGACCATCGACCCGGCCGACGCAAAGTTGATCGCGGACACGTACGAACGACTCACCGCGTTCGCGGCGTTTGGCATCTCGGCGGATGGGGACCTTGATGATGCGGCCGAGAAGCAATGGGACGAGGCCTACGAGGCGTCGATACTCGCGGCTGTGCATGCCTGCGTGACGATCACCGAACGTGCGAAGGGTGGAGAGGGTGTATTCGGAAAGCTGCGGCTGTCGGACGATTTCTCCGCGCTGGTCTGCGACACCTCAAGCGACCGCGGCGAACGATGGCTCAGCCTTCATCCCCCGGCGCTGCTTCATCGCGCGTTCCGTGCGTAGTCAGCGCATCGGCTTCGGCATCACGACCACGGTTGGGTCCTCCGACCAAATGATGCGCGCCTCGACGAGACGTGCGCCGTCGAGAAACGGGGCCACGAAACGCGGCGTCCAAAAGACGCAGAGTGGCGCCTGGGCAATTCGGAACGCGGGCAGATGCCAGGGGACCGCGTCGGGACGCAGAACGAGCTTGGAGACGCGTCCCATGGAGTCGACCTTCGACGAGCGACGTACGTCCAAGCAGTCCGATGTCGCGGTGACGACGTAGAGGAAGAACGGTGCCTCCGCGCCGTCGATCATCAGCGGCACGAGTTCACCTGCGGTCTCAAGCAACGCGCGATGCGTGTCCACCGAAGTCCGAGAGAAGATCGGACCAAAGGATTGCAGGCATGGGTAGTCACCCTGAGGCAACCCGAGGTCGTCGGAGAGATAGGCGCTGGGCCTTGAGACGCTTCCCGCTTGCGCCCCCAGTACACGGCGGAGCTCCGGGCGCGTCGTGTCAGTGAGGAGCAGCGGTGTGATCGCAGACAGTTGAGGGAAGAGCCGAAAGACGGAGCGCGCAGTCATATTGCAATCATATGCCTCGCAACCAAGGCGCCTCCGAACACGTTCCTACAATCACCCGTTCGCATTCGCGCTGTACTTCAACGCAACCGGAACAACGATCTGCCGGTTCTCCATTCGCCACGCGACGAGACTCACCGAGCCCAAGTTTTCCGGCCGCGCGAGAAAGTCCACGTCGTACGCCTGCCGGGCTTTCTCGCGCTCGAGCAGCGGGTACGTCTCCGGTACGTCGTCGAACTGACCCGTCAGCTCGTGGCTCACGGACGCGACGTAGTTGTCGATGGCGTCGTTGATGTTGTCCGAGCTCGCAACGCACGCGTCACTGCGCACGCCCGAGTCGATGGCGTTGAGCAAGCAGAGCACAGCCGACTGCGCCTGAACCTGCAGCGGCGATGAAGCGTCGTCACTCACGGGCACGATCGACTCAAGCTCTCGCTTCGCGATGGACAGAACCTCAGGCGGAACGTCCGCCTGCATCGCGTTTTGAAAGAGGTTGCGCAGCCAGCGATAGAAGACGCCCATCGGTGCTTGGCTCGTCTGCTCATACGACCAGCAACACGCGGAGAGGCGCTCTGCGCAAGCGAGGGAGAAGAGCATGCGGGCGCGCGGCGCTAGAAGCGCTGTTCGTGCGCGGATCATCTCGCGGTGTTCGTTCGTAGGAAGTGCTGTGCGCTTCACCGATTCGGGCGTGCGCTGGTCCTCCGAGACGAACGACTCAAACTCTGAAGCGCCATCCCGCTGAATCATGATCCGCTTACAAGTCGGGCAGCAGACCACCTCAGGGCTCACGAAGAAGAGCCTCGCGACATTCACTCGGTCGATGATCT
>JBILQT010000310.1:0-8037 GCA_044373065.1 Sandaracinaceae bacterium
GCACCTCGCCTCCCGCGAGCCGCAGAAGCGCAGGTTGTTTGGTGTGCGTGAGCCCGAAGTTCATGCACGCCATCTGCAGCTTCGCAGGCAGCCCACGCACATACGAAGGCGGCGCACCGATGCGCGCACAGAGCTGCGCGAAGGCGAGCTCACGCATCGCAACAGGCGCGCTCGCAACACGCCCCGCGAGCGGAATCGGTGCAAGCGCCATCACATCGGAGGCGCCTCCAAACGACCACGCGCGAAGGTCGTGCGCAGTCACATCGAAGCGCTCCCCATCGGCCGCATGCGCCTCGAGTACAAGCTGCGTGGCCTCCTCAAAATGCACCGGCTTGCGGTGCGCGATCCAGTGCTCGTGTTGATCGGGACGCGGACGTAGCGGTGAGATCACAGGAGCAGCGGCGTGCTCTATGTTGGCATGTGCAGTCATGGTTTCCTCCTTCAGAGAGGCGGTGTGCCTCTGCTTGCTGATAGGTGGAAATGGAGGCTGGTTTTGCGAACGTGAATTGCCCTCAACCCGCAATGGATTCGTAGTGCGTGGCGTCATCGGTGTTGATTGGAAAGCATCGGCGACGTACCGTGCCGCGTACTTGGTCGAGTGACTTGCGGGTCATCACGAGTGTGGCTCGCTGGCGCAGCTGGGCGCTTCGCGTGGTCTGAAAAACAGATTCGGGTTTGAGAACTTCAACTCCCAACTCGTTCTGCGCAGAAGGGGCCTGACATGCCGTCGTTTGACACTTCATCTCTGACCGACGTGCAACGCCCAACGGGCGTTTGGGCTGCGTCGCTCCTTCACGCGCTTGCTCGCGATGAGGCGGCAGGTCGACGCAGGCCGCGCCTCACCGAACCAAAGCTCGACACCTGGACGCGTTTCCGCGGTCGCCTTTCCAGCGTCGACCTCGTCTCGTTGCTCTTCGAGGACGCCGCCGTCCTCCATCGCGTGCCCTTCGATCCCGAGACTGTGGGCGGTGGGCTCCGGACCGATCGCCTGCCCGAGTCCGTCGCAGACGGCTGGCTCAAGGCCATCGAATCGCTCTCTCTCGGCACGGCAAGCGCCGACTACATTCTCGAGCAGGCGCGCCTGCTCGGTATGCCGACTCGCATGGCGCGCTCGGACCTCCACGTCGTGAAGGCCCACCAGAAGGTCTTGGAACTGCCGGGCACTGGCGGTCAGCTCGCGCATCACCTCGTGAGCGGCCAGAAGGACCTCACACTGCAGGACAACTTCGTCGTGGCGTGCAGCTCGTGGCAGGAGCTCACGCTCGCTGGCGTCGTTGCCCTCGAACTCGGCGCGCCGCACTCCGACTTCACCACGCGCGCCGACGCGGCCGAACTCAAGAATCCGGAGCACCCGCTCCGTCAACGCTCGTTCGACTTCGTCATCGGACTTCACCCCGACAAGGGCGGACTCTTCCGCGTCGAGGACCAGCTCGCGATCTGGTTCCCGAGCGCGAAGGTCCTCCTGGTGTAGCGATGGCCGCCAAGTTCATTCAGATCGGCGAGGCCGCCCACGACGCAGAACGGCAGGCGCTGCGCTTCCTCGTCGAGGGGCTACCCGAGAGCTTCACTGTGTACGGCAACGCTTGGCTCGTGGAGCGGAGCGGCGTGGTCTACGAGCTGGATGCGGTCGTCGTCGCGCCGCACGCCATCTTCGTCGTTGAGATCAAGTCGTACCGAGGCCGCATCGAGGGCACCGACAACGACTGGTGGCTGCCCGAGAAGATCCGCAGTCCGCTCAAGCTCAATCGCATCACGTCGCAGGTGCTCAAGTCACACTTGAAGAACGCCAGCTATCAGGCGGGGCAGGTCTGGAGCGAGGGCCTAGTGTTCCTCTCGGCCACAACTGATGTCGGAGTGCGCGGTCCGGCGAGCAACGACCGCGTTCACACAAAGAAGACCATCCTCGCGGCCCTTCAGGACGCCGAGTTCATTAGACGCCTCAGCGGCGGTCGCGTGCTTGCGTCCTCGTCGAGCGCTGAGCGCGAACTGCTTGAGCTATTCACCGGTGCCCAGAGCGGTCCTCGCCCCGTACGCCGTGTACGCGAGTACGAGGTCGTTGAGACGCTCGACCACCACGACACCTTCACCGAGTTGCTCGGACGCAACACGCTGTCAGGCGCCGAACGCGTGCTTCGGATCTACAGCACCCCGCCGCTCGCGACGCAGACGCAGCGCGAGCGGATCGCCGAGCGCGCCCGGTGGGAGGCGCAGGTGCTGGGCCGTCTCGGTCGCAGCGAGGGTGTGCTAACCGCCGAGCAGCCCTTTTCCGACGAGAGCGGCATCGTGCTGCCGCTCGAGCACTTCAAGGGCATCACGCTCACCACGTGGGTCGAACGCTACGGCCCCGACGCACGAGGCAAGGAGAAGGCCGACCTCCGCGTCCGTACCGACCTCTGGATGCGCATCGCGCAAACGATCGACGAGGTGCATCGCCAGGGCGTCGTGCATCGCTTGCTGCGTCCCGACGTGGTGCTCGTTGAGGACAAACAAGAGCCGACGGAGGTGCGCGTCACCGGCTTCGACCTCGCGAAGCAGATGACGAGCGACGCGACCATCTCGCTCACAACCATCCACGACGACCGACTCGTCTACGCGGCGCCGGAGGTCGTGACCGCGTTCTCGAGCGCGGAGCCCGCGTCCGACCAGTTCAGCCTCGGCGCAATGCTGGCGCTCGTCCTCACGGGCAAGCCGCTCTTCGAGAACACCCGCCAGCTCATGGCGCAGCGCCGACTGATGCGCCGCGTGCGCGACATCTCCCAGCGCCTCCCGCTCAGCCTCGACGAGGCGGTTGCGAGAATGGTGGAGCTGCGCGCGACCGATCGCTATGCTTCTCTCATCGAGGCGATCGACGCGGTGCGCGTGGGTCGCGATCCGTCCCCGCGCGTCCAGGCACTCATCCCGAACGTGGGCCGCATTCCGCTGGACCCAGACAACCTCCAGCCCGGAACGCGTATCGGCTCGGACTACGAGATCGTCACGCGTCTCGGGCAAGGCGGCATGGCCGTCGTCTACGCCGCGCGCCACCTGGTCAGTGGTCGCACGCGCGCGCTCAAGATCGCGCGCTCTGAGGACGCCGCCGAAGAGGCCCTTCGCGGCGAGTACCAGGTGCTCACCGATCTCGACCACCCCAACGTCGTCCGGGTCATCGACCTTACAAAGATGGTCGAGGGGCGCCTCACGCTCGTGATGGAGCGCGTGAGCGGCATGAACCTACGTCAGTGGCTCACGCAGAATCCTGCGCCTGAGCGCACAGCGCAGCGACGCCTCGCCGAGGATCTCATCGCGGGCCTCGACTACCTCGAGCAGAGGTCGGTCACACACAAAGACCTCAAGCCCGACAACTTGCTCGTCGGTGCAACTGAACGCTCCTCCTCCAGCGGAGTTGGAGACGGCCAGCTCACCATCATCGACTTCAGCCTCGCGGCTATGCGCGAGGACGCCCCCTACGGTGGCACCGCGCTCTACCGCGATCCAGCGAGCGTGCGCTGGACGCATGCGACGGATCGCTTCGCTGCTGCGCTCTGCCTCTTCGAACTCTACGCAGGGCGCCACGCATTCGAGGGCCGCGTGCCCGAGCCAGGCCAGGCGCCGAGCGTGTCCGACGAAGACATCCAGCCCTCCGGCCTTGCCGCGTTCTTCAGGAAGGCACTCGATCCGACGCCCGAGAAGCGCTTCCCCTCGGCGCGTGCGATGCGCGAGGCGCTGCTTGTCGCTCTCGGCGAGGACACCACCAGTTCGTCCTCCATCCCGCCGCCGAAGGAGCTGGACGTCACGACGCCGCTTCGGCTCACGGGCCTCTCGCGCCGCGCGATCAACGCGCTCGCCCGATGCCAGGTGCAGACGGTGGGCAAGCTCCTCGCGCTGCCAGCTGCGCAGGTGCGCGCTATCCACGCCATCGGCACCAAGACCGCAAACGACATCGTCGCGTTCCAGGAGACGTTGCTCGCGCGCGGACTGTTGGGCGCGACGATGTCGACGGCTGCCGTTGAGCCGCCGCTTGTCCCCAGCCTGCGTGACTCGCCTGAGCCCGTGCAGAAGCTCCCGCTCAGCGAGGCCTTGCGCTCGGCACTCGCGCAGGCCGACCTTCCCACCGTCGGAGCAGTCGCATCGCTCACGCGGTCCGAACTGCTCGGGCTCCAGGGAATCGGCCGGAAGAAGCTCGCCGACGTCGTCGAAGCGCTGCACCAGTTCCGCGCGCACACCGAGGGCAAGGCGGGCGGCACGGACGACAGCGCGCACACGCTCGATCGAATCTGGGAGCTCGCTTCGCGTCCGCTCAATGAGAGTCAGCGCATCGCTGTCGAGCGCTCTATCGGCATCACCGGCGAGCCCGAAACGCAGGAGCAGATCGCCGAAGACCTCAAGACGAACCAGCCGAGGGTGAGTAGCGACTCGTCAAAGGGGCTTGAGCGTCTTGACCTGTCAGCGCTCGCCGACCTCGCGAGCGCGTTCGACGCTGTGATCGATAGCTTCGGCGGCGTCGTGCGGCTGGACGAGGTCGGAAAGCGCTTCGAGAGCGAGTGGCCTGCAGGCATCGTGACGGGCGAAGGCATTGTGCGGCTTCTCGTGCGCGTGACACCGGGCCGCGCACACATCTTCGAGGTCGATGGCGCCGAGCAGCCGCTCGTGACGCGCCCCATCTTCGACCGCGAGACGGTCAAGGCATTTGCAGCCGAGGTGGTGCGCCTCGCCGGCCAGTGGCCCCCCGTCGAGCCAGATACCGCGCGGCGCACCCTCGCAGGGCTGCTCGCGAACTTCGATGGCGACCCGCTCGCCCTCGGCGTCCGTATCTGCGAGGACGTCGAGATCGCCGAGACCGGCCATCTTTTCATCGGCCCGGTCGACCCCAAGCACAGCATCGGCTTCGTCATCGACCAGACGCGCGAGCCCATCGCGCTCGATGACCTGGCCACGCGCGTGCGACGCGTATTCGGCCCGCACACGCCATACCCCGACCCCGACCACCTTCTAGCCATCCTGCGTGACCTCGACTGCCGCGTGCAGGGCTCGCTCGTGCTGCCGGTCCGCGCGGGATCCGTGATTGCGTCGCCACCGCTTGCAGCGGACGACCTGCCGAGCGCCTTCGGCGCCGCATCCTCGGGCACGGGACGCAGTCCCGAACTCGTCGTGCGCGACATGCTCAAGGAGGCATCGAGCTCGCGTGGCTTCCGCATGCTCGTCACGCCGCCCGAGCACCACACCGAAATCGGGCGCTCCGTCGCGGCCTCGCTCTCTTCGATTAGTGTCGTGGGAAAGTGGGTGTCCTTCGAAGATGCCTTCTTCTCGGAGCATGCCTCCAGCATCAAGTCGCTCGAGCGTGCCGAGCGCTTCGTGGCCCAGCGCGAGGCCCTGACCGAAGCTGCCGAGCAGACGCTGTTCAATCTCCTCGAAGAACACGGTAGGCCCGGCAACGTGATCGTCCTTGGCGACACCGCGCTCTTCGGCCTTTGCGAGGCGCTCGACCTTCCCCGCCGCCTGTATGACGAGACGCTCTCCGGCAGCCGGGGCTTCTGGATTCTCGTGGTCCCGGGCGTCATCCACAACCGCCAGCCACGCTTCAACGAGGGAGCCGCCATGTGGCACCTCGAAGGCGCGACGCTGCCTCTTCTGAACCCATTGCCGGGTTGAGTCACCATCGATGAAAGCACAGGACCGAGCACGCCTCACCTCTCAGCTCCGCGACCACGTCGCGAAGATCGCAGCCGACCTGCGCGCCAAGATGCGCGCGCCGGGCGCTACGCGCGTGGCCGCCGAGCAGCTTCACAAGGACGAACGCGTCGGGGAGGACTTCGAGGTCTGGACCGATCTGCTCTCTCGCCGCGCTGCGGTGCTCTGGGTGCTCAAATCGGTTTACGTGCGTGTGCTCGAAGATCGTGGCCTGCTCGCGCCAGGGAGACTCCTCGATCCTGAGGCGCAGCAGCTCTTCGAGAAGCTCGCGCCAAACCTCGGTGAGACGGCGTTCCTGCGATGGGTGTACCGAGACCTCGCCAGCTCGCATGGTGGCCTCCCCGAGCTGTTCAGTCTTCAGCCCGCAGAAGTAGCCCTCCCATCCGACGACTTGTCACGCGCGCTGATCGCATTCTGGCGCCATCGCGACGCTGATACGGGCGCCACGTGGAGCTTCGCCGACGAGCACTTCGAGGGCGAGCTGATGGGCGACCTGTACCAAGAGCTCGATCCGGTTGTGAAGGACCGCTTCGCGCTCTGCCAGACGCCCGACTTCGTGCGCGCGTTCATCCTCGACCGCACGTTGACGCCCGCCGTTGAGGCTTTCGGCGCCGACAAAGTGCGGCTTATCGATCCCGCGTGTGGCTCCGGCCACTTCCTCATCGATGGACTCAAACGAATCGTGGCGGCAACCGGGGCGAAGCACCATGAGTGGGAGCGCGCGAAGGTCGTCGCACACTCGCTCGACCGCCTCGTCGGCGTTGACCTCAATGACTACGCCTGCGCGCTCGCTCGGGCGCGCCTGGTCATGACGGCGGCAGAGTTGGCTGGTGTCACGACTCTCGCGGAGGCTGCGCGCTTTCATCCGCACGTGTATTGGGCCGATGGGCTTGAGCAGGTGGAGCGCGAGGAGCAGAAGCCCTCGCTGCAGTTCTCTCTCTTCGAGAAGGTTGAAGAAAAGCCGCGCGCTTCGCTCACGCGCTCCGATGTACGCGCGGCTCTCAAAAAGGTGTTCGCTTCGAAGTTCCACGCCGTGGTCGCAAACCCGCCGTACATCACCGAAAAGGACTCGGCGCGGAAGGACTACCACCGCGAGAAGATCAACAAGAAGCAGCGCTACATCTCTGCCTACCGCGAGTACTCATTGGGCTCGCCGTTCACCGAACGCTGCTTTCAGCTCGCCGAAAAAGAAGGCTTCGTTGGCATCATCACGAGCAACAACTTCACGAAGCGCGAGTTCGGCAAGCCACTGATCGAGTCGGTTCTTGCGGGACTCGATCTGTCGCTGGTGGTCGACGCCTCGCAGGCGTGCATTCCATTCCACGGAACATCCACAGTGTTGCTGTTCGGACGAAACCGTCGTCCCGAGACAAAGCTTATCCGTGCGGTCATGGGTAAGCGCGGCGAGAGCGGCACGCCCCCAGACCCTGCAAAGGGTAAGGTCTGGTTGGGCATTGCAGAGGGTTGGAATCGGGTTGGCTTTGAGAATGAGTATGTGAGCGTGGCTGATCTGCCGCGAGAGACATTGAACAAGCACCCTTGGAGCTTGGGTGGAGGTGGGGCGGCCGAACTCCGAGAGCACCTCGAGAAGCGCACTACCGAGCGCTTGGGAAAGATCGCAGAGTCCATGGGTTTCGCCGCGATCACTGGCGCCGACGAGGTCTTCGTGCAGCCATCGGCAGCTCTGGCTCGCCATCGGGTGATGCATTCTCGACCTCTAGTAGCGGGGGACACGCTGCGCGATTGGACCATAACTCCTACCGAGCAGACGGTCTGGCCGAACGACGATGCGGCCAACCCGCTTACCAGAGAAGACGCGTCGGACGTCATCAGGTTTTTCTGGCCCTACCGTTCGGTATTGCGCGACAGGCGTGTGTTCAGTCGTCCGATCGAGGACAGGGGCTTGCAATGGTGGGAGGTTCGCGAGGTCTATCGCGAACGATTCCATACCCCCCTCTCGATCGCCTTCGCCGAAGTCGCAACCCACAACCATTTCGCGCTCGATCGCGGCGGCAAAGTCTTTAAACAAACTGCGCCGGTCATCAAGCTCCCGGCCGCCGCCACCGAAGATGACCACCTCGCGCTGCTCGGCCTGCTGAACTCGTCAACAGCATGCTTCTGGATGAAGCAGGTGTTCTATCCGAAAGGTGGTGACAAGACGGGCGACGGCGGCCGTCGGGCAGTCGAAGGCTGGCACGACCGCTTCCAACACGACTCGACGAAGATGAAGCTGTTCCCGGTCGTCGCGACGCGAGAACACTCGCTGCCCTATGCCACCGCGCTCGACCGCCTCGCCGCCGACCGCTGCGCAAACGATGTGGCTTCTCTGCTGCGCGACCTCAGAGATGTGCGTGCCGTCGATCTGCGCGA
>JBILQT010000091.1:0-25142 GCA_044373065.1 Sandaracinaceae bacterium
GCCCTCGACGCCCGCCGCGACGCTGACACCCTCGCCTTCCGCCGTATGGTTGCGTTGCAAGAGGAACTGGACTGGCTCAACTATGCCCTCTACGGCCTGGACCCCGACAGCGACGTAGTCGACGTCGACGAACTCGACCCGCTCGATCCGGTGCACCTACCGTGGTGTCTGACGCTCGCTGCGAAGGACAGGGCGAGCCGCGTGGCGCTTGCGCAAGGCGATACGCCCGAGGAGCTGCCCACCGACTGGTTCACCCGCCACGGCTGGACGCCCATCACCACTCTACCTGCAGACCTCCCCGCGGCCACCCGTGCTCGTATCACCGCCCGTCAGATGCGCGCAGCGGCCGTGCCCGCCCTCGCCCTCATCGAGACCGCAAACTTTAAGCGTCGCTGGTACAAGCCCAACTACGCCGAGCAGGAGCGAGTCGCGCTCACCGAATGGCTCGCAGACCGCGTGGAGCAGGCTGCCCAAACACGCATCCGGGCGTTCTCGCTTGAGCAGCTCGTCGCCAACCTGCAGGACGACGCACGCGTGCTCGCAGTGAGCGAGGTGCTCACTGGGCGCAAGGACTTCAGTCTGGTGCAGCTCGTCGCCGAGGCGCTGCACGCCGATGCAGTCCCCAGTCAATGCTTCCACCTCTACAAGCCAAGCGGGCTAGTGAAGCGCGTTGTCTGGGAGCGCACTTGGGCTGACCAGCGGCGCGAAGATATGGGTGAGAAGGTGACGCCCGAGGTGCCGCCGTCCTACGACAGCACGGACTTCCTGCGTACCGAGCACTGGCGGCTCCGCGGCAAGCTCGACGTCGCCAAGGAGCGCTTCATTGCGTTCACCGAGGTACCGGGACGTTCCGGAGTAGAGACTCTCTACGGCTGGGCCGGCTGGACTCCACATCAGCGTGTGAAGGCCATTCTCGCCATTGACGAAGAGCTCGAGGATGCCTCGGTTCCGCTCGCAGACCGCATTGGCTTGCTCGACAGTACGTGGCGCCTTCTCCCCGATGTCGCGCGCGAAGATGCTGCCGCTGCCGCGCGCCTGAAGGCCGAACTACAAGCCCTGGTGGGTCCGGAGGGCCCGAGCCGCGAGCTGATCGAAAACTGGAAGATGCGCTTCCCGCCTCCCAACATGCGTGCTGGCGGGGCGCGGAAGACTTCGATGACGGAGGTCGAGGACAACGACTCGTTCGACGACCTGCCGGGGGCCATTCCCAACGTCTCTGACGGGGCGCACGCCGCCATCCTCATCTGCGCGTTGCTGCACGCCTCAAGCGGAACTGCCACCCGCATGGACCTCGCTCGTGCCTTCGCGCTCCGAGCGCGACCGGCCCTGATGAAGAAGCTCGCGCCCGTATCGCTCAAGCGTGAGGTGGAGCATTGGGTTGCCATCGTAGGCTCTCGTTCGGTGAAGGCGGGCATGCTCGCATCCACCCTGAGCGAGCTGGCGAGCCGGAACGGCGTCTTGCTGGGAACGAACAGCGAGGGATCTGCAACGGTGAGCACGAGCACGCAAACCCCGGCCGAGGCGCAGATCGATGCGTGGTTCCGGTTCGAGGCCGACCTGGCATTGAAGGTTCTACGCGCGCAGCCCGAGGAGAAGTTCAGCGCGATTGACAAGGCGCTCACAGGCGCCGACCGCAAGCTCTTGGAGGCCGCCGCTTGAGCACTACCCAGATGCGCCTTCAGGGGTTGAATCCTCCGCAGCAGCTTCGCCCCAGCGCAAAGCGGAGTGCCCCCGCGTTCTGGGTTCGTCACATCCGCATCCTCAGCGAGCTGAAGGCCGGCAAGGAGTACGTCGTCCGCGACGTCGAGCTTCGACGAGGCCTGAACATCGTCTGGGCGGCGCATCACTCGGCTGGCGCTGACAACGCGCTTTTCCGAGACGGCGTCGCGGGTCACACGGCAGGCAAGAGCACCTTCTGCCGCCTCGTTCGACACGTGCTCGGCGATGCCGGCTTTGCACCGGACGGCGTGAAGCGCCGCATCCGCTCGAAGTTGCCAAGCGCCTGGGTAGCCGCCGAGGTCATCATCGATAGCGTGCCCTGGGTGGTCGCGCGACCGCTCGGGATTGGCCGCAGCCCCTTCTGCCTTCGTAACCGTTCGATCGACGACGTAACCACGAACGCCGAGCACCGCGACTACCAGGAGTTCATCGACGCGCTCGCCAAGGGGACGACAGACCTGTTGACCTCGAAGGAGTTCCCGTCGACGGACAAGGAGAAGCCCGTCGGATGGGCGCACGTGCTGCCGTGGCTCATCCGCGATCAGGACTGTCGCTTCGCCGACTTCCTCGACTGGCGCCACAGCGGGAGCGGCTCCGAGGCTCCCGCGCTGAATGTCGAGGAGCGCCAGTTCCTCGTGCGGACGGTGCTCGGCCTCATCTCTGATGGCGAGCGCAACGAGCTACAGCGGAACGCGAGGCTCGTCGCCGACAAGGAGGAAGCCACGCGCACGGCCCCACTGCTTCGGCATCAGGCTGAGACCGATCGCGAACGACTCATCGAGGCGTTGGGGAAGGACCTGCCGCTCACGTCGACGCCGCTCTTCGCGTCAGCGGCGCGCGCAGAGCTCGGCGTGCGTCGAGAGCACGTGAAGAAGCGGAAGGCAGCGCTGGAATCCGGTGATCAGCGCGAGGAGCTTCAGGCTGCCATCGAAGCCGCCAGCAAGAAGGAAGGCGCGCTCAAGGAGAAGCTCAGCGGCGTTCAAGACCGACTCGACGCCGTGCAGGACGTGGTTGGCGAGCTGGCTGGCACGGGGCAGTCGGGGCTGCTCGCTGCGCTCCCGCCGCCGCGCGACTTCTGCAACGTGCCGCTAAGGATGGCCCGCGAGCACAACTGTCCCCTCGTCGTGAACCAGCCCATCGACTTGGCCGCGAAGCGCAGCGAGGCGGCCGCCAAGAAGAGCGACCTGGTTGCATCCCAAGAACTGACTGCAGAGCGCGATGTCGTCGCTGCACTTCAGAAGGAGAAGCGACGCATCGAGGGCGAGCTCGCCGAGGCAGAGCGCGCGACGAAGACCGCGCGTCGCGAGTTCCTCTCTGCGAACACCGCGCACACAGAGGCGACTTCGATGCTGCAGGACGAGGGATCGAAGCTCAATCGGCTCGCGGAACTCATCGATGCTGCCGAAGGTGCTGCCAAGGATGCCGCGTCGAAGGCTGACTCCATCAAGCAACACATCAAGGACATCGACGACTCGTACACGCAGCAGGAGAAGATCCGCGAAGCCCAGCGAACGGCCATCGGTCGCTTCTCTGCCCGGTTCGACTACGTCGTGCGTGCACTGATCGGAGACCAGGTCGCGGCCCGCATCGACACGTCCGGCCGCTCGTTGTCGCTGACTGTCGAAGAGCACGGCGAACGCGACAGCACGTTCATCGCGACGGTGAAGGTGCTGGCCTTCGACCTTGCCGCCGTCCTCGCGAGCATCGAAGGACACGGCGCATTCCCGCGCTTCCTGGTCCACGATGGCCCACGCGAGGCGGATATGGCGCCGGACGTCTACGAGCGGATCTTCCTGCTGGCGCGAGAGCTCGAGAAGTGTTTCGAGGGGGAGCCGGCGTTTCAGTACATCGTCACCACGACGACCACTCCTCCCGAGAAGTTCATCGAGCGCGACACACCTTGGCTGCGCCTTCAGCTCTCCGGGCTGCAGGCACGGGAGCGACTCCTGAGGCAGGACTTATGAGAGCCGTGAACAAGCGCGATTGGTTCGGCAGAACCTGGAGTTCGACGATGCCTGAAACGAACCTTCTGACGTTCATCAAGGCGCAGGTCTGGAAGAACAAGTCCATCGACCCTCGCAAGGACTGGACCCGCTACAAGCCACAACACGATGCGAAGAACTTCGATCGCGTGGTGCAGACGGACGAGCCATGACGACGCCAACCCCTGAACAACAGGCGCGTGATGCCATCGCGCGGCAGCGCCAATCGAACGGGCGGCTCATGCCCATTCGCAACGTGCTTATCGAGAACTTTCGCGGGATTCGGCACCTCCCGATCGATCTCCACCCAAACGTTACCGTCTTCTTTGGCGCAAACGCCGCCGGCAAGACAACCATCCTCGACGCGATTGCGATTGGACTCGGTGCGTACGTGACGCAGTTCCCGCGCGCGAAGGGAGTGAGCTTCGCGAAGCGCGGAGACATCCGCGTGCCGTGGTCCAACTGGACGCCGCCCGCCGAGGGCCCTGACTGGAAAGCAACGCCTGAAGAAGTTGAAGCAGGAAAGGAACGTCCAGGAGTCGAGCGTCCCTTCGCTCGCGTCACCATCAAAGCATCCAGCGGTGTGTCATGGGACGCGACGAAACTCCGCTGGAAAGGGGAGCCTGCGAAGAAGCCAGCTCTTGGCACTAAGTACCTCCGGCAGTTTCTCGAGCCGCTCATCCTCGATGCGCTCGAGCTAGGCGACGCAGCCGCTGTCTCGCAACAGCCCATCACGCTGGTCGCCGCCTACGGCACGGAGCGCGCGGTCGTTGAGTTCCCGCTACGTAAGCGCGACTTCAAGAGCGAGTTCGACCGATTCGGAGCACTCGACGGCTCGCTGCGCAGGAACACGCGTTTCAAGGCGGTCTTCGAGTGGTTCGTCGTCGCCGAGGACGAAGAGCGCCGGGAGCGGGAAAGGCGCAAGGACTTCAATTACCGCCACCCCACCCTCGAGTGGGTCCGTGGCGCTGTCGACCGCACAGGCCTGCGCTGCAAAAAGCCACGCATCGAGACGAAGCCGAACCTCCGCATGGTCGTCGACTTCCAGCATGCAGACGGCGTGGTGGAACCGCTCGACATCACTGGGCTGTCGGATGGGTACCGCACGCACTTTGCGCTCGTCGTCGACATCGCGCGACGGATGGTGCAGCTCAATCCTAGCGATGACCTAAGCGCCCCCGACCGAGGAACGAACAGCGAGGCTGTCATCCTCATCGACGAGATTGATCTCCACCTCGACCCAACCTGGCAGGCAACCGTGGTGAAGGGTCTGCGTGAGGCCTTCCCCCGCGCGCAGTTCGTGCTTTCGACTCACTCCGAACAGGTCATAGGCTCGCTGCCTAAGGAGTCGGTGCGCAAGCTGATGGCCGGCGAGGGCGAAGTTCTCGTCGAGAACGTCCCCTTCGCAGAGGGGGCGACCAGCGAGCGCATCCTCATCGAGCTGATGGGCGCGAAGGAGCGCCCGGGGCAGGACGCCGATGGCGAGAACACCAAGCGACTCGCTGAATACATGGCAATGGTCTCACGAGGCGAAGGCGCTACGAGCGCAGCCAACGTGCTTCGCGCCGAGCTCGAGAGTGCGCTGCCCGGCGATGAACGCCTCCAGCAAGCCGACCTCGAGATGCAGAAGCACGAGCTACTTCGCCAGATCAAGGGAGGCGCTCCATGAAGCACCTTCGAGCGCTCGCCGCCGAGCCGCCGCTGCTCGCCCAGTACCGCGGCGCCTATCCCACCGAGGAACTACGCCCGGTGAGCGAGGCCACGGCAACCTGGGATGGGTTCAAGAGCGACCAGCCTGCGTACAGGGAGCTTCTAGCCAAGCTCGCCGAAGCGCAGCAGGGACTCTGCATCTACTGCGAGCAGCGCCTCGTCGACGCCACTCGGCCTGTCGATGACCAGGGGAACGTCGTGTTTGTCGTAAACGACTACCAGGTCGAACATGTGCACGCGAAGTCGGGCGCTGTGGGGCGCGTCCTCGACTGGCACAACCTCGCGCTCGCGTGCGGCGGCGGCACCTACCCGCACCACTCGGATCCGAGCCGCGCATACACGAACTCGCGCAACACGTCTTGCGGCCAGACCAAGGGCGACAGCGACCTCCCGCAAGGATGCGACCCGCGCGCGTTCCCATTGACGGGTGCGCTCGTCGAGGTCGGCATCGACGGATTGCTCTCGATGAACACGCAACACTGCGCGGCTGCGGGAGTCGCGATGAAGGATCTCGAAGCCGCGATCTTGCTCTTGAACCTCAACTGCAGCGAGCGCCTCCGCAAGACGCGTCAGGATCGTCGCGACAACATCAACAACTGGGTCGTCCCACTGCTCGCGCAGTTGCTCGGCGCCGCGCACCTCGTACCCGCCCAGCGCCAGCAGATGCTCGACCTCCTGATCGCCGGCCGCCTTCAGCCGGACGGCTCGGGCTACCTGCGCGCGTCGTGGTCTACGGAGCGCTGCGCACTCGGGTCAGACGCTGAGACTTGGATCTCGAACAACCAGGGACTCTTTCAATGACCACCATCACAGAGGCCTTCGAGCTTCCGCGCCCAGAAGACATCCGGGCCATGGGCTTCGTCGTGAAGCTGCGCGAGTCCGATGTCGGCTCGGACGAGATCAAACAGCTCGTAGACGACTACGTCATCACGCCCGCCATCGAGAAAGAGCTGCCACGCATCCTCGACGACATGAAGCAAGTCTTCGACCGCGGCGAGGAGTACGGGCGCTTCATCCACGGCAGCTTCGGAAGCGGCAAGTCGCACTTCATGACCATGCTCTCACTCCTACTGGAGGGGATCCAACCGGCGTGGAAAAAGTTCCGCCCGCTCCTCAACGCGCACAAGGATTCGCAGGCAAGCAAAGGTCGCGATTCTGCGGACCACGAGGCCTGGCTCGCGAAGGCGGGACTGCTCGTCGTGCGCATCCACATGCTGTCCGTTCGCGGTAGGAGCACCGGCTTCGATCGCGCCGTCTACGAGGGCTTCAACACAGCACTCAAGCGGCGCGGCAAGCAGCCCTTCGAGTTCCTCAACGTAGACGCGATTTTCGACGAGGTTCGGCGCGAGGCGAAGGAGTACGGCGACGTCGTTTGGAAGCGACTCGAGGCAGAGAGCATCGTGGGCGGCCGCGAGGACTTCGAGGGCATCGCCACAGGATCGATCCAGGCCAAGGAGCGATTCGCGCGCACCTGGCTCAACTACAAGGGCCGCGACGCCGCCGACGCGGGAATTGACCCCCGCTGGAGTGAGGGGCTCAAGCGCATGGCGGAACACGCCAAAGCCCAGGGCTTCGGCGGCATCGTACTGATGATCGATGAGTTCTTGCTCTGGCTCGCCGAGAAGAGCGGCCAGGAGTTCGTTGCCGAGATCAACAACCTCAACGTCATCGTCGACCACAATACTGGGCAGCGCTCCGCGCCCATCTTCGCGTTCGTCGCGCGACAACGAAACCTCCAAGAGTTTTTCCCGGACCTCGTTGACGAGTCGAAGATCCACGAGCATCTGGATCACCACGCCAAGCGCTTCGAGGTCACGAAGCTGCAGGATGTCGAGCTGCGCCACATCGTGCGCGGCCGCGTGTTGCGTCCGAGGAATGTCGATGCGGTGAAGGCGGCTGTGAACTCTCTCTCGGAGAAGCACAGCAAGGTGCTGCCTGCGCTGCTCGCCGGCGGCGACCTCGACTACCTACGCGACGTCTACCCCTTCCACCCCGCGCTCATCGAGATGCTGGTCGATGTCACGTCGCTGATGCAACGCGAGCGCTCCGCGCTACGCTTGCTCTACGAGTTGCTCGTCGTCCATTATCCGACGCTGCCGCTCGGAGAGTTCCTGCCGGTCGGCTCGGCCTTCTCCGCGATCTTTCCCGAGTCGGGTGTCGAGGCGAGCAAGAAGGTGGAGGTGATGCAGGACATCCACCAGCAGTTCTACTCGCGCCTCGCACCAGCAATGGCGAAGATGGCCGAGGAGGTCGGCGCCGAGTTCAACGACGAACGCCGACGCGCGCTCAACCAGCTCGTGAAGACCGTGCTGCTCGCGGAGGTCTCGCCGAGATTGAAGCAGGGCGGCCTCACCATCGAGCGGCTCGTGCAGCTCAACGCTGTCGACGTGGAGGGCGAAACGTTCCGTGGCCAAGTGCGCGTCGCGGAGACCGACTTGCTCGCGCTGTCGCAACGCGTGCCCGACCTTCAAGTGGCCGGCAACGGCAAGACCGCGCTCGTTCGCTACGTCCTCGGGCGCGTGAGCCTCGGAGAAATCCTCGGGCGCGCACGCTCAAAAGTCGACAACCCCGCCCAACGCTTCAGGGTGTTCTGGAGCGCGATCCGCCTCGCGTTGGGTGTCGCGAACTCCAGGGGATTCGAGGAGGGGGGCCCGAACGAGGGCGACTGGGATCTCTCATGGCGCCGCACCCGGCGCCGCGGCCGTCTCAAGCTCGGGAACGTGCGTGAGATGTCCTACGACGACTTCGCGCCCCCGGACGGGTCGTTCAAGGTCCTCATCGACTACCCGTGGGACGAGCCAGGGCACACAGTCGATGAGGACCGAATGCGCGCGACGAACGTGCGTAGGCGGCAGGGGCTCATCTACACGGTGTGTTGGTTGCCGCGTCACATGAGCCCGACCGAGCTAGGCGTGCTGACCGAGCTCGCCGCCGTTCGCTACCTACTCTCCGACGCGGGGCAGGAAGATCTGCTCGAAACGCTTAGCCAGCAGGACAAGAGCAAGGTCCTTGATCAGGCTGGGATCCGCCAGAAGACGCTCGAAGGGCAGCTCGAGGATCTCCTGAAGGAGGTCTACGTCCGCCACGGCGAGTTTCTGGCGCTCATCTCGGATGTCGATTCATCCCGCCCGCGCGAAACGCTTGCCGAGAACCTCGAACACATCGCAGCGCTCCTCATGGACCGCCGCTACCCGCAGCACCCGACGTTCATCGCTGAGCCGAAGAAGCAGGACCTCGAGCTGCTCCTCGACTGGATGGTGAAGGCGGGTGAGGACGGCACCTCGGTCGCCTACGACGAAAACGTCGGCAAGGTACTCAAGACGCTCGGGCAACCGCTGGAGCTGACGAACCTCGGGCAGACCAAGGCTTCGCTGCGACTCGACTCGCGGTACATCAAGGACGTGCTCCAGAGGGTCGATCAGGACTCGGTGGCGTGGACGCCTATCGCCGATCACTTGCGCGAGGCCTATGGGTTCCAGCCGCTGCTCATCGACCTGTTTCTCTGCTTCCTCTGCCAGCGTGACCACCGCGCCCTCGAAGACATCATCGGCGAGCCCATTGATGTGCGCATTGGCATGTCGCAGACGACGCGCATCCGCCTGCAGCGAGGCAAACTCGTGAGCGCCGCTGACTGGCATCGCCTACGCGATCTCGGCAACCAGCTCTTCGAGGAGCCACGCCCGGCTGCGCATCGCTCATTGCAGGGCCAGGACCGCTTCACGTCGGCTCTCCGCACCAGGGGGCAGGCTAAGCGCACCGTGCTCCAGGGACTGCACTCGCGCCTGGTCCACCTCGGCGTCGAGTCGGGTGGCCGACTCAACGAACTGGCACTCGCCAACACGCGTCTCGGTCCCCTCGCCCAGACCACAACTGACACCCACAAGATCCTGACAGAGGTGCTCGCCGCATGGCCGGACGATGCGTCGGATGCGCTCCGCACTATCGTCCAACAAGGAGAGGGCATCCGCGACGCACTCGGAGAGCTGAACGAGAATGCCCGCTCGAACCTCAAGTCGGGCGTGAACCACCCCGTCGTGGGCACCGAGGTGAGCGGCCACTTGAGCGCGCTCGATGGTCGTATCGCTGCTCCTCAGGCCGAGCAGCCGCTGACCAAAGACTGGGTCAGCACCTGGAACAAGAGAGCGCAGGAGCTGATCAAGCGGCTCATCGAGCAGCCCCAGCCCCCGGTGCAACCGCCCGTGGGGCCGAAGGGCGGCGTGACGCAGCCTCCCGTCGTCCCGCCTTCTGCGCCTCGCTCCGTGCTCGTGAAGGCGCGCGTGAACCCGACCGATGCCGACGCCATCTCGTCATTCCTTGCAGAGGTACGCAAGGCGCTGACTGGCCAGGGGACGAATCCGATCAGCATCGCGCTCGTGCGGACGGATCCGGACGACGGAGATGCCGAGTGAGTGCAGCCCAGCTCCTCCTGCGTCGTCTCCTCGATCAAGCTGGCGGTGCCAGCGAGACGGGCTACGTGCTCGTGATCGACGGGGAAGGTCTTGAGAACTTGCCGGACCAGATGCCAACTCCGAAGGGGTCCTACGGCGTTCGTCGCGTCGCGTCCGAGCTTGGTCTTCGGCACTTGCTGTGGAAGGCGAAGGGAGCGCCATTGATCGCCGTGATGCCGGAGGATGTGGCGCGGCGAATTCAGTCCGCACCGGACCTGCTTCGACGCGCGAGGAATCAGCGCGTGCACGCGCTCTCGGTGAACGACGTGCTCGAGGTGGTGCTTGGCGTGCGTGTGGTAGGCGCTGACGCTCCGTACATGCAGCAGCTCGCCCTTGAGAACGTCGAACGCCTCGGCTTTGCGATGAGCCACCGTACGCTTCCCACGGTCGTCGATCGGCGCCTTCTTACGGAGCTGCTCGTTGATGTGAGTGTTGGCGAGCAAGTCCGGACCAAGAGTCCGGCGCAGCTTCTCGCGTCGTGGGTGCAGGAGCCGCCGCGCTGGTCGCAGAACATCAGTCAGCTTGTGCGCGACGCGATGCCGACGTTGCATGGCGACGAAGGGCGGGTGCTCGCGTGGGCGCTCGCCGAGCCCGACACGCGACTGCGTGATCTCGTAGTCTACGGCGCAGTCCTCACTGTCGAAGCCTCGGAGCTGCCGAAACCCGCGTGGGGTCCGCTGTGGAAAGCCGCGACTGAGGCCCCAATCGAGATGGACCGCCGCATCCTCCGGCGCACGGTCGCTCGTCTCGCCGAGGAAGCGTTGTCGCTCTTGAGCGACGCGGCTAGCGACCTGCTCGCCGGTGCGGACCGCGCTGGGCGCGAGAGCTTGACGCCGACGCAGCTCGCAACGAGCCGCGTACTGCCGCTCGCCTTCTCCGACCGCTGCCACGCACTCGCGCAGCAGGCGGCCGCCGGCAAAGCTATCAGCGCCGCCGACATCATGTGGCTCACGACTCATCGCGCTGCCCGCATGAATAGAGGCGACTTAGCGGTGCTCGAAGCGATGGCGCGCATCTCGCGCTACCTCGACCAGCCTTTCAGCCCAAAGGCCGACTTGCTCGAGCAAGTGCGCGGGTACCAGACAGGGGGCGCGTTCGTCGACCTCGCAATCATGCAACTGCGTCGAGCGCTCGCCTCCAGCGTCCACTACCACGCAGAGGCCAATAAGCTGCTCACGGCCTGTCGCAACCGACGCGACCGTGAGAACTGGCAGTTCGCGGAGACGCTGGCTGGCGGCTACGAAGCCGCACTGCATCGTGATGGACTCACACCGCTGCACCGATTGTGGAAGCGCACAGTTGCTCCACTCTGGCAGAGCGAACCCGACGCACGGCTCTTCCTTGTCGTGCTCGACGGCTGCAGCTACCCCGTCTTCCTCGAGCTGCTCTACGCGCTCTCGCAGGACTCAAGCTTCCCTCTTGGCATCAAGCCAGACGTTGGTGGACACGTTGCGGGCCTCGCCGCGTTGGCGCCATTGCCTACCGTCACGAGCCACGCCCGCGGCGCCATCTTCCTCGGAGAGCTTCCGAATGACCCGCTCGTCGCGGAAACCGTGTTTCGCGACCAGGACGAGGCGAAGACCGACAAGGCGCGCTTCAATCAGAACGCAGCGCTCGGAAGCAGGACGCGCAAGCTATTCCTGAAGGGCGACCTCACCAACGGCGGGCAGGCGCTGCTCTCCGCGCTGGAGGATGAAAGCATCTCGGTCGTGGGCGTCGTCTTCAACGCTGTCGACGACCAGATTGGTTCGTCGAACACGGGCGCGACCGTGAAGATCTCGCCAGAAGACATCACCGCGTTCAAGCCCGCGCTACGGGTCGCGCTGAAGGCGGGGCGACGTGTCCTCGTCACTGCCGATCACGGCCACAGCCCACACATCGACAAGTCGCTGCGCGCGGGCAACGGCAAGACGCCCAGGTATACGGTGCTCGGCAAGCACGACGCTGTGCCCGACGGCTTCATCGAGATCGATGTCGCGGGCCTCGGTGGCCCACCCGAGCGGCGCGCGTTCGCCTGGCGCTTGGGCGCGTACCTCGGAGGGCCGCAGGTCGGCTTCCATGGAGGCGTCGGCCTCGAAGAGGTCGTCGTCCCGCTCGCGTGGCTCGAACGCGACGGGCTCTACGCCGACGAGCCCGCGTGGTGGTACGGGCGCGGCGCGCTGGCCGAGGCGGCCACCGAGCTGAAGCCGGTGCTGCCGCCCATTGTCACGCCGCTGCCGTCGGACGAAGTGCCGGCGAAGCCGAAGGCGCAGCTCTCGCTGTTCAACCCAGCCGACAAGGCGGGCTCGCTCCCATTGCCAACAGCAGTGATCGAGAGGCTCAGCGTCGATGAGAAGTCGATCCTGGTGCTGCTGCGCGAGACTGGCTCCGCGCGCGCCAGCGAGCTTGCCGAGCGCCTGAAGAAGAACCCGGGCCGCTTGAACGGGCTCATGGTGGCGCTGCGCCGGACGCTTCACGCCGAGGGCCACACCCTCTTCAGCGATGAGAGGCTGCCCAGTGGGGAGACCATGTACCGCTACCAACCCAAGGAGGGACGCTGATGGCTGTCGTCCCTGAATCAGCAGCCATCGTGAACGCGCTCCGCAGTGGCCTCGTGCCGAATGCGGGGCTCGACCACTTCGCGACCGGCCTCGACGGACTCGTGAGCGCGGTGAACGAGGACCTCGACTTCGTCGCGAGCGGCAAGGGCCTATCGAAATGGATTCGCGGCGAGTACGGCACCGGCAAGACGTTCGCAGCGCGCTACCTCTGCGCCAAGGCGCGCGAGCGAAAGTTCGCGAGCTCCGAGGTGCAGATCTCCATCAACGACACCCCGCTCCATCACCTGGAGATGGTGTACCGCCGCCTGATTGAGAAGCTCGAGACCTCTGCCGATGGGCCCAACGCCTTCCAGGCCATCGTCGAGGGTTGGCTCTACCAGGTCGGAGACGAGGTCACACGACTGCGCGGGATTGCCGAGGACGACCCCAGCTTCGCCGACGCAACGGAGCAGCGGCTCGAAGACAAGCTCGCCGACCTCTCGAAACGCAATCCGGCCTTCGCGCAGGTGCTCCGCGCCTACCATCGCGCCACGCATGAGGGCGACTTCGCGACGGCGCAGGGCCTGCTCGCGTGGCTCGCCGGCCAACCGCACACGGACCGCAGCGTGCTCAAGTCGGCGGGCACCAAGGGCAAGGTCGACGGGCAGGCGTCACTCACGTTCCTCGCCGGCCTACTGCAACTGCTCCGACAGTCTGGCTACGCCGGGCTCGTCGTCGTCCTCGACGAGGTCGAGACCGTACAGCGCATGAACGCGCAGACGCGCGAGAAGTCACTGAACGCGCTTCGGCAGCTCATGGACATGCTGGCGAAGGAGGAGCTGCCCGGGCTCTACCTGCTCATCACCGGGACACGCGACTTCTTTGAGGGCTACAAAGGTCTCAAGGCGCTCGCGCCGCTCTACCAGCGCGTGCAGGTTAACTTCAGCGACGACTCCCGCTTCGACAACCTGAAGGCGCCGCAAGTACGGCTCATGCCGTTCACCGACGAGCGGCTGCTCACTGTGGGCACGCGCATCCGAAACCTCTACCCGGCGAAGAACCCCGAGCGGCTTGCGGCACGTGTTGACGATGCCTTTCTGCACGGCCTCGTGTCCCAGGTCACTGCTGGATTCAGCGGCAAGGTCGCTCTCGCGCCGCGCCTGTTTCTCCGCGAGCTGGTCGACGTGATGGATCGCGTCGACATCCATGAGGCCTACGACCCGAAGGCCCACTACAAGCTTGAACTCGACGACGGCAAGCTCACGCCCGAGGAGCTCGCCGCGAAGCACGGGCGTCCTGTCGAAGAGCCCCCCGAGGAGCTCGGAGAGTCGACCAGCCCAGAGGATGGCGCGGAGCCGACGGCTCCGAAGCGGAAACGGCTGGACGGATAGCGATGGCCGGACTTGAGCGCCTTCATCCGCACCTGCAGCACGCGATCATCCACGACCTTGGTTGGCGTTCGCTGCGCCCTGTCCAAGAGCTGACGATCGACGCGATCCTCGACGGCTGCAACGCGGTGGTGCTCGCTCCGACAGCGGGAGGAAAGACGGAAGCCGCCGTCTTCCCACTCCTCTCTCGTGTCCTCACGGAGAGCCTCAAGCCCGTCTCGGTGCTCTACGTCTGCCCGATTCGTGCACTGCTCAACAACCAGGAGGAGCGCCTTCAGTCGTACGCGCGCATGGTCGGCCTTGAGGTCTTCAAGTGGCACGGCGACGTCAGCGATTCTCGCAAGCAACGCTTCCGAGAAGTGCCCGCACACATACTGATGACCACGCCGGAGTCGCTCGAGGTCATGATGATCAGCGCCCGCACTGACGCGCGCGCGAGCTTCGAAGGCCTCTCCGCCGTGGTGATTGACGAGGTCCATGCGTTCGCTGCTGACGACCGCGGAGCGCACCTTGCGAGTCTCCTGGAGCGCTTAGTGTCGATGTGCGGTCGTGATGTGCAGCGCATCGGACTGTCAGCAACCGTTGGCAACCCGCAGCTGATTGGCGAGTGGCTCCAGGGTTCCAGCGAACGACCGTTCCGGCTGGTGGACCCGCCGCGACCGAAGGCCGAGCGCGGCCTGCGGTTGCACCTCTGCGCTGACGTCGGCGAGGCCGCGGCGGGCATCGGTCCGCTGGCTCGCGGGAAGAAGAGCCTCGTCTTCGTCGAGAGTCGCTCCAAGGCCGAGAAGGTCGCGCACGCGTTGGCTGGGACTGGCGTCGAAGTCTTCATTCACCACAGCTCGGTGAGTCGCGCCGACCGGACGCTCGCGGAGGAGCAGTTCGCCCGAGGGCAGAACACGGCCATCGTCTGCACGTCGACGATGGAGCTCGGGATCGACGTCGGAGATCTCGATCAGGTCATCCAGGTGGATGCCCCCGCGTCGGTCGCGTCGTTTCTGCAGCGTCTCGGCCGCACCGGGCGACGGGCGAACACACGCGCGAACTGCACATTCTTCTGCACCAGTTCGGAGTCTCTGCTCCAGTCCGTGGCGCTGCTCCGCCTCGCCGAGTCGGGTTGGGTCGAAGACGTCCAGCCGGCTGCGCACGCAATGCACGTGCTCGCGCACCAGGTGATGGCGCTGATCCTTCAGGAGGGCGGCATCTCTCGGCACAAGCTCATGCCGTGGGTCGAAGCGGCGTATCCCTTCTCAAGCATCCGGCTTGAGCGGCTCCAAGAGCTCATCGACACCATGCTTGAGCGCCAGATCCTCTACGAGGCTGATGGTCTGCTTTCGCTCGGGCAGCGCGGGGAGAAGCTCTACGGCAGGAAGAACTTCTTCGAACTCTACGCTGTGTTCACCGCGCCGCCGGTCATGCGCGTGCAGCACGGGAAGGAAGACGTTGGCTACATCCAGGCGCTCTTCGTCTCGATGCACGACCGCAACAAGGGCCCGCTCTGTTTTCGGCTGTCAGGACGCGCTTGGGAAGTCGGCCAGATCGACTGGTCGAAGAACGTACTGCACGTTCGCCCCGCCGAGCACGGTCAGGTTCCGAGCTGGTTGGGCCTACCGGGCGTCCTCTCGACCAGGCTCTGCCAGGCGATGATGGACGTGCTCATGCACGAGCACGAGCAGCAGGAAGCGGGCTGGCTCACGCGTACCGCCGCCGTCGAGTTGGTCTCGATGCGCGAGAGCTACGCAGGGCTGCTGGAAGAAGGCACAGCCCCACTCGAGGACCATCCCGACGGGGTGCAGTGGCACACCTTCGCGGGCGGTGCGGTGAACCGACTTCTCGCAGCCGGACTGGAGAAGAAGTCGGGCAAGAAGTGGGTGGCCGGTAATCTCTCGTTGCGCTGCAGAGACCTGCCCGTGACAGCGGCGAGCGATGCGATCCTCGGCCTTGCGGACCTCGACTGGGAGCGCGTCTCCGCGGACGCCGCGCGCGACATGGCTCGCGGCATGCTGAGTAAGTTCCAGCCGTGCCTCCCCGAGGACGCTGAGGACCGCCTCCTGGCGGAACGCCTCCTCGACCATCCCGGCATGCTGCGCTTCCTCGCGAGCGTGAGGGTCAACGGCGTCCGAGTGGCCGCGAGGCCAAGCGGCGTGCGCCTCGTGGACGTCGAAGCCACCGGCCCGTTGGCGCTCGACTTCGCGGTTCGAACAGCCCCACTGGACGCTGCGACGCCGCGAAACGAGGTCCAGTGGATCGACACGCCAGCAGCACTGCGCGCCGCGAGTGCGGACCTTAGGGCTGCGGACGTCGTGGGGCTCGACGTGGAGACGGCTCTCGATTTCGGCACCCTGTGTCTTGTGCAGATCGCCACGCGAGCGAGAACCTACCTGATCGATCCCTTCGCGGTGGGCGACCTCACGCCGCTCATCGACGTCATGAGCGGCGCAGGCCCGACGAAGGTGATCCACAATGCCCGCTTCGAGCGCCGCGTCCTCGCCGCCGTCGGGATCGCAATCGATGGCGTGTTCGACACGCTGGACGCGTCGCGTCGCGTCCGCGGGGCGGACGTTCTAGGAGGCCACAGCTTGACCATGGTCTGCGAACGCGAGCTTGGCATCGTCCTCGACAAGTCCTCGCAGACCTCGAACTGGAGTCGGCGGCCGCTCGATGCCGACCAGCTCCGGTACGCGGCGCTCGATGCGGAGGTTCTGCTCGCGCTGCATGAGCGGTTCAAGGACGTGGGCGGTGCTGCGCCGGACGCCGCGGGAGGCCACGCATGACGACGATCGCTGACGGGACGGGCGGTGCCGCGACGGCGCCTGCGTCGACAGCCACGACTCCGACGACCTCGGAGCCACTCGAAGAGGCGCTGGAGCGTCTGGCCCGTGGAACGCCGACTGATCTCGGCGCACTGCTCTACGACGTGGAGCGCCATGCTGTCGTCGAAGGGACCAACGTAACGGCGCACTGCCACTGCTTGCAACTCGACGGCAACGGACGCCCGAGAATCGAGACGCTCGTGGAGGCCGTCGCCGAGCACGTGCTCGACTACGCGATTCCTCGCAGCGAATACCGCGCCGCTCGCGAGGACGCTGATCGCACAGGTTCGAGCCATAAGGTGGTTCGGCTCCACACGAAGGCTCGGAAGCTGTTCACGGACCTCGTTCAGAGTGGCGAAGGAGGCGAGCTTCTCTTGTTCGCGCTTGCGGAGAAGCTCCTCCGGCTTCCCCAGCTCATCTGCAAGATGAGCCTGAAGACCAACACTCGCATGCACATCCACGGTGCTGATGGTCTTCACGCCGGCGTCGACGAGAAGACTGGCAAGCTCCTCCTCTACTGGGGCGAGTCGAAAATCTTCGGCGACGTCACCAGCGCGGTTCGGGACTGCCTCAAGTCACTGGCCCCGATTCTCCAGGACCATGAGGCCAGCAAGCGCGACCTCCAGCTCCTGCAACGCCAACTCGACGTTGACAACGAGGAGCTTGAAAACGCGCTCAAGAAGTTCCTCAACCCCGATGACCCGGCCTTCAACTCCCTGGAGTTTCGAGGGCTCTGCCTCGTCGGCTTCGACTGCGATGCGTACCCCGCTGGCCCGTCCAAGGTCGAACTCAAGACCATCGTAGGCGCAATCGTCACTGCGTTGCCGAAGTGGAAGGAGCACCTTGTGAAGCGCGTCGCCGAGGAGAAGCTCGACGCCTTCTCGATGCACTTCCTCTTCGTGCCGTTTCCTTCGGCCGACAAGTTTCGAAAGTTGTTCCGCGAGCAACTCGGGCTGACCTCGCCCGAGGAAGCAAGGACGGCAGTGCCGGAGCCTTCGCGCCCCCCTCCGATCCCGCCCGCTGCGAGCACCTCCACCGCCAAGGCGTCCCGCGCAGGTCCCGTCGCGCCGCCCGGCGCGCGACGGGTCAGAACTGCGAAGGCGAAGGGGGGCAGTCCTCGTGGCTCTCCGTGACCTTGGTGGCTGGCTGCTCGAAGTTCCGGGCTTCCGCAAGCGCGCTGACAGCGTCGTGATCGACGCGGCATGCGGCGAGCTTGAGCTTGGTGCTCGATTCACCCGACGCGACGAGCACCAGGCCTTCGAACACGACTGGAGCTACCTGCTGCTGTGCGCGAGCGCGCTCGCGCATGCAGAGGACGCTCGTTGCCAGGCGGCCGCTCTGCGCATCGCGCAGACCTGTTTGTGCGACGACGCCGCGACCGACGTGCAGAGGGATTCCGCAGCGCTCGTTCTCGACGCGCTCGCAAACCATCCCGCCATCGATTTGGCGGTGCAACGAGAGCTCCTTCGCCCCTCCTTCGAGGCTCGACTTCCTGGGGGCGCGCGTCTCGACTACGATCGCCGCTCGCTCGAGCAGTCGATCGTAGTCAAAGGCGACACGCCGCTGCGCGTGAACCGCTTCCAGAAGCGGCTGTGGAACGAGATTCGAAACCAAGGGTGGATGTCGGTGTCGGCTCCGACGTCGGCCGGCAAATCGTTCATCCTGGCTCGCTGGATCTGCGAGCTGATGCGCGCGTCGGAGGAAGCGACCGTTGTCTACCTCGTCCCGACGCGAGCGCTCATCAGCCAGGTTGAGCGGGACCTGCGCGACCTGTTCGGGCGGGACCGGCTTTCCGACGTGTCCGTGTCAGCGCTACCAATTCTGAGCGTGGACGAGGCGACGCCGCCAGTTCGAAGGCGCGTCTTTGTCTTCACGCAAGAGCGTCTTCATATCCTGCTGTCGTCGCAGCCGGACCTCGAGGTGCGGGCTCTCATCGTGGACGAGGCCCACAAGGTTGGGGACCGCCAGCGTGGTGTGCTGCTCCAGGACGTCATCGAGCGGCTGGGAGAAGCGAATCCCGAGCTGAAGGTGCTCTTCGCGAGCCCGATGACCAGCAACCCCGAGGTCCTGCTCGCCGACGCCGGAGACAACCTCGCGACGCACGCCTTCGCGAACGACGACGTCACCGTTACCCAGAATCTCTTCTGGGTGTCGCAGCGCTCTCGCAAGCCGAAGCTGTGGGACGTCTCCCTCTGCGTGCGCGACGCGAACATCCCCTTGGGTGCGGTCGCTCTGGAATCCTCGCCGAGCCCTGACAGCAAGCGGCTCTCGTTCGTTGCCCACGCGGTCGCCGGAGCCTCTCTCGGGACCATCGTCTACGTGAACGGTGCGGCTGACGCCGAGAAGATCGCCGGGCAGCTCTACGACCTCATCGGAACCGATGTTGAAGGTGATGCCGCCAATGAGCTTCAGGCGCTCATCGAGCTTGCGCAGCACGTGGTCCACAAGAAGTTCCTTCTCGCGACCTGCCTGCGGAGAGCCGTGGCCTTTCACTACGGCAACATGCCCTTGCTGATTCGGGAGGAGATCGAACGCCTCTTCAGCGCCGGCATCATTAAGTACCTCGTCTGCACGTCGACCCTCATCGAAGGGGTCAACATGTCGTGCCGCAACATCTTCATGCGCGGTCCGACCAAGGGGCGTGGCCATCCGTTGTCGGCCGAGGATTTCTGGAATCTCGCGGGCCGCGCAGGGCGGTGGGGCAAGGAGTTCCAGGGCAACATCTTCTGCGTCGATCCCGATCGGAGGGATCTATGGGGGCCGGACGGCCCACCGCGCCAGCGCACGCGGCAGCCAATTCGACGGACGACGGACGACGTGCTCCGTGTGCCGGCCGAGCTGCTTCAGTTCATCATCGACCGCGCGCCGCTCGACGCAGCAAGAAAGCGCCCGGAGTTCGAGTACGTCTTCTCGTACCTCGCCGGAATTCATGTCCGATACGGCGGGCTACTTGAAGCGCCGTGGGCCGGCCGCTACGGGGCAGACGGCCTCGGTGGGCTGGCCGAGGCGGTGAAGACGGCTGTCGACGGGCTTGCCGTCGAGCCGGAAATCATTTCGCGAAATCCCGGCATCAGCCCCTTCGCACTCGACGACCTCCTCAAGTACTTCCGAGAGCGCGAGGGCGACGTCGAAGAGCTGCTGCCCGCCGATCCTGCCAGCAACGACGCCGCCAAAGTATACGCCGGCATCTTCGGTCGCCTCTGCAGGCGTGCGTGCCCGAACCTTGGTCCCGAAGGTGGGCGAGCGTTCATGTTGGCCCTGCTGGTCACGCGCTGGATGCGCGGCTTCCCGCTCGCCCGACTGATTCAGGACCGCATCGATTACCTCACGAAGAAGAGCAAGCCGGCAGTAGATGCCGTTGAGATCAGGACCGTGATGAACGAAGTGGAGCAGATCGCTCGATTCGAGGCGCCACGAGGATTGAGCTGCTACTGCGACGTGCTTCGGCAGCACCTCCGTGAGACCGAACGAGAGGACCTCCTTGAGCAGCTTCCCCTCTTCAACGTCTTCCTCGAGCTGGGCGTCAACCAGCAAACTCAGATCGCGTTGATCGGCATCGGACTCTCAAGAACCTCCACCATCGCGGTCTCCGAGCTCATTGCGGCTGACTCGCTGTCAGAGTCTCAGGTTCTCCAGTGGCTCAAGAAGAACAAAGAACTGTGGAGCCACTCCGCGCTGCCTGCGCTGGTGAAGCGGGAGATTGAGCGCGTGCTCGAACAGCACAAGATGAGGGCGTGATGATGCCGCACGGTGGAGCCTCGCAAGACTTCTTTCAGTGGCCGCGACCGCGCGAGCATCATCGCGAAGCTGGTGGGTGAAGAGCAGATGGCCACGCCTGACATGCCTTTCGCGAGTCGAGAATCTGCTGGTGGCTTCAGGTTGAACTGAAGTCTCTGCTGCTTCACCGCCACGATGACTGAGAGGTTGTCCAGCACGACGCGGATGCGCTTGGCGTCCGGTAGTGCTTGTCGACCAGGTCGCGCATGCACTCGGCGAAGTCGATGTTCAGTGCTCACCGAGCCCCAGGCCGGCTTCGCGAGCGCTTTCATGCGGACCTACTCCAAGTCGTTCTCGGACTTGACCCTTTACCAACGTCTCTCGGTTCTCGGCGTTGCGGTGAGCCCAGCAGCCCAGCATCGCGATCCTTCCGAGCATCAAACCCACAACGTGGCGCGTGTCGGAGCGTCACCGTTGTTCTCCGAGTCGTTCAACCCGACTCGTCGACCACCTCGAGGGCGTGCCCTCTTCCTCTTTGACGGTGACAACCCCGTCGTCGACAGCCAGTGCAATCCGTACTCTGCGTGGACGCGCGAGCACTACGAGGTCGCCCGGTACACATCCGGAGGCGCTACCTGCCGTGCTCCCGCTGGAGTTGAACTCGCACACGCTTTCGACTCGCTGCTGCAGCTTCGTGAGCCAGTCCTCAAGTCCGCGACGCCGAGCACCGAGAATCGCTTCGCTCGCTAGGACTAGCGCTTCGGCGGTAAGCCAAGGGGCGAGGAACAGCACCCGCTGCTCGATCGCGAGCCACTCACTCTCCTGCGCATGAGTTGGCTCGCCGTCTGCGATGGCGTCCGCCCGAACCTCGGAACCAATCCAGATCATCAAGCCCACGGCTAGCTCAAGCTCTTCGAAAGTCCCTTCCTCTGCGTCGAACGCAGACCTAAATGCCGAGACGAGTTCGGGTGCGTTGAGTAGGTCCCGCAGCGAAGTGCGATCGACCAGACCTGGTCTGGCGAAGACCCACTCGGGGCGCATCGCGATCAGGGTGAGAGCGCGCAGCACCGATGCCACCGCGGCCAACTGCACCATGACAACCCTCGCGGCGTCCGGTTCGTTGGTACGGCTGAGTTGAGCCATCACACGCTTCACAAGTTGCTTCGTCTTTCGCCGACACAGTTGAGCGAACTCTTCGGGCAACGGCTGCTTCGCCTCAACGACCGGAGCCTCGTACTCATCGTCTGTGGCCTGGCGCTCGGCGTCTTCGACGGCTGTCGCTGGTGCCACGAGCCCCTCGCCGAGGCGCCGGATGAGCACGTCGATCAGCACTACGATGTCCCCGTCCGCGATTGCCCTACGCTGTCTTGTAGCTGCTGTTTGTCGGCCTCTGGCTTCAACCGCAAGGGTTGACGGTCCTTCAGCACCGCCAGGCTCATCTGGCGAGAGCCTCTGAGCATCGGTTGACTTGCTTTGGCCCGTAGCGCGCGTGACATCTCCAGAATCGAAGATGACTTTCTCGGTCAGTGCGAGGAGTGATTCCAGCTGGCGTGGATCCTCATTCAGTCGCCCAAGCATCGCCCGGAGTGCCCGACGTTGGTCCGAGGTGTGGAGGTCGGCGATGACCGTCGTCTGATGCACCAAAATGCGGTGTGCGTCTGCCGTCAGAATGACCGCATCCGCTCTGATTTCAGGAGTCGCGATCGCGACGCTTCTCCCGTCGTCCGAGGGGTGTGCTTCGACTTCACCAACGCATGTGCCTTGCCTGTTCCACACTCGGAGGGTGCCTTCGACTACACCGTCGATGAGGAAACCGGTGTCGGTTGTCTGCGCGATCAGAGCTCCGCGATGCCCCACCTGCTGCTCGTCGGGTGCCTCTGCGAGAAGACGTGTTTCGACCTCCGTCCACTGTTCTTGAGACACGTCCGGTGCTTCAAGAAACAAGTCGAGCTGCGCCTCCTTGAGCAGCTCGACTCGGCTTCCTTCCGACCATCGTGCAACGACCATCTCGGCGTTTCGAGTCGGTAGGTCGTACAAGAAGCCAGCTCGTGTCGGGTTTGCGCTTCCTGCGATCAAGAGCTCTCCGCGATCGGTCTGAACCCAAATCGCTTTTGCGTGCAGGTACGCCGTTCGTGCCCCTGGGAGCTTCGTCGCGTCCTTGAACCGATAGGGGGCCGACTGTGCCCTTGCCGAATTGATCGACACGCCACTCGGCTCGATGCCCACGACAAGCTCTGCGGGCTTCAGTTCTTCTGCAACGACGCGAAGGAACTCAAGGTCGCCATCGAAGAAGGGACCAACGATCAGAACTCGCTCGACCCGCCCGCGAATGTTCTCCTTGACCCGCGTCCAAAGGTTTCGCTCGTCGGCGTGACTCGCAAGCAGCCGCACCGCGGGATTGGGTTGGTGCCCACGCAGCTCCGCGGCCCGAACCGCGGCCTCGAAAGCTTCTTTCGCTGCGGGCAGCGCGTTCGCGGCATGGCGGCGTAGCTCGCCAATGACCTCAGCGAACACTTCGACCGAGGTCCGATTGGAACCGTCGTATTCGAGGTGCGTGGTCAACTCGTGATTGTTCGCGTAGCCCGAAAACGTGAGGTTGTGGCTCCCAAGGAAGAGTGACCCCTTCTTCTTCCCGAACCGCATGACGACCTTCGAATGGAACACGCTCGCGACGGGAATGACGGTGTAGTCGCTTCCGGCCATCTTCGGTCTGAGGTCCTCGTCGTTCAGACAACGAGCGAGCTGCCCAGCATCCATCAGCACCACGATGTGCTGGCAGCCAGAGCTGCGGATTCGCCGAAGCACGACGCTTTCGAAGAATGGAAAGTGCAGGTTGTAGGTCGCGATGATGCACGTCGTGAACGCGCCGACCTTGAGCTGATCCAACAACGCGTGTTCGGTCTCAGACATGGCGACCGAGCTCCAGCTCGATTTCTCCGAGCGCCGTGATGCGGAGGAGCCCGTCCTCGGCACGTGCGATCAATCCGAGGTCCACAAGTAGTTGCTGCGCTTTGTTCACGCGCGGTCCGGTGAAGCTCGCAGGGGCAACCTCGACGAACTGAAGCCCTTCATCGATGGGACGCAGTCGGAACGTGTCCTGGCCCCCTTGGTGCAGCTTCCGCAACGCCACCTGCAGATGACGTCGCACTCCCCAGTTCGTTGCGACCCATCGCAGCCATTCTTCGAGCGAGAGACCGGCCCAAGTCGGGAGTGCCGATTCAAGCGACGCGAGATCGAGTTCGTCGCCAGTCCTAGGTTTCAACGCGAAGTCGGCGTACGGGTTCTCCGGCTCTGATTCGCGCCGCCTCGCGATCAATGTCGCCAACACACCGACGCTCTGTTCAAGCGTGCTGATCAGACTTTCGTCGTCAGTGACGTCGGTCGTTCTCGCGATATCAACGATCTCGTACGCGCGGTGGTGCTCGTGTTTCGGATCTTCCCATGCCCCGATCGAGGGGAGGTCGCGCGCGAAGCCATCTACAAAGGCGTCGAAGGGCAGTCGGAGGGACTCGGCGAGAGCAGACTCCGACGCAATAGCGACGAGAAGATCACCCGCAGCGGCGACGCTTCTCAGACGACCGCGCAGACGCCGCTCTACCGCTTGAAGCACCACCCAAAAGACGCCCTGAAGCGCGACAGAGAACAGCTCGTTACGGTGGTACGTGCGCCATCGCTTTCGTGTTCTCTCCAATCCCGCTGAAAGCGACCACGGTTCGTCTGCTGGAAAACAACCCGAATAGGCGGATGCGCGAAGTGTCCACTCAAGCCTCTCGGGCTCTGAAATCTTGGCTAGCTCAAGCAGCAACAGCAGTGAGTCTCTGCGCTCTTCTCGACCGTCATCCTGCGCGTCGGCGCGACGGGCAAACATGAGCTCCGTCAGAAACTCACGTTCATGCTCCCTGTGCTTGATCTGACATGGACAGAAGGCCGAGAGCGCATCCAGTTCGTCCACGGTTACGCGTCCACGCTCAAGCACTTCGAAGAAGCGGTCGCCTGGCACCCCCTGCGCAAAGACATGGGCTGCCGCAGCTCCCAACCGCTTGCCATAGCCAGGTTGCCGAGGAGCGTGTTCGGTCTGGTCCATCAGCCGCAAATCGATGAGCGAGCCGATGTACTGATCAAGCCCGCCCCAACGTGCTTTGAGGTAGTGCCGCTCATTGCTGCGTTCCCCTTTGAACGCGGAATACTCACGAAGGTCGATCTCGCCAGTCTCATCGAGACCCGCATAGGCCGCGCCGAGCTTCGAGCTACCAGGTGTTGCGACGTCGTGGATCTCGGCGGACTCGCCAGTCGTCTCGCGATGGCGAATCGCGATGAGCGTGACTAGGCACTCGGCCGCCCGAAGCCAACGTGCGTGCTCCGGCTCGCTCGGCACAGCACGCAGACGTTTTTCCAAAGCCCACACAAACCAGGGGTGGAATGTAAAGAAGCGCGCGCGGTCGGTGACATTCGTGATGCCGGGGAGCATCTCGGCGTAGAGCGCGACGCACTGCGCCTGGACACCAAGATGATCGAGCCCGCCGATTGCCTTTGGAGGCTTGAGCCAGCCTGTTGTTGTTCTATCCGCGCCCGAGTTCCCAGTTGCCATCTGCTCAAGAGCGTACTCGAACTCGCGAAGTGCAACGCGGAGACGAAAAGCTTCGTGCGAAGCTCTCCGGCCGGAGGAAACCCATGAAGAACGATCGTTTTCCTGAGCGGGATTCGGACATCGACCAGCTGATCCCGGGGTGGAGCGGTCTTCTCAAGCAATGGCGAGCGATCGTCGCTCATGAGGCATGGGCAAACACGGAAGACTGCTCCTGGTGGTACGGCGAGCGCGCTTCGGTGAGCCAGCTTGCTGGTGCCGCTT
>JBILQT010000344.1:0-6891 GCA_044373065.1 Sandaracinaceae bacterium
CATCCAGGAGTACGCGGGGACACGAGGCGCGGAGGGGCGCGCAAGAATCGACCTGGCGGTGGAGGTTCCGGCGTACGGACTTCGCAGCGTGGTCGAGGCAAAACAAATCTGGCCATGGCTCGGTTCCAGCCATGCTTTCGAAGACATCGAGCAGGGGTTGCAAGAGGCGACCGAACAACTCATCGGGGGCGGTGACACGAGCATCGCGCGCCACGACGAGTACGATCACGTCGCAGTCGTCTTTGTTACGCCGCGAGCTCGCAGCGCTACCGGCGCAGACGAGATTCAGTCGCTCATCGACACGCTCTGTTCGGTGCCTCGAACAGTCGCGTGTTGGTCGTTCCCTGATTGGGCCTCAAGCCTCACCTCGCCGACGACGCAGCTCGTCTACCCAGGCATCGGGCTTGTCGCGAGGCTCGTGCGGCGAGCAGCCGTTCAGCGCGCACGATCCCGAAACGGGCGGAAATGAACCGAGTCTGCGAGTCGATGCGGTGGCCTCCGCGAACCCTCAACGCCCTTCCCGTAGAACCCGCTTTCGAGTGCGTCGAACACCGTGCTCAATCCACACGCAGCAGCTTGCTTTGCCCGCTCACGACCACTCCGTTTTTCGCCGCGCACGAGGAGTAGATGAGCGAGACGATCCAATGCCTCCCCGTCCGACGGAGCGTGTTCGAGATGCGTCTCATACGCCGCGATGGCTTCATCGAATCGGTCGAGTTGTTCGAGCGCAAACGCAACATGAACTCGAACCCAGGGAGTCACCTCTGCAAGTTCATTCTGGGCAAGAACCAAGACGTCGAATGCCTCGGAGGCTCGACCCGCGTTGAGAAGGACGATGGCGATCTCCACACGCGGCCGGTCCCAACCGGGCCTCAGAGCCGCGGCAATCCGTAGTTCCACGAGACTGGCATCGATATCGCCGATCACTCCTAGTCTCGCCCCAAGTCGGAAGTGGGACTCCGCATCGAGCGGATCGCGCTCGATGGATGCACGCAGAAACTCAATCGCACCTAGCGGATCCCTCTGCGCTCGTTCTGCGCCTTCGATCCGCAGGTTGGTAGCTGCACCATCGGTCGACGCACGAACCGTTGCAATCGCCTTGTCGAAAAGTGGATCGCGCGCCAGCTCCCCGTGATCGGCAAGGGAGCAACGCGCGAGGCGCTCAAGGTCAGCACTCGTTGGCGCATGACCAAAGAGTTTCGCGAGTTCTTGCCTCTCAGCGGGGCCAATCGGCCCGAGCTTCGATGCAACTTTGGACAGGTGCTGAACCCAGCGACCTCCAGCCTTGAGACTTGTGCGCCACACAGGGTCGGGTTCGTTGCGCCAGAGGTGAGTGAGCATGTTGTCGACCCATGGCGCGGCTTCAGGCGAACCCACGCCAAAGAACACAGTCGCTAGAGCCGCGAACTGAACTTGCTCGCGTGGCAGTCGGCTCGCCTTCAAGAAACCCACCAGTTGCACCGAGTATCTTCCAATACGCGCGATGATGTCTCCTGCAGCCTCAGCTCCGACGCTGTCCCGCATCCAGAACGCAATGTGGCGGAACGCGTAGGCTCGCTCGAGTTCCGCTCGCAGGCGCTCAGCAGTCACTTGGCAATCGTTGTGTCCGAGAGCCGCGATGTGCGCCGTGAGGCGTGCAATGTTTTTGGTGCGCGGCCGCTTGGACTGATCAAGCCACGAGTCCACGGTGTTGCGGTCAACTTCTAGAGCGAACGCAAGCCCGTCCCTCGTCACGGTTGCTTCCTTCAGCTTCTCGCGGAGGAAGTCGCCAGGACCATTCAACTCCAACGGCCAGATTGGAATGCTCTCTTCGGACCGTGTCAGCCAAAGTAGTGCACCAAATCGCACTGCTACATCGATCGACACGAGCTCAAGAGCGGCAGCATTTGCGAGCTTGGGGAAGTCAATCGGTGCACTTGTTCG
Organism: Sandaracinaceae bacterium; assembly: GCA_044373065.1. Classification (GTDB taxonomy): domain Bacteria; phylum Myxococcota_A; class Polyangia; order Polyangiales; family Sandaracinaceae; genus JAFLCL01. The sequence continues at coordinate 1,924 of JBILQT010000344.1, forward strand.
CAGACGCCCGACCACTCCGTCCCATGACGTGGCGTACGCATCGATAGCGCCTGCGAGGTCATTGACGTCGTTGCCAGAAAAGCGCCTGCCCGCGTTTAGAACGTCACGTAACGCAACGCCGGTAGGGAGGAGATTCGCTGCGAGTAGGGCACGCGCGACCGCTGCGTGAACGTTGTGACGCTTCTCCAGAGTGAGGCGCTCGCCGCGGAAGTAGCGGCGCACAGATGCATCGTCGAGCTTGCCTTCAGCGTGAGCGTGTAGGTCGAGCGCTTCGTCTAGCGCGCCCAGGACCAGCCCGGCCGTCGGTAGGTCGAATGAGTTGGCGTTCATAGTGAACGCCGGGCGGGAGTTCCCGCCCGGCGGCTCCTTCATTGTGAACTCGAAGCGTTCTTGCCGTTGCTGTCGGCGGATGCAGCCGGAGTTGGCTGAGTATCCTGCGAGGGAGTCGGCGCAGGGACTCCACGCCCACTCCAGTACGCTGAGTTGTTGGGATTCAGTTGGTTCGCGTGATTGTTAGCTGCCGCTCGATCGCTTGTTTTCGACATGAGAACTCCGGTGTTGGAACACGACGATTCGTGTTGTGTGAACATGAATCGCGCACCGTCGCGGCCGACCCCAGTTCCGCGGTCAGAGATCTCGTGGCACCACAAATGTCGACTACCGCATCACGTAGCGAACTTCTCAGACATCCCGCAGCAAGGTCGAAAGCGACACGCCATACGCGACGGCGAGCTTCTTCAACGTGCTGATGCGCGGGTCCAAGACGCCTCGCTCGATCTTCTGAAGATGCGAGAGCGACACCTCGTTGTTCTTCACAACGTCCATCAACGACAACCCCTTGCGTTGCCGCATCGCACGGCAGCGCTTTCCCAGCTCTTGCTGGAGGTCGAGGTCGGCAGGCATCGACCGCGACGGTAGGAATGTGCGTCATTGCTGCATACGTCAACTCTGACGTAAGACCTCCAATTTGCCCCGCTACATCATGCCGTTGGCGTCATCGGGATCGAGCACTGGTCGCACATCATCTCGACGGGGGCCGTCGCTCCGCATCGCTCGCAGGCGTAGCCAGACCAAGTGGATGGTTGAGTGCGTGCCCGAGGTGCGCTTGGAGACGCCACGCGCGAGGTCGTTGCCCAGTGCAACCAGCTCTTGATCGTCAGCAGTTCATCAGTGTTGAGCGCGCCCACGTCGAGTAGCGGGATGAGGGCTGCGAGGAAGTCGTCTGGAGGCTCACTCGGCACGCGGTCCTTGAGGTCCGCCATCACCTTCTGCTTTCGAGCTGCGAACTCGATGTCGCTGTAGACGCGCTTCTCGTGGAGCTGCCGGATGCGCTCGATTGCGATCACGAAGTCAGCGCCCGATATCTTCGCCGCCTCAAGTTGCTTTGCGCGTTCCTCCGCCTGCGCAGCCTGGGCCTGTGCCACCGCCGCGAACCCGCGTGCACTCTGACTTTGTGCCTCCTCGACCAACACTCGAGTGGTCTGCGCCAAGTCCTCCATGAGCAGCAGCGCGATACCTGCCAGCAGGGGCGAGATGAGGAACGACAAAAACGTCCACGCGACCACGTCGCGACCTCGGGAGCGCGCCAGCGCGCCGACACCGCCGCACATCGCGAGCCAAAGCACGAACCCACATAGGAACGCCATGGCCCCTCTTGGCATCCGGCGAGAGCCTACGTCAAGTGTGACGTGGGACCGTCGCGCAGAGACTCTGATCGGTCACTTGGTCTGGAGCATGACTTTCCGCAAACCCAAAGGCGTTGTGCGCATGTCGCCCTTCAGACATCGAAGTTCGCGTCATCGTCGAAGAAGGACTCGCATAGGTCGACGGTCATGCGCGTCCAACCACGCGGCTTGAAAACGTGCCGACGCACTAGGGCTAGGATTGCTCCCGAGCCAGTCTTGTCCATCGCACCTTTCAGCCGGTAGGCGTAGAACAGATCAAAGTGCTTGAGGCGACGGACGCCGCGATCCTCGTCGCGAATCATCTCCGACGCGTAGCCAATCTCCACGTGGTCCAGCACACCGCGCGCATTGGCGATATAGTCTGCGACACGCGGGCCGCGCTTCCCGTCCGGGATTCGGATCGATCTTGCCTTCTCGACAACTTCGCCCGACCGTTCGAGCCGTTCGAGCAGACCTTCTGTGGCGGCCCAAAAAACCCAGTCGGGGTCCCTGAGGACAATCGTAGGTAGCGAGCTCTTGGCATGCTTGCCGGAGTTGATCTTGGGCCAGGCCATGGCTGTACGATCGCTCCGTTTACCCCAAGGTGCCATCGATAGTCAGACAACGGTGGGCCCGCCTTCCACACCGCGCAGACCGCATGGGATCCTTGCCCCATGCAACTCGACACCTACGACGAACGCGTGATGTTCTCCGACGCTTTTCCGCTGCTTGCCGCCTATCCAACGAGCGCTGCGTTGACGCGCTTCCCGCAGATCAAGACGCGCTTCAAAGAGTGTGGGGTGGGGGAGGCGGTTCGACGTGTCTCGATCTACGAACCCTGGAGCGAGGATAACGTGGTGTTCGTTCGCATCCCCGCTGAGCTTGTCGATGCGCACGCCGCAGAGGTCAGTGCGTTTCGTGTTCCAGCGCCCGCAAAGCGCATCAACTCGCGCCAGAGCGCGCCTGTCGACGAGTATCGGATTGCCTCACTGGCTGTGATGCGACGCGAGACGGTGTTTGACGCGGCTCGCTGGGCGCGTGGCGTTCTGCGTGGGGACGAGCAAGGGATGCTCAGCATCATTGAGCAGAAGCGCGACTGGTGTGCGTGGGCACCGATGATTCGTCTCGCGCAGCGCGCACGTGAGAGTGATGTCTTGATGGATCGTGCAGAGAATCGACTGCGTCTGATCGCACGCCGTCTGCTGGATGCGTCGGGGTTCGCGAAGGTGCGCGTCGACGACACGCTCGCGCATCAGCCAGCGCTTCAGCGAGCGCTCTGCACGACTCTGAGAGGTTAGAGAAAATACCCCGAGGAATTCCCGACCGAGAGCACGCAAAACTAGCCTCGCTCAAATGCATGGAGAAGCGCACTTTCGGGAAGGAGACTCCCCTCAAAAACGTGTCGAAACCCCTACGAAAATGGCCAACTTCCACAGACACGGCTTCGCTTCGTAGAATTGAGGCATGTACGAGCCGCGCACCGTTGCAGAGTTGATTGGGATTGAGCCCGAGAGCGTGGTCGGCATTCGCGACTACACCATCGGCACAGAGCCGACGAGTCGGTCTCCACTGCGACCAGACAGGCGCTCCAAGCGCCTCGCGCGAGGCCACCTCGATGCCTTCGTCCGCGATGCCGAAGCGGGGGCTTCGGATGCTGAGATCGCCCGCGCGGCCGGATGCTCGGTCGCGCAGGTCCGTCGCTGGCGTCTTCGCAAAGGTGTTCACCACGCATCGGGACGACCCACGGTTCGCGCACTCACCAACTCGCTCGCTGTGGTGCTCTTCGGAAACCCCTTCGAGCCAGTCGTAACCCACGTGAAGTCGGAGTTGGGCGGGCTCTGGCAGCCACCCGAGTACGTTCGCCGTGAGCCTCTCGACTACGCCGCGTTCGTCGAAGCCGTCACCACGCTGATCACCGCCGGGTTCACCGCGACCAAGCTCGTTCGCGCGCTCGGCGTTTGTGACCGCGACATCGACCACGCGATCAAGATTGGAACTCGCTCATGACGCCGAGTGCATTGCAGTTTGGGATCCTCACCAACCGCGAGTTGGTTGCCCATGGAGTGCCCGAGGATGAGGTGACCTTGGAGCGCGAGCGACACACCGGACATGTGCGTCGTTTGCAGCCTCGGTGGGCCGGAACAATCGGAATGTGGGGAGGCATCGAACCGCTCGCCGAGATTGCCCATCGAGCCAAGGTCGACTTCGAGACGGCTCATGCGTACGCAAAGTTTCGAAGACTGAAGTGGCTGACGAAGAAGCGCGTGTTCACCCAGTCGCAGCTCGGCGCGCTCTGTCTCGCGACGCCCGGCTCGGCTTGCGAGGTCGCACCCAAGCTCGGCCTCTTGCCCCTTGAGGTCTGCCTCTATCGCGCAGCCATCAGCGTCTTGATGATTGAAGAACAAGTCACGCTGAAGCAGATCCTTGAGCGGCACCCCGCCGAGTTGAATCGCGCTTGGGATCAACTCGGCCTGCGTGTGGAAGCACCGAGTCAGAGAAACGTGCTGCTCGACTTGGATGCACTCGACGCGCTCGTGAAACAAGTTGAGCGTCGTCTCGCAACGGAGCAGCGATGATTGTCTTGCCAGGCAGCGCGACGTGGCTGCTTCAGCGCGTCGACCTTTGCGCGCAGGCAAAGCTCCGCGCTGAGGTTCGCATCCTTCGCGCGCAGCTCGATGCGAGCTTCGTTGGCTTCTGGGTTGGACGTGACGATGCCCAGCTCCTTGCCTTCGCAGGTGAGGGTCGGATGGCGCCCGCGCCATTCCCAATTCTTACGAGCTCGCTGCCCTCGGACGAGTGTGTGCGCGACATGCATGGAACCTCGCACAACGCGTTCGTCTATCCGCCGCAGCTCGGCGCGCGCATGCCTGCGGCGGGGCTCATGGTGATCGGAAGTGAGTGCGCCGTTCCCACGATGTTCGATGCGATGGAAGCGTGTGGGGCGAAGCTCGAGCTGATTGTGGCGAAGGCGGTGCGGAAGGTCAGTTGAGGTGCGTCAACTGGGCGTCTTCGAACGGGAAGATGCGAGCTTCAGCGACCTCATCGATCGGGCGCACGCATCGGTGCTGGAAGGCCGACGCATTTTCCTGGAGCAGAACTTTGCTCGCTGGAGAGCCAAGTCTGACTTTGGTGGTCGACCGCTACCTTCGACTTCGGACGCTGACCGCCTCGGTGCTTGGTAACCGTCCGCCCGCCGACGTCCTGACACGCGCATCGCACCTTGCGACGCTCGTCGCATGAAAACACCGCGCTGGAATCGCGACTTCGCGACTCGTCTCTTGGCTGATCACGCATCGAGCGGGCT
>JBILQT010000258.1:0-9895 GCA_044373065.1 Sandaracinaceae bacterium
CAGCGCGCATGTGTCGCGCCAGGTCTCCTCAAACTCGAGGTAGTGGTTGTCGTAGAACGCGACAAAGCCTGGGTAGATGGTCAGCAGCTCACGCGTCGGAAAGAACACGGGACGGGCCTCGACCCAGGCGCTCGGCAGCTTGCTGACCTGAACCTCGCTCTTGCTCTTGCTGTTGAAGCCGAAGTCGATGTCGAGTGCGGCGTTGTCACAGGTGATCGACACATCGCAGCGCTGCACGCCCTGCTGCCGTCGCACGAGCCGCCCGAGGTTGTCCGGCTTGAAGACGTTCACGAGCTTCTTCGCGATCCCCGGCTGAAACGCCGCCTTGGTTGGCACCGAGTCTTTCGCTGCAGTCCCCTCGGTCGCACTCCACGCCAGCACCGAGTACGCGAGCTTCATCAGGTGCGTCTTGCCCGAGCCGTTCTCCCCGACGAAGACATTGAGCTGGGGCCCAAACTTCAAGTCCGCATCGGCGAAGAGCGTGAAGTTCTTGATGTGCATCGTCTTCAGCATGGCGACCCACTTCTATCACGCCGAATCGGGGCCCTTTGGGGCGGCGCGTGAGCTCGGGCATCCGGTCTTCGCGGGTCGTTCGCGCATGTGCTCTCTCGACCTGCGAGTTCGCGAAACGCGCTCCGTCCAACGAGCCATCGCGCGGAGCCCATCATCGAGCGCCCTGCGGGGTGCATGAGGCGGACGAGGAGGAGGTCATGTGGCCTGCCTGCGAGGTCGAGCGTGATGCGGTTCAGGCGATGCGGCGCGTCGCCCCATGCGGCGCGGAAGGAGCGCACTGCGATGGGTGCGCGCAGGGAGGTGTGCTCGGGGTGGAAGGCCTTCCATGCGTGCTCCCAGAAGGGCGCGCCGAAGACGACGATGACGTGCGGCGCGACGCCCGCTTCGGCGAGTAGCTGAAGCTCGTCGCGCCACTGCAGGTCGTGCTGCGCGAAGTGCTCGGCAGTGAGCTGCTCTGCGCGCTTGCCCTCGGCCTCCGGCAGGTACGTCTTCACCGCGTTGGTGCCGAGCAGACATCGCTGCGGGTCGAAGACGCGCCCTTCAAACATCATCGAGGGTGCTGTGACGGCTGCTGCGAGCTGCGCGGCTTCCTTGAACACCCTCTGGTAAAAGCGAGGCTTTCGCTGCTCGAACCAATCGCGCATCCAATGCGCCTTTGGCGGCCAGTCCTTCGCGGAGATGTACGCGTTGATGCCAATCGCCATCACGCGGAGGTCGCGTTCATCGGGCTGTTGAAACGCGGCGCCGATGTAGGGGAGGACGGCGTGCTCGTGGCGGGTGTAGATGGCTTCGAGCTGGGTGGTGATGTTCATGGGCGGCGTGGGTGTGCGTGGGTGCAAAGCAAAAGGCCCGCGCATCTGGCGGGCCTTCTTCGTTCGGTGGTCGTGGCTTCAGACTTCGTCTTCGGGAATGCCTGCGCGCTTGCGCTCCGTGGGCTTCACCTTCGCGGCGAGATCATCGAGGCCTGCGAGCGTGGCCATGCCGGAGAGGATCATTGCGACGCCTGAGTACGTACGCGTCCAACGCGCTGTGGCTTGGTCTCGGAGGCTCATGGTCGACTGCAGCTCGCGCTCTTCGAGAGCGACCTTGTCGAGGGCCGCTTGCAGCGCCGCGCGCTTGCTCTCGATGTTCGCCGCGATCACCGCGAGGTTCACCGAGGCGCCTTCGTGAAGCGGCGCGGGTGCCGGGTTGGTTGTGAGCGCGCGAGCGACGCCGTCCGCCTGGTGTTGAAGTTGATCGGCGCGGGCTGCGAGCGCCGTGTCGAGGCCAACGAGCTTGCTGAAAGGACGCCCGTACACGCCGCGCACAGCATCGGCACCGGAGAGCAATGCGTCGCGAAGGTCGCGCTCCGAAGCCACCCGTCGCCGACGCGGCTCCTCGTCGTCATCGCCCTCCATCGCATGTGCAAGGTCGGCCTCTCGGAGGTTGTCGCCCGATGCCTCCACCGCACCGCGCAGCCACGTCATGATCGACACCGCAAGCCCAGCAGGAGGCGCGTTTGGGCTCGCCTCAAGCGCCGTCGAAATCGTGCTGCCCTGCCCATCAAACGCAGCAATGAGCGTCCCAGAGACCTTCAATCGATCGGTCGTCACCTTCGAAATATCCGCCATCAGACATCCCTCGTGTTCGAGGCCCGCGACGTGCGGGCGGGGAAAAAATAAACAAAGGAGGCGGGGTGGTGGAAGTGGAAAATGCGAACGCGTTCGCAAGCCCAACATTTACTGAGGATTCTGAGTCCAAAACGTCACTTGATTGTGAGTTTGGAAACCAAACCTCCGTTCAAGTGACGCTTGGACGCGTGTTCGGTTTCCAAGAGCTCCTCGAAGTGCGCCAAAAAGGCGCGTTTGGTTTCCAAAGCTTCGCGGAGGGAGACTTGGACGCGTGTTTGGTTTCCAAGGAGGGCGAAAATGGACCTTTTTTGATACGTTTGGAAACCAAACGCGCAATAAAGTCTCACTTCGAGGTTGAACATTGAGCGCACGTGAGAGGTCGTGAGTCACAGCGAGCAACGTTCGGGTACCCTGGCCGCCATGTCTTGAAGGTCGGATGTGGCAACCACGGGATGCGTCAAGTGTCAGATGCCGGGGCCATGCGCAGACGCTTCAGTTTGAAGGTGCACTTCAAGGGTGAGCGACACGATGAAGATCCACTTCGAAGACCTGAGTCCCGAACACTTTGAGCGTCTCGTCGTCTCCATTTGCAAGTTTGTCCTCGGCGCTGGAACGCAGGGGTTTGCGGTGGGACCGGACGGGGGCCGCGACGCCAAGTTCGTTGGGATGGCCGACCTCTACCCGAGCAAATCAGACCCATGGAAGGGCACGGTCATCGTGCAGGCGAAGCACACGAGTGGGTTGAACAGCTCCTTCTCCGATCCTGAGTTTTACGGCGCAAATCGAAAGACCTCTGTGCTGGCTTCGGAGTTGCCCCGCATCAGAGCCCTTCGCGAATCGAACCAACTCGACCACTACATGCTCTTCTCGAACCGAAAGCTGACGGCCAACACGGAGTCGGAGTTGCGGCGTCTCATCGCGACGAGCTGCGGCCTTGCCGAGTCGTCGATCGCGTTGTGCGGAATTCAGTCGATGGAGCCTTGGCTCAAGCAGTTCCCGGACGCGGTGCGAATTGCCGAAATCGACCCCGTCGACGGTCCGCTCATCGTCCGTCCTGACGAGCTTGCCGAGGTAGTTGAGCATCTTGCGATTCACCTCAAGGCCGAGGCGCATTCGCCCGCACCCCCTACCAAACGTGTTGGATACGAGCGCAAGAACGAACTCAATGCGATGAGCGCCGAGTACGCACGGGATCTGCGTCGTCGCTACATGAAGGACGAGGGGCAGATTCGAACGTTCCTAGCGGCCCCAGAAAATGAGCGGTTGCGGGTGGTCTACGAGGCCGCAGTGGAAGAGTTTCAGCTGAACATCATCGCCAAGCGAAAGGACCACCAAAGCTTCGATGACCTGTTGAACTACCTGTACAAACTTCTCGTCGGTCGCGATTCGGACCTCGCAAGGCACCCGCGCCTCACCCGCGCGGTGCTCTTCTACATGTACTGGAACTGCGACATCGGACGGAACGAAGATGCTGAGACCTAGCAAACACTCCCATCCCGATCGGACGGTGATCAACGTCTCGATGCTCCTTCTCACGCGGTTGAAGACGCGGCGTGTAGAGGAGTTCGACACGCTCAAGGCGTTCGCCAAGAAGAGCGTCATTGGTGGCGACCTCCTGTTCCTCCCCGCCACGAACCTCCTGTATTTGCTGGGACTCGTGGACTACCGCCCCAAGACCGACGCATTCGAATACGTAGGCCCTCCATGAAGCTCTCGCGGCTCTACACGAACAAGCCCGAGGTGTTCGCCCCGATCGACTTCAACGAGGGTCTGAACGTTGTCCTGGGAGAGATTCGACTCCCGGAGAACCGGAAGAAGGACACGCACAACCTTGGGAAGACGACGCTCGCGCGAGTCATCGATTTTTGTTTGCTGAAGAACGGCGACTCCAAGCTCTTCCTCTTGAAGAACGTCGCGTTTGAGGATTTCGTCTTCTTTCTGGAGCTGGAACTCCTCGATGGCTCGCACCTCACCGTGCGGCGCGCGACGACAGACAACACCAAGATCAGCTTCAAGCGCCATGTGCAGTCAAACCGGGACTTCACGGAGGCGACAAGCTGGGACCACGCTGGTCTGCCGATCGAAAAGGCGAAAGAGTTGCTCGATGGCGCGCTCGACCTTCGCGACCTGACGCCTTGGACCTACCGCAAAGTGGTCGGCTACCTGCTCCGCGCCCAGGAAGACTTCCGGGAAGTGTTCCACTTGAAGAAGTTCGGCGGGAAGCACGAAGACTGGAAGCCATTCCTCGCGAACTTGCTCGGCTTCAACGCCACGCTCCTCAATGAGCACTACGCCAAAGAGACAGAACTCAAGAAGTCGCGAGACGAAGAGGTGATCCTCCAGCGCGAGCTCGGTGGAGGCATTCCGGACAGCAGCAAGATCGACGGCTTGCTCCTCTTGAAAGGGGACGAGGCGGAGAAGAAGCAGCGGCTTCTCGACGCGTTCGATTTCCGAGAGAGCGACAAGGAGAAGACGAAGCTTGTTGTTGATGACCTCGACGCGGGAATCGCGCAGTTGAACGCGGAGCGGTACTCGCTCTCGCTGAACAAGAAGAAGATCGCAGCTGCGCTTGATGACGATGAAATCCTCTTTGACCCCACGAGCGCGGCGGCGTTGTTTGCGGAGGCTGGGGTCGTGTTTGACGGACAGATCAAGCGAGACTTCGTGCAGTTGATCTCATTCAACCGAGCGATCACCGACGAGCGTCGCGGCTACCTGCGGGAGGAACTCACAGAGATCGACGCATCGTTGAAGAGGGTGAACAGCGACCTCAGTGCGTTGGGGAAGAAGCGGTCTGAGACACTCGCCTTCCTGAACGGCGCAGATGTCTTCAAGAAGTACAAAGAGGTCGCCGACGAGCTCGTCACGCTCAAGGCCGACATCGCCTCGCTCACGCGGCAACAGGCATCTCTCGGGCGTCTTCAGGAGCTTCGCACTGCTGTGCGTGTACTTGCTGACGAGAAGGCCAATCTCCAGGCCGCGATTGAGGTCGACGTAAAGAAGCAGAACTCCGACAAGGAAAGTCTCTTCTCCCAGATTCGTTTGCGATTCAGCGAGATCGTGGACGCCGTCATCGGACGCAAAGCTCTCCTGAGCGTGAAGGCGAACCAGCACGGCCACTTGGAGTTCGCGGCGGAGATTCTCGACGATGCGGGAAAGACGACGAGTGCCGACAGCGGCTTCACGTATCGGAAGCTCCTCTGCGTCGCGTTCGATCTTGCGCTCACGCGCGCGCACCTCGGTGGTCGCTACCCGAGGTTTGTATTTCACGACGGGGTGTTCGAGTCCCTCGACGACCGCAAGAAAGAGAACCTGGTCGGAGTTATTCGCCAGTACGCCGAGCTTGGCATCCAGCACATCGTCACCCTGATCGATTCAGACCTCCCCACCCTCGATGGGATGGAACCGTTGTTCATCGAGGCCGACATCGTGCTGCGCCTGCACGATGAGGGCGAGAGCGGACGGCTCTTCCGAATGAAGGCTTGGTAGGCACCGAGCACGCGAAGTCTCGGCTTCATCTCGGAGTGCGCGCAGAAGTTCTCGCCCGCCGCGCCGTGACGTCTCCGACAAAACACACGGCTGTCTTTAGCCAGGACTCCTCGCCGCTTCGCTTCGCTACGCGCTTAAGCCGCAGCTCACTCACTCGTCCTCAGCCCAAGCGCCACCACGGTCTACGCCTCCCACGCCACAAGTTGTTCAAGCGCCGCCTCCGGGTTCGTTCTCGCCAGACTCGCGAGATGCGTCGCACGCTCTCGCACTGCGAGCCTCCAAGGCAGCGGCTCCTCCGCGCTCAGGTGCGCCGCCAGCGCGTCGAGGCAATCCGCGCCGTCGCCGAACCTTCGCTCGGCAACCAACGTGTACGCTTTCACCTCCAGCGCTTGATCGCCGGGCAAGCCCGAAACGAGCTCGAGCAACGCGCTCGGAGTCGATGTCTCGAAGTGCACGCGTCCTTCCTCCGCGAGCGCCGCAGCGAGCGTCGACTCGTCACCAAGACCCCATGCCGCGTTGCCACCAATGCGCACACCAAGCGTCAGCACGATGGAGGAAGCGGGAACAAAGAGGGGCTGCACAAACGCCCACGCACGGAGCTTTCCTGGGTTGAACGACGAGCCCTCCAGATACACCCCGCGAAGTACGCGACCTCGCGGGAGCACTTCGAGTAAGGGGCCGCGTCCGTGAAGGAACGGGAGTGTTGATCGCAGGGACGTTGCGAAGCGGATTCGGTCGGCGCGCTTCATTGGGTGGGCGTGGTCGGCGGGACGCCCTTGAGTGTCTTGATGAGGTTCTCGACCATCGGAAGCGGCTCGGTCCACGTGTCGCTCCGATAGAAGGTCGCAAGCGCCTCGAGCAACACTGTCTTGCCGCCTTGCTCGGGCGAAGGCAGCACACCTGGAAACCACCTCTCGTGTAGAGCGAAGAGTCGTTGGCTCGCCGTCTCGTCCTTCGTCGGAGGAGGCAGGTTCTCATCGAAGATTGGAGCAACGGCGCCGGCGCAAGTCTGCAACAGGCCTGCGTCTGTGATGCCCTTGGCCGCGAAGAACGCAGCCAGGAACGGCGCGTCGGCAAAGATCGACTCCATGTCGTGCCCCGTCGCCCCAGCCCAATACACCTCGAAACCCGTCCGCGGACTGCTCTCCATATCTCGCCAGACAGCTTCGATCTCAACTCGTTTGTCAGCGTCGAGCAGCAGCACTGGTTTCACGCCGGGAACAGTGCTGAACCCGCGCGACACAGCACGCAGCGCATTCACGAACGCCTGCTGACGAATGTTGTCGGGTGACTTCAGCGGCTCGAAGCGAATGTTCGCGCCATCGGACGTGATGCTCTCGGTGAGCACCTCCAAAGTCTTCACGTCGCTCGCACCTTCCACGAAGACGATGCGGTCGGCGTAGAGCAAATCGCTGATCGTGGAAACCGAGACAGCGTTGCGCAGCTGGTTCTGAATCTCTCCTCTGGTGAGCTCGTGCGCCTTCACCTTCGTGCGGTTCTCGTCCTCCCAGTCGAGCAAGTAGACCTTCCCCTTGCGCCAGGCCGCATCGAGGAAGACGGGCGAGTGGGTAGCGACGAGTAGCTGCGGCGCCTGCTCGCCCCATGTCTCGTCCCGCATTAGCTCGTTAACGAGTCGACGCTCAAGGCCTGGGTGCAAGTAGAGATGCGGCTCGTCGAGGACGATGGTCTCGGCGCCAGTGGCGACTGCGGCATGCGCTGCGGTGAGGATGCTCAGGAACGTCCATGAGCCGCTGCCGACGAGGTCGCGCGTGAGGAGTTGGTTGGTGTCGCCGAGCTTGAACGCAGGCTTGTATGCGTCATCGAAGTCGAGCCGCTTGAACTCGGGGAGCGCGCGCGTGATGGCGGAAGCGAGCGCAACGAAGTGCTCTTCGTAGTGCTTCATCTTGAGGAAGGTCAGCGTCTCCTGAACCTTCGCGTCCTCCGCAGAGAGGAGGCGCTTTTGGTGTTGGCGGAAGTCTGCGTACTGAAAGGGACGATGCGCCCACGGGAGAAAGCGCTCGCCAAGTTCCGATGTCAGAAATGCCAACATTGGGGTCGGGTTGCCAGACAACGTTTCAGTAGCTCCATCGCTGCGGGACAGCTGATAGCTCCCAGCAATCCAGCGAAGTTCATGAATGTGCGGAGCGAGACCCGTGCTCGGAGGAAGCCTGAAGCCACCACCCAGGTCGGAACCAATGGCGTCAAACACGCACGTGCCTCGGTCCGTCCAACCCCCACCAACCGAGGGAGCACCGAACAGATTCATCTGAAACAGCTCGGTTCGAGACCCCGGCATCAACTGGTCAAATCTCTCGGACGAGCACTGAAACCGAACGCCCAACAACATCTGAGCGCTCCTCCGACGACCCATCTCGGGATGGCGGATGCTGTTCACGAACGTGGCTCCCAACAGGGTAGGGATCCTCAACAGCGTCGACTTCCCCGTGTTGTTCTTCCCGATGAACACGTTGAGCCCCTCATCGAGGTCGATGACGTGCTCGCCTTCGAAGTTGCGAACGTTCTCTGCGATGAGCGCGCTGATCTTCATGGGTCGTCCTTCCCGTTGGGTGCGAGGAAGGTACACGAGGCGGGGCTTCATCTCGGAGTGCGCGCAGAAGTTCTCGCTTGGAGGCGTTGTGACGTCCCCGACAAAACACACGGCTGTTTTTTACCAGGGGGTGCTCCCTCGCCGCTTCGCTTCGCTACGCGTCTCACCCCCATCCGGGGTTCGCCGTCGTCGCTTCTCTCCTAGACTCACCCCCGCTTCGCGGTTCCGTGCCGGGGCCCCAGCCCCAGCACGTCGAAGTCACAGGGCTCGACTAGAAAATTTCGCCAAGAGCGCGAGGAGTGCGCGCGAGATTGGATGCGGATCAAGAGCGCGAGACGTGCGGCTCGCGAGGCGCGAAACACCAACCCTTGGCGCCCTCAACGCTGACTGCGGAACCACCCAGAACGCAACCGAGCGAGACCACGCTGACGCTCGCACGCGAGAACACCGACCCAGCGCCAACGCGGCGTTCAGTCAACTCCGCTGCGCTGTCTCCTCCCGCTCTCGCGAGGAGCGCGCGCGAGATGGATGCGGCTCAGGAGTGCGAGACGCGCCTCACATCTCGCAGCTCGGGTTCACGCACACGCCCCGCACCTCCGCGCGCTGCTCCGGCGTGAGTGCTTCGTAGGCCGCGCCCGTGGCCGCTTCTTCGTAGGGCCGTAGGTCGCAGACGTGGCCTTCGAGCGAGGCGGCCTCGCAGTCGGCGTCGCTTGCGCAGCGGACGGCGCAGAGGTTCTCGATGCGGTCGCATTGGAGGGGCGGTGCGTCGCGGGCGCGGCGTGTGTTGCAGGCGTCGTGTGCGGCGTCGCAGATCATCCCGCGGGCGCAGCGGGGCGCGGTGCGCTCGTCGAGGCAGCGACTGCCCGAGACCTCGCTGCGGAGTGCGTACGTGCACTCAAGGCGCACGATGGCGCCGGTCGGCGGACGGCCGCGGGGTGTGAAGCGGATGAGCTGCGGCGTGCGAGCACACCAGGTGGCCACAACAGGCTCGCTGAGGTCGTCCTCGTAGACCCAGCCTGCGGCGCCGGGCGTTGTCTCACTCAGCTGTGTGACGCGGCATTGCTCGCGCTCCGCGCCCCACAACGTGACGCGCCTCAAGAACGTGCGGCCGGGCACGTCCGCGCAGTGCGTGACCCTGTTCTCCTCGCGCGCCGAGGGCAGCGTCTCGGTGACGGTGCAGTTCACAAGGCCGCGCGCATCGCGGGGGAGGGCGCGCGCGAGGCAGCCCGTGCGCCCATCGCCCCACCGTGAGTACTCAAGCAGGGATTCGAAGGCGGGCATGAAGTCGTCGCTGCAGATCGATGCGAAGGACATCGGCTGATGGAGCTCTTGCCTGAACTCAAGGAAGCGCCTTGGAGGGTCTGCGTGTGTCGCACCGTCCGCGCTGACGCAGGAGTCGCGCAGCGGGTTGGTGATGTCGCCCGTCTCAACGACCTGCATGTGCTCGTCACTGAGGTCGATGCTGTCCGCGCTCCCTTCTGGAATGCCCACGATGGCGCCCAGCGTCGCGGGCTGCGGGCCGTACCCGGTGTAGGCGCCGCGTGCGAACTCAAGGCCGCGCAGGTAGCGCTCCATCGATTGCATCGTGCTCGCCGCGCGCGTGCATCGAAGACGCGGGTCGCTGCCCCACTGCGCACTCGCCTCGGGCGTGTCCAGGTAGATGCTGTCGTCCGTGGTGGAGCAGTCATCGCCGTTGGTCATGAAGACCACGGCGAGCAACGCGTCTCGCCGAAAG
>JBILQT010000259.1:0-9881 GCA_044373065.1 Sandaracinaceae bacterium
CCGAGTGCGACGCAGAGGCCGTAGCCGCCGATCGGACGCGAGACGCCAAAGAGGTGAACCTCGGTGAGAATCGGTTGCATGCGACTACGGAGTTGGGGTGACGCGAAGCGCGTGCGGCCCGGGTGGAAGCGGCGGTGGAGGAAGCGGCGTCTGATCGCCCTGGCGCTCCATCGGAACCGGATCGGTTGTCGGTGGAACGGCCGGCGCGTTTGGATCGTTTGGTGCCGTGGGAAGCGGGGGCGTGACTGGCGTGGGCGGCAGGATGCTTCCGTGTGGGCCCGCGTCGGCGAAGAGGTCCTCGAAGGGGTTCGAGCGAACACCGCCATCGACCGTCCAGGGCACGCGCGAGGTCTGCCCGTTGGGCGTCACAAAGGCGCTCGTGCAGAGCGTGTTGCAGAGGCCGCAGGTGAGCGCGATGAGCATCGCGGGGATGAACGCGACGACGTTCAAGATGAGCCCACCTATCGCCAAGCCCTCGCTCTCGCCTTGCCCCTCACGCGCACGCGACATCGCGACGCCGCCCAAGATCACGCCGGCGATGGCGAGGATGGGCGAGAGGAACGAGAGCATCGTGCCGAGGAAGGGCACCCACACAAGCAGCGCTCCCGCAAACATGCAGAGGAACGCGAAGACGCCGAGGATGACCGAGCCGAGACCCATGGTTGGGGATGCTTTCGTGGGAAGGGGGCGAGGTCAACGAACATCGCCGGAACGCGACTACGCGAGGCAACGCGCGAGACGCGCAAAGCCCTCGTCGATGTCGGCCTCGGTGGCGACAAGAGGCGGTGCAAGGACGATGGTCTTGAAGTGTTTGTTCACGTGCACGTAGAGGTGCGCATCGTTCATCGCGCGGGTGATCTTGGCGAAGGTGGTGTCATCGCAGGCGAGCTCAAAGGCGCCGAGCAGGCCGCGTGCACGCGTCTTGGGAAGGAGCGTGGGATGCGCGTCTTGAAGGGCCGCGAGCTTGGCCGCGAAGTGAATGCCCAAGGTGTGGCTCTTCGCGATGAGGTTCTCCTCCTCATAGATCGAGAGCGCAGCGACACCTGCTGCGACACCGAGCGGGTGCCCGTAGAACGTGAGGCCGGCGTAGAGCACGTTGTCTTCGAAGTGCTTGGCGATGCGCTCATGCACGAGCACGGCACCGAGCGGCGCGTAGCCTCCGGTGATGCCCTTGCTGACGGTGATGAGGTCGGGCGAGGACGCGCCGAGGGACTCGAAGCCGTAGTACGTGCCGAGCCTTCCAAAGCCGTTCAGCACGCAGTCGGCGACGAGCAAGGTGCCGTGTGCATCGCAGGCCTCACGCACGCGATCCCAGTAGCCCGCGGGCGGGACGAGGCAGCCGTTTTGTCCGGGCACGGGCTCTAGGAAGATGGCTGCGACGCTGCCTTTGCCCTCGAGGTCGAGCGTCTGTGCGATGGCCTCTGCCGAGCCTCCACCTTCGATCACGGTGCCTCCACCAGGGAGGCGCGACTCGTAGCAATCAAGGACGTGAATGGCGCCTGTGGAGATCGGCTCCAGCACCGGCCTTCGGTAGTCGCCGGTGATCGCCAGCGCGCCCATCGAGGCGCCGTGGTAGCTGCGGTAGCGCGAGAGCGTCTTGTGTCGTCCGGTGAAGAGGCGCGCGATCTTGAGCGCGTTCTCGACGGCCTCGGAGCCGCCGAGCGTGAAGAAGACTTTGGTGAAGCCCTTGGGCGCGTTCTTCAAGAGCAGCTCAGCGAGCGCCGTCTTGGCTGGGTAGAGCGCGCTTGGGACGGTGAGCAAGAGCGAGTCGCATTGCGCCTTGATCGCCTCGGCGATGCGCTTTTGACCGTGCCCCAAATTCGCTTGGTAGCTGAGCGAGCCGAAGTCGAGCCAGGTGGCCTCCGGCGTGTGGAAGTAAGCGCCTTCGCCGCCGGTGATCTCCATCGGCTGAGCGTTCTTCTGTGCGGACCAGGTGAAGAAGAAGGGGTGCGTCGTCATGGTGCGAGTAGCTACCCGAGAGTGACGCGCGCGGCGAGGCGGAGAAGATTCGCGCCGCTTGCACCGTGAGCGCGATTACACTCAGAGCACCTTGGGTGACCAACCTTGAGTGAGCATGAAACCGCAGCGCGACCGCGCGTGTTGATCGTCGACGATGACGGCGTGAGTCGGCGCATCTTTGCGCATCTGCTTCGGGACGAGGCGCTCGATCTCACCTTCGCAGAGAACGGCGCGCGTGGCCTTGCTCTGATTCGTGCGGGCAGCTTCGACGTCGTCTTCTCCGACCTGCACATGCCCATCCTTGGCGGTCACGACATGCTCAAGCTCGCGCGTCCATTCTCCAAGGCGCGCTTTGTTGCGTTGAGCTCCGATGAGGAAGCGGCGCGTCTCTTTGACGCGTGGATTCCGAAGCCCTTTACGCGTGAGCAGATCCTCTCTGAGATTGCTGAGGCGCTGCGTGCGAAGGCTACGCGCGCGTAAGCGCCTGACGCTCGGCCACCGACCACTGCGCGAGCACCTCATCACGCAACGCGCGCATGGCCTCCTCGCTGCCGACGTGATGCTCAAGCGCACGTGCTGCGCGCTCCAGGTGCACAGCGCCGATCATCGTCGCGCTTGAGCCAATCGCATGCGCGAGCTCGCGCATCGTCTTGGGTGGCGAGACCGGGGCTTGTGTGAGGGCGGCGATCCAGACGCGCATCTGCGTGACGAACTCCATCAAGAGCTCGCGCACATCCTCCTTGCCGAGATCCCTCTCCAGGCTTTGCAGACGCGCCTCGTCGAATACGCTCACTTCGGTGCCGCTCATCTCGCCCCCTTGCCTGGGCGAAGCGTCGAGGGTTGTGCGATGCGCAGCCAGCCTGCTTGCTGCGCGATGGCCTCGATGCGTCTTGCGGCCGTCAGCACATCGAAGGGCTTGGCTAGGAACTCAAGAACACCGAGCACGGAGAAGCGGAAGACTTGCTCTTCACCGACCTGCCCACTCGCAACCAGCACCTGGAGGTGTTCGCCACCGGGCAGCGCGCGCATGCGCGAGAGCACCTCGACGCCGTTCATGTCGGGCAGGCCATAGTCGAGCACCACCAGCTGCGGCATGCGGTGCTTGGCGCTGGCGAGTGCATCGGGGCCCGCGCGCGCGCGTGCGACCTCGATGCGCGTGCCTGCGAAGGCGTTCTGCGCCGCGCGCGTCAGCACCTTCACCGAGACCGGATCATCATCGACGACCAGGATGCGCAGCGCCGGGTCATGCAGGGCTTGTGCAGCGGCCACGCCATCGAGCGGCACGAGTGCATCCGTCTCATCGCCGAGGAGCGAGGGCGCGACGGGAATCGTGCGCACGACTTCTTCGAGGGCGCGCGCAAACGCGAGCGAGGTGGGGAACCTGTCGCGCGGCTGAATCGCGAAGGCGCGCTGCAGCGTGGCATCGAGGGGCTCCAGCTCGGCGCGGTGAAACGAGAGCTTGGGGCGGTCTGCGGTCTGATGGCGATGCATCAACTCAAGGAAGCTATCGCCGCGAAAGGGCAGCTCGCCCGTGAGCATCTCGAAGGCGGTGCAGGCGAGCGAGTACTGATCCGCAAGGGGGCCAATCTCGGCCTCGGGGATGCAGCACTCGGGGGCGATGTAGGCGGGCGTGCCCTTCACCGAGCTCACGCGCGAGCCCATGCTGGCCAAGCCGAAATCCACGAGCACGGGACGGCCCGTGTACATCTCGACGAGGATGTTCGCGGGCTTCACATCGTGGTGCACGAGCTCCCTTGCGTGTGCAGCGGCGAGCCCCTCGGCGACCTTGCCCACGATGCGCGTCGCGGCATGCATCGGCACGGGCGTCGCGTGCTTGGCGTGCTGGTAGATGATCTCATCCACCGAGACTCCGGCGACGTACTCCATCGCGAAGAAGGAGTGCTCACCGGCCACGCCGAACGCATACGCCTCGACGATGTTGGGATGGCGCAGCGAGGCGAGCGCGGCGGCCTCTGCGACGAAGCGCCCGGACGATCTCTGGTCTGCAAACTTCAGCGCGACGGAGCGCGCCAGGTGAACATCCTCCGCCAGGAAGACTTGTCCCATCGCGCCCCGCCCCAGCTCACGCACCACGCGGTATCGCCCATCGATGAGGCTTCCCTTGGTGAACGAGATGAACGCGGAGTGCTCCAGATCGCACCCTTCGCAATGTCTCACCAGGCGAGGGTGCCACAGGTGTGGGGCGAAGGTCTCGGCTGAACGATGCGTGCATGCGTGCACTCACTTGCGAGACGCACGTCTGTGGCTCGCGTGTGGCTGCGCACGCGGGCCTGAATCGTTTGCCGCAACGGGAGTATCTCCTTCGCATGGACCTCAAGATCACCTTCCCCGGTCAGAAGCGCGTCGATGCAAGTTTTGATGGCTTCACAGTGCACACCGATCAACCCGCAAGCGGTGGCGGCGAGGGCTCGGCACCGGGCCCCTTCGACCTCTACATCGCCTCGCTCGGCACCTGCGCCGGCATCTACGTGCTCGGCTTCTGTCAGGCGCGGCAGCTCTCGACCGAGGGCCTCTCGCTCTCGCAGCACGTCGACTTTGATGCCGAGACGCACCTGCCGACGAAGGTCACGCTCACGGTGAATTTGCCCGAGGGCTTCCCCGAGAAGTACCGCGCGGCCATCGTGAGGACGGCCGAGCAGTGCAAGGTGAAGAAGTCGATCGCGGCGGCACCCATCGTGACCGTCGCGGTGGCCTGAGAGCAGCCTCGCCCTTGCTCAGCCCTCGCTGAAGAGCGCCTCGAGGAGCTTGGTGCCGTGCGCATCGTCCGAGGCGCGGGCTGCGAGCTTGAGTGAGGCGAAGGCCTTCTCCCACTGAAGCGCGAGGCCATCGCGTGCAGTCATGAGCGCTGTGCGCGCCTTGCGCTTCTCGACAATCGGCTTCTCTGCAGCGAGCACCGCAGTCGCCGCTTTCTTCGCTGCCGCGCCGGCCTTCTTCACGCCCTTGTCCGCGTACTTCTCCGCGATGCCCGCAAGCCTCTGGATGACCTTCGCCGCCTTCGATGCATCCAGCTTGATGAGCTCTGCGGGCGTGCCGACACCGAGGCCCTCGAAGGGCTTGTTGAGCTTGGCGCCCGCGTTGACGTAGGCGAGTGCGAGGCCCGTGACAGAGCCGTCTTGCGTCGCATCGGCCTGACCAAAAGCACGCTCGGCCTTGAGCACCTGCTCGCTCGCCTTCTGCACCTTGTCGTCCGACGCGCTGTAGGTTTTGTGCACGGTTGCAAAGCGCGCGAAGGACGTCTTGATCGCCTTCGTGTCGACCGTCTTGCCGCGTGCGACGACGTGATCGCCTGCCTTGATGCGCGCACTCACTGAGTTCCCACTTTGAATCGTTCCCATGTTGAATCCTCCAGGTGAAAGCGAAGCTCAACATGGGTGGCGCGCGCGGAGCAAGTGCGTGCCGCACGATGCGGGGCGGCTCCGCGGATCGGGCAACGTGACCCCGCACGATGCGGGGCGGCTCTGCGGATCGGGCAACGTGACTCCGCACGATGCGGGGCGGCTCCGCGGATCGGGCAACGTGACTCCGCACGATGCGGGGCGGCTTTGCCGACCGTGAAGAGCACGGCCGCGAGTTCACCCCTCGCCGTTGTTCTCGTCACGTTGCGCCCGCCGCTGGAAGAGCCGCTTCGCGTCGTCGATCAACGTGCCCACCACAGGGGTCGCCACCAGCGTGAGGAGGAGCGCGAGCGATTGCCCGCCCATGACGACGACGCCGATGGCGCGGTTCGCTCCGGCGCCGGCTCCGGCGGAGATGACCAGGGGGAGGGCGCCTGCGACGAAGGCGACGGTGGTCATCAGGATGGGCCGCAGGCGATCTCGGTTGGCGAGCAAGAGCGCGAGCGGCCTGGGCCATCCCTGCGCGGAGAGATGGCGCGTGTGATCGATCTGGAGGATCGCGTTCTTCTTCACCACACCGAAGAGGACGAGCACGCCGAGGGCGGAGAAGAGGTTGAGCGATTGCCCCATCACGAGCAGCGAGACGAGGGCGAAGGGCACCGTGAGCGGCAGCGAGACGAGCACGACCACGGGCACGATGAAGCTCTCGAACTGCGCGGCGAGCACCAGGTACATGAAGACCAACGACATCAAGAACGCCCAGCCGAAGGCGGCCTCGGTGCGCTCGAGCTCGCGCGCGTTGCCGGCGGGGGATCCGCGCATCTCCGTGGGGACGCCCATCCTTGCCTCGGCCGCGCGCAATGCCTCGAGCACGGCGCCCTCGCTCATGCCTGGGCCCACACTCATGTAGAGGGTGATCTGGCGCTCGCGATCGGTGCGCTCGATCGCCGCGGGGATGAGGCGGCGTGTCTCGGTGACCACCTCGCCGAGCGGGACGCGTTGGCCATTGCTGGTTGCGACGCGCACGGCGAGCGCCTCCTCGACTTGCTCACGCACGGCGGTTGGAGGCCGCATGCGCAGCTCGATGCTGCCGCTTACGTCCTCGATGGAACCGAGCACGGCATCGCCTGAGAGCCAGCCGAGCGTTGCTGCGATGGCCTCGGTGGAGACGGCCCTGTCGCGGGCGCGGTTGCGGTCGATGCGCAGCGTTCGCTCCGGTGCGTCGGCGCGCAGCGTGAGGCCGTGATCGCCTGTGCCTTCGATCTGGCGTGCCTCGACCAAGAGCGCCTGCGCACGCTCCGCGAGCCGCGTCAGATCGGCGCCGCGCATGACCCACTGAATCGGTGCGGAGGCCGCGCCGGAGGAGCCGAACGCATCGACGCCCGCGATCCACAAGAGGGGGATCTCCGTGCCGTCGGGCATCGTCTCAAACTGCACGAGTACCTCCTCGCGGATGACTTGGACGAGCTCGGCCTGGCTGCGCGCGCGTGTGCTCGCAGGTGTCAGCCCGATGTAGACGCTCGCCTCGTTGGCACCGCGCGCGGAATCATCACCACTCGCGCGGCCTGCGGAGAGCACCGTTTGTTCGACCTCGGGAAGCGCATCGATTCGGTCGGCGATGCGCTGCACAAAGCGCGTCGTCTCCGCGAGGCTCGTGCCCTCCGGGAGGCGCACGACAAGCTCGAGGCGAGACTCATCCTCGGTGGGGAGGAAGGCGCTCGGCGTCGCGGCTGCGAGTGGAACGATCGAGGCGAGCGTCGCGAGCATCAGCACCACCACGACCCACCTGTGTGCGAGGCACCAGGCGAGCAAGCGTGTGTAGACCCGCTCAAGCCAAGGACTCGTCTCGCCCGGCAGCACGGGCGCGCCGCTGGCCACCTGCCGATAGAACGCTCTCTCATCCCGCGGAGCCTCGACATCCTTCGGTGTGGGCGGCGGTGGATGTTGGACCTTGGGCGCCTTGAGCCAGCGCGCCGCAAGCATCGGCGTGAGCGTGAACGCGACGAACATCGAGACGAGGATCGAGAAGCTCATCGTGAGGCCGAAGGAGGCGAGAAAGCGGCCGACGATTCCGTCCATGAAGGCGACGGGGAGAAAGACGGCGACGAGCGAGCAGGTGGTCGCGAGCACCGCCAGCGCGATCTCCGAGGTCGCGTGGATGGCCGCCTCCTGCGGTGAGCCTCCGTGCTCCTCGAGCCTGCGCACGATGTTCTCGAGCACCACGATTGCGTCGTCGATCACGATGCCAACCGCGAGCGTCAGCCCAAGGAGCGTGATCGTGTCGAGCGTTAGACCGAGCGCGCGCAGTGCCGCGAAGGTCGAGATGATCGAGGTGGGAATCGCGAGCGCGGTGATGAGCGTCGAGCGCCCCGAGCGGAGGAAGGCGAGCACGACGAGCGCGGCCAAGAAGGAGCCAACGACAAGGTGCTCTTCCACCGACTCAATCGCATTCGCCACGAACTCCGACTCGTCGCGCACCAAGGTCAGCTGCACACCGCGCGGCAGGCGCGATTCGATCTCGGGAAGCTGCGCGCGGAGGCTCTCGACGAGGGCCACGGTGTTGGCGCCTGCGCGTTTTCGAATCGCGAGCAGCACCACATCGTTGCCGTCCACGCGGGCCGCCGAGGTGGCCTCACCGGCTCCGTCTCGAAGGTCTGCGAGATCACCGACGACGAGCGCGGCGCCGCTCGGTGCAAGCACGGAGAGCTGCGCGAGATCGTCCACGCTGACGGCACGACCACGCAGTCGAAGCGGCTCCTCGTTCGCGCCCTCCAGCAACACGACGCCCGAGGCATCCACGTGCTCGGTGCGAATGGCATTCGCGAGGTCGAGCACGGTGAGGCCATTGCGCTCCAGGTCATCGAGCCGCGGGGTGATGTCGATCCGTCGCGTCGCGTCGCCAAACATCGAGACGCGGGCCACGCCCTCCACGGTCTGAAGGCGCCGTCGCACCAGGCGGTCGGCGATGGCGGTGAGCTCGCCTGGGTCACGCGCGATCGCATCGCCTGAGATGGAAACAGCGAGGAGCGCGACGGGCACATCGTTGGGTCGGAAGGTCTCGACACGCGGCGCCCTCACCGCTGCGGGAAGCAGGCTGCTCGCGCGGGAGACCAGCTCGCGCACGTCATTGGTCGCCTCGGCGGGGTCGCGACTGAGCGAGAACTCGGCGACGACAATGCTGAGGCCATCGACACTCTGCGAGTCGAGTCGCTCCAGGCCCGCGGCGCCGCTGACGGCCTCTTCAATGCGCATCGAGACCTGCTGCTCGACCTCCAGCGGGCCTAGGCCCGTGGCCTCGGTGGTGATGACGACGAAGGGCGCGCGCACATCGGGAAAGCGCTCGAGGGGGAGGCCAAAGAAGCTCGCGATGCCGACCACCAAGAGCGAGAGGACCATGACGGACGCAAACACCGGGCGACGTACGGAGATGGAGGCAAGCCAGTTCATCGCGACACCTCCGAGACGAACGCGTCGATCGAACGTGCGCGTGCGGCGATGAGCCTTCCTCGCGCGAGATGCACTTCAGCGAGCGAGGAGAGCGCGCTCAGACGTGCCCTGAGCAGGCTCAGCTCGACGACGCGAAGCTCTGCCGCGCCGAGTGTCCCTTGCTGATGCTGTGCGCGTCGGATGAGGGCGAGCTCTTCGGCGACGCTGACCGATGAAAGGGCGCTCCGATGTCCCGCTTGGGCGGCCACGAGCGAGGCCGCGGCATCGTCTTCTTCGAGACGCAGCACGCGTTCGAGCTCCGTGCGCTGAGCGAGGAGCGCATCGGCATCGGCATCGAGACGATCGGCCCGCGCACTCGCCATCAGCGCGCCCTCTAGCGAGAAGGAGACGGTGACGCCCGCATCCCATGTGGTGAAGACCTGGAGCGTGTCCTGCGCGAAGGCGCGCGGGTGGGGCGTGGCCACGTCGACGCCGAAATGCGCCGACACCTGCGGCAGTGCGGAGAGCCGCTCGCGCAGTGCACCCGTGCGCGCGGCGTGCTCGGTGCCCGTGAGCGCTTCGATCTGAGGATGAGCGGCGGGATGCGTTGTCGCGTCTTGCGCAAGGACACCCGAACCGAGCCCTGTCGTCGCGATTGCGCCGTCGAGGGCGAGCATGGATGCAAGGGCCCGCGCTGCAGAGGCCCGCGTGGCTGCCGCGCGCATGTGCTCCGCCTCGACCGAGACGAGCTGCGCGCGCACCTCCAATCGCTCGGCCTCGGAGGTGAGGCCAGCCTCGACGCGGGCCGTGAGCGTCTCAAGCCAGAGCCGATGACCCTGCTCCACCTCCGTGAGCAACGCCTCGTTGGCCTCCGCGTGTGCGAGCGCAATCCAGCGCCGGCTGGCCTCGGCGGCGGCGGTCCATCGCGCAGCGTGCAGACGAGCCCGGGCCGCATGCGACTGTGCCTCTTGCGCCTCGAATCCAAGGGGCGCGGTCGTGAGCAACGTCGTGAGCGACAGGGAGGCTTCGACGCGGGCTGCATGGGCGTCGAGCAGCTGGGGCAGGACGAACTCGGCGCCTCCCACATCGAGCGTGCGTGCCCTGGGGTCAAGCTCACTCAAGCGTGTGTAGCGACCGCTC
>JBILQT010000260.1:0-9862 GCA_044373065.1 Sandaracinaceae bacterium
CTGAGACAGCGACTGAGACAGCGACTGAGACAGCGACTGAGACAGCGACTGAGACAGCGACTGAGACAGCGACTGAGACAGCGACTGAGACAGCGACTGAGACAGCGACTGAGACAGCGACTGAGACGGCGACTGAGACGGCGACTGCGGCCGCAGCAGGTCCAAGCGTCGAAGTCGATGTGCACGGCTACGCTGAGCTCTCTTACACGCATGGGTTTGCGGAGCCGAGCAACGGCGTGATCGCGCTGCGTGGTTTCAACAATCGTCATGCGACGTTTCAGATCGAGAACATCGCGCTGCGCACGACGCTCACGTTCGATCGCGTCTACATGCAGCTCTCGGTGCAGTACGGCACCACGCCTACGACCTACTATCTGGCAGAGCCACTTCGTCTTGCTGTGGGTGGCGCGGGCGGGAGCAGCCTTGAGCTCTGGCAGTTCTTGCAAGAGGGCTATTTCGGCTGGCGCTTGCCCTTCGAGGGGTTGGATGTGCGCATCGAAGGAGGCGTCTTCCTCTCGCCGATTGGCTACGAGGCGATGAGCATTCGCGACAACCGCATGAATTGGTCGCGCTCGAACCTCTTCTACGGATTGCCCTTCTATCACACGGGAATTCGCGTTCTCTGGGCGCCCGACCCTGCCTGGCGCCTCACCGCTTCGGTGTGGAATGGATGGAACTCGTTGCTCGACAACAACACGGAGAAATCATTCTCCGTCGCGGCGGACTACACGGGCGATGTGGTGCGCGCGCACTTGATGTACTTCGGCGGGGTGGAGCGCGAGACGGGCTACGAGGGTGGACGTCCGTTTCGTCATCTCCTCGACTTTTGGATCGACGGACACGTGGGCTGGCTGACGCTCGCGGCGCAGCTGAATGGAGGCCTTGAGGAGTCGCGCTTTGGCCTCGGCGCTTGGGCCGCAGGTGCTGCCTATGCGCGCATCCAGCCCATCGAGTGGCTCGCCTTCACGGCGCGCGGCGATGTCTTCTGGGATGGCGCAACGGTGGATATGGCAGGGACCTCGCAGCGCATCTTCTGGCCCAACGCCGAGTGGGTCTCAAGCGTGACGGGCACCCTCGCACTCATCCCCGAAGAGCACATCACCTTCATGCTGGAGTACAGGCACGATGAGGCCGCGGGGCCGAGCTACTTCCGCGGTGCGGTGACGGCTGATGCGCCCAACGCAGCAAGCCAAGACACGCTCACGCTCGGCATCACAGCGGGCTTCTGAGCGCCCAACTCAGGCGAGTGCCAGCCCGAGCACGAACGCGCCAAAGCCCACCACAAAGAGGGTCGACCAGCGTCGTGCTTCGCTTGGAATCAGCGCGTGTGCAGTGTCGATCGCGCGGGCTGCAAAGAGCCAGGCGCCGCTCACCCAGGCGATGAAGCCAAGCAGGGCGACCCAGGCCCAGAGAAGCGAGACATCGCGGTTCTCACGAAGCATTGCGAGGTAGGTCGCTTCGCGTTCATCGGGGCTCAGGTGTGCGTCCATCGGGGGCGTAACGCCGACGCTCATCAAGTGCGCGATGTGCGTGTCTGCGAGCTCGCGCAAGTCTGCGTTGGGCTCATAGAAGCTGCGTGTGCTCATCACCGCTGCATGAACCGAACGGAACGCAGCCAGGGCGAGCACGCTCTCGCCGCGCGCCTCGGCCGCCACACCGATCTCGATCAACGATTCGAGTGCCTGACGCGCGCGCACATTGCCCGGGAACATCCAGGTTGCGGCACGTCGGTAGTGGTCCACAGCAAGCTCGTTGTTGCCGCCCTCATGCAACGACTCCGCGCGGGAGAGCTCGACGTGGGTGCTGTAGAGCGCACGTCCGCAGAGCAATGCGAAGACGACGCCCACCACGGCGAGCGCGCGTGCACCTCGCCCGAGGGCTGCGCTCGGGAGCTTCAAATGAAGTCTCGCCTGCGGAAGATCGCGGTCGACGCAGCGAGCAAGACACTTGCGTAGAGCACACCGTAGAGCAGCGCGATGCCGACAAACGAGGAGGGCGTTTGCCCTTCCACCAAGCCCGAGAGAAGTCGGTGGTTCGGCACAAAGAGATGGAAGTTGGGGACGACCCAGGCGAGGCCATGCAGGAACGCGCGCACCGTTGCCGGAAGCACGGTCGACTCCATCGAGGCCATCTCGCCAGCGCCGCGTCCGAGGAGCCAGACGCCGACGGTGAATGCACCGGTGAGGAAGGGTGTGGAGAAGGATGAGAAGAGCAGGGCGACGGCCGCGAGGAGCACGACCTCACCGAGGATCAGCGCGAGCGACCATGCGACAGGCGCCGTCTCCGAACCGCAGGCCCAAGCGAGTGCGCCGCCTGCGACGAGCACCAAGAGTGCAAGCGTTGGCATTGCGAGCGTCGCGTCCTTGGCCTTCCAAAGCACAAGGCCGATCACAAGCGCGAGCGCGAAGGGAAGCGCTGCGACGGCCCAGACCTGCTGCCCCGTTTCGAATGCCTGAAGCCAGAGCTGAAGGCCGCCCATCAGGGCGATGAACACCGCTGCCGTGAGCACGATGCCAAAGTATTTGCCGAGCAAGAACTGATCGCGCCGAATGGGCTTGGGCAAGATGACGTAGAGCGTCTTTCGTTCGATCTCTTTGTAGAGGAGCGACGAGCCCAAGAAGACGGCAACGATCACCGAGAAGAGCGACACCGTGGCGATGCCGACGTCGCGCACGACGCGCGCTTGCTCATCCAGTGCGAGCTCTCCGAGGGCGAGGGCAAAGAGCTGGACGAGCGCGCCAAATCCGACAACGCCGTAGAGGACGCGGTCGCGAACGGCTTCACGAAATGTGTTGAGTGCGATGGCCCAAATCCGGTCCATGGGCGCGACCTTACAACAGCTGCTCGCTCAAGGTTGAACACCGAGACCACCAGGCGATGTGGTTTTTCAATCAACGTTGAGTGCCGACACCACTAGGCGATGTGGTTTTTCAATCAACTTTGAAGGCGAGACCCGTAGGCGAAGTGGTTTTTGAATCAAAGTTGAGTGCCCCGACCCCTAGGCGATGTGGTTTTTCAATCAACGTTGAATGCCTAGACCCCTATGCGATGTGGTCTTTGATTCAACGTTGATGCGGATCCGGAACGTCAGTTCAGGTACTTCGGCTTCTCGTCGTCGTCTTTGCGCCCGCCCTCGATGACCCGAAAGCCATGTGCCTTCTTGGCGGGCGCCCGAGGCGTGGATGCCTTGCTCGATGCAGCGCCCTTACGGAAGAGTGGCCCCGCCGACTGGAAGCCTTGCCAGTTCTGCCAGGTGAGCTGGCCAATCATCAGCACCATGAAGAACTGCCGTGTGACCAGGGCGAGCGCGATGAGCACCACGCCGACGCCGATCGAAGTCGCATGCGACCAGGCGGCGCCGCGCATGCCGACGAAGTGCCCGAGCACATCGCGTGCGATCTTGCCGCCATCGAGGGGATAGATCGGGACGAGGTTGAAGAGCGCCCAGCCGAGATTCACGAAGGCGATGTCGCTCAACGTGATGCGGAGCAGCGAGGGTGTGGAGGCGGGCAAGGACAAGCCAGCAGCGATCGCAGCGCTGCCGATCACAATGCCGACGAGCGGCCCGGCGAAGGCCACAAAGATGCTCTGCCCGCGCGTGAAGGAGCGTCCCTTCAGCCAGTGCGTGAGCCCGCCCCAGCCATTCAGCTCGATGAAGGGTCGCTCGCCATGGCGGCGTCCCGCGAGCGCGTGACCCATCTCGTGAAAGAGCACGCCCAGGAACACGATCGGGATGTGCACCACCGCCGAGACGCTGAGGCCATACGACATGAAGCCGAAGAGTGCGGCGATCAGCAGATGCTCGGGCCGCACCAGCACCGGAATGCCGAGCCACTCGAAGTTCCATCCAGACGTTCGCATGCTGGGCGTTGTCACCCTTAACGCTAGCACGCGGCCTCCCTCTTCATCTCCACGCGACCCGACTACACTCGCGCGCATGCGCCTTCGTCTACGTCTTGCACATGCGGTTCTTCCCCTCTGGAGCGCGAGCCTCGTGGCCTGCCCGCCGCCCCCGCAAACTCCGGACGCGAGTGTTGCGCGACCTGATGCCTCGCGGGATGGCTACACGCCTGATGCAGCCACGCCTCCGCAGCCGATCGACCTCGCCCGAGGCCTCGCAGACCCTTATGCGCCTGCGCGCATTCGACCTGGCCATCCCTTCCTCGTGAGCTCGCGTACGCCCGAGGTGCCCGAGGGCTTGCTCAACGATGACTACGGTCATCTGCTCAGCGTTGCCGATGGCTGGGGCGTGATGATCGACCGCACCGGGCCAGGCGTGATCTCGCGCTGGTGGATGACGATAGGCAACCTTCCAGGCCTGCGAGATCCAGAGGCCGTGCGCGTGCGCTTCTACATCGACGGCGCGGAGATCGACCCCACGCCTGCGACCCCAGGCGTGACCTTGGAGGAGCTCACGAACGGCACGGTGCCAGGCCTCGAGGCACCCTTCACGTTGGGCCGAGAGGGCACGAGCGGAGGCTTTGTGGTGAGCCAGCCGCTGCACTACCAGCGCTCCTTCCGCGCCGAGGTCCAGATCACCGCCACGCCCTCATGGACCTACTACCAGTTCGAAGGTTTCGACTACGAGGCGAGTGCGCAAGTCGTGCCCTTTCAGAGCCCGCCCACCGCGGAGCAAACCGCGGATCTGGAGAGCGCAGCGATGCTGTGGGAGGACCACGATCACCCAGGCGAGAGGACTGCAAGCACGCCCGCCTCGCTGGCAACGGATGAAGAAGCACGCCTTGCGTGGACGGGCCCAGGCGTGGCGACGACGCTCTCCTTCACCGTGCCGCCAGCAGCGCGCGAGACGATGCTTGTCATCGTGTCGGTCGATGGCGAAGAGGTGGTGCGAACGCCGCTCGCGTGGCTCACCGGAAGCGGCACGCCAGGCACACCGACGTACACCTCAGCACTGCTCGCAGCGACGCCAACGCAGGCGCACTTTTACTACCCAGTGCCCTTTGAGACGTCGCTCGAAGTGCGGCTGCGAAACACCGCAGCGCCCGTTTCAGGCATCGCGATCGAAGGTCGTGTTGCGAGGGGAACTCTCGATGCAGACCTGGGTGCACTGCGTGTGGATTGCCATGCAGGAGAAGCCATTGCGGCCATCGACGAGTGCGGCACATCGAACCCTGCTCGGCGGACGCCGAACTACATCGTGGGCCAGATGTCTGGCGGACGCGGTCACTACGCGGGGCACTCCCTCGTGCAGTCGACAACGGGCGCGTGGTGGTGCGCGCTTGAGGTCGATCACGAGGTCTACATCGACGGCGTCTACCCCGTGCTCGGCACTGGGATGGAGGACTACTACAGCGCGGGCTTCTACTTCATGACGGGCCCCATCGCCTGGTCACTCGCGGGCGCACCGGCCTGGGAGCGCACCTCGGGCACAAGCGCCATCCACGTCTACCGAAACCACCTCGTCGATACGATCCCGTTTGAGAGCGAGCTTCGATTCGAATACGAGAGCTACGTCTCCAACACAACCTTCACAGGCTGTTCGTTTTTCTATCTCACCCGGAACTAAGACCATGACCAAGACCACGAAGAAGGCTGTCGCGAAGAAGGCTGTCGCGAAGAAGGCTGTCGCGAAGAAGGCTGTCGCGAAGAAGGCAGTCGCGAAGAAGGCAGTCGCGAAGAAGGCTGTCGCGAAGAAGGCTGTCGCGAAGAAGGCTGTCGCGAAGAAGGCAGTCGCGAAGAAGGCTGTCGCGAAGAAGGCTGTCGCGAAGAAGGCTGTCGCGAAGAAGGCCACATCCGCCGCGATGCCGGTCGGCGAGATGCTCTCCATGGAGGCGGAGTTTCCGGTTCCGCCGAAGGCCATCTTCGACGCTTGGATCGATGCGGCGAAGCACGGCGAGATGATCGGCGTTCAGGCCCAGGGCGAGGCGAAGGTTGGGGCGAAGTTCAGCATCGATGACGGGTACATCACTGGCGAGCACCTCGCGCTCGAGCCGCACGAGCACATCGTGCAGACGTGGCGCACGACAGAGTTCGCTGAGAGCGACCCCGACTCGCACCTTGAGATCATCCTCCGGCCCCACCGGGTGAACGGCGCGCCAGGCACGCATTTGATGCTCTTTCACGCTGGGCTGCCCAAGGGCGGCGCCTCGAAGTACGCGGCGGGATGGGCACAGTTCTACTTCATGCCGATGACCGCCCACTTCGGCGGCTGAGGGGCCAAAGAAACTTTTCTAAAGATTCGGTCGAGAAAGACTTGAACTCCTCGGCCTTATCGCTACTCTCCGCGCCGTTTCCGTGGTGGCCGTAGCTCAGTGGTAGAGCGCTGGTTTGTGGTACCGGATGTCGCGGGTTCAAGCCCCGTCGGTCACCCTCGAGAGACTCACCAGGTCTCTCATTTTCTGGTTTGACAACTGAATCGTGCGCGCTAAATGGCGGCCCCCGTCGCAAGACGAGGCAGTCTTCAACTTTCGAGCGCTCGTAGCTCAGCTGGATAGAGCATCGGACTTCGGATCCGGCGGTCGGGGGTTCGAATCCCTCCGGGCGCGCTCCTCAAGGTTTCATCAGTTTCATTCGGGTTATTAGCTCAATTGGTAGAGCAGCAGACTCTTAATCTGTTGGCTCCCGGTTCAAGTCCGGGATAACCCATCTCTCGCCCCTCTCACACAGCACGCACGCGAAGGCCCTGAATCCCAACGGATTCGGGGCTTCTTCGTTCCGTCCCGTCCGTGCTGGGTCGAGATGCAGGGACACTTCGCCTCTCCCCCGCGTAGGGTGCCGTGCGCGTGCGTGCGCGGTTCAGGACGGAGGAGTTGATATGTCGAAAATGAAGATGGGTTCGTGGCTGGCGATGTCGTGGGTTGTTGTCGGCTGCTCGGGCGGAGATCCCGTCGTGACGCCTTCGGTCACACCGCCGAATCCCCCAAATGAGATCGTCCCGCCTCCAGTGGTCCCGCCGGAAACCGCGCCGTCCGTTGCGGCAGCACCCGCGGCCGCGGCGAATGTCGACTTGCTGCACGCCGTACCGACAACGGTGCGCGTCTCGACCGCGCTCTCAGACAACCCCGAGCAGATCGCGCGCTTGGTGGATGGCGATCTGACGACCGCATGGAATTCGCAGACCGAGGACCTCGTCGGTGCATTCATTGAAGTGCAGCTTCCAGCAGCCGCACGCGTGACCTCGATCGAGATGACCTCGGGCTTCACGCATCAACGGCCCAACCGCGACCTCTTCGCGGGCAATCACCGGGTGGCGCGTGTGCGGGTCATGCACGACGGCGTGGAAGTCGGGACGTACCCACTCTCGACCTCGGACCAGGCGCTTCAAGCGCTTCCTGTGACGGGCTCGGGTGGCACGTACCGCGTTGAGCTTCTTGAGGTGGTTGCAGGTGACCAGCCGACGTGGCGGGAGGCATGTGTTTCTGAGCTCCACGTGATCGGGCAAGCCCCAACGATGACGCCAAACACGCTCACGCCGACGCTGGCGATCGTCCCGGCCGCAACGAGGAGCGCCATCCGCGATGCCATCCTGGCTGCGGCTCTTGGTGCACCCGATGCGGGCCCGGTCGATGACACGGGCGTGCCCGAGGATGAGCTCGCGGTCGATGAAGGGGCCGATGAACTCTTGGCCGACGAGTACAACAGCGAGGGCGAAGGAGACATGGACGCCCAAGAGGCCATTCAGGTCGTCGAGGATGTTGCGAGTGGCTCCGTTCTCGTACCCGGGGAGGGGCTTCGCCTCACGGAGTTGACGGTGGCCGCTGGCGTCGAGCGCCGCGAAGCTGTGGACCCGCGCACGACCTTCTCGAAGGCCACCGATGAGCGCGTGTACTGCATGGTGCGCCTCGCGAATCCGGACCGAATCCCGACAGCCATCACCGTTCGCTTCGAGCCCATCGATCACCCGGAGCGCGGCCGCGATAGCGAGCTCGATGTGCCCGGTGGCGCGACGTACACGACGTTCACCTACAACGGGACGCGAGGCCGCGCGGGGCTCTATCGATGCGTTGTGCGCGACTCCGCTGGAGCGCTTCTGGGCAGCGCTGCGTGGCAACTGACGGAGTGACCGACACAAGGGCGCACGACTCCGTATCATCGGGGCATGCGCACTCGACTCGCTCTGGCCATGGCTGCCCTCGTCACGCTCCACGCGCAATCCGCGATGGCTGACCCGCCCGTCAACGAAGACGTCGCGGAGGTGACGACGCAGCTTCAGGCTGCGCCAAACGATGTGAACTTGCTGCTTCAGCGTGCCGATCTCTATCGCCGCCAGGAGATGTTTCGCGAGGCGCTGGCCGATCTGCGTGTCGCGCTTGCGCTGCAGCCGAGTGATGCGCGCGTCTCCTTGCAGCGCGCGAGTGTCCTTCACGACATGCATCGCGATTCCGCTGCGCTGGCGGAGATCGAGGCGCTGACCGAGCGCGACCCTCAGACTGCGAATGCCGAGGTGCACGCGCTTCACGCGCACATCCTTGAGGCGCTCGATCGGACCTCCGAGGCGCTCTCCGCGATCGAGCGCGCGATTGCGCTGCGCAACGACGTGAACGATCACCTCGAGCGTGGTCAGTGGCTTGTGCGCTTGAGGCGAAGTGACGAGGCGCTGCAGCACTACGCGGAAGGTCTCATTGCGCTTGGAGGCCCGGTTGCGTTGCGACATGAGGCTGTCGAGCTGGCACTTCGAACGCGTCACCCAGAGCTTGCGATTCAGTGGACAAGCGAGCTGATTGAGACCGCGCCAGGCCCTGCGCGCTGGCTCTTGATGCGTGCGCGTGCGTACGAGCAGCAGCATCGAAGCAATGAAGCGCGCGCCGATCGAACACGAGCATTGGCCGACATTGATGCGCGCTCCGAGCGCCGTCCCTCGGTCGCGTTGCTTGTGGAGCGTGGTGAAGCCTTGCTTGCACTCGGGCGCGTGAATGAAGCGCGGCGTGCGGTCGACACTGCGATTGCACGCGACCCCCGCTATCGACCCGCGCGAGTCCTGCGCGCGGCCATTCAACGTCGCGTGCAGGCGAGCCAGGGAGGTGCGCGTTGAACCGCCTTCTTCTCGTCCTCGCGCTCGCCGCCGCAAGCCTTGCGAGCCCCGCACTCGCGCAGTCTGTGCGGACGCCTTACCTGCAACGCCCCACCGAGCGCAGCATCACAATCGCCTGGCGCACGGCGGCCAATGCGCCCTCGCGCGTCTGCTACGGCAGCACGCCGGATGCGCTCACTTCCTCGGCCGGAAGCGGCGCGAGCGAGCTGCGTCATGGCGTCGACATCACCGGGCTCTCCCCCAACACCCGCTACTTCTACCGCGCAGGCCTTGCGAGCTGCGCGGGAGCGACAGGCGATGCGCGCGACTTCTTCCGAACGGCTCCGATGCGCGGGAGCCGCGCGCCGATGCGCATGTGGATCGTGGGTGACTCAGGAACGGGCAGTTCACGTCAACGTGACGTCACGAACGCGGCGATGACTGCCTCATCGGATCGCCCTGTCGACCTCTTCTTGCACCTCGGCGACATGGCTTACACGACGGGCACCGAAGCGCAGTTCGACGCGAATTTTTACGCGATGTATGCCGAGCAAATGCGGAACATCCCGTGCTGGCCGACGCTCGGAAATCACGAGGGTTCGAGCTCGGATTCGGCCACGCAGACAGGGCCCTACTACGATGGTTACTACCTCCCGACGGATGGCAGCGCGGGCGGTCTCGCCTCAGGCACAGAGGCCTACTACGCGTTTGATTGGGGCAACGTGCACTTCGCGGTGCTCGACTCCTACGAGAGCTCACGCGCGACAAGCGGCGCCATGCTGCGCTGGCTTGATGATGACCTCGCCGCAGCGGATGCCGATTGGCTCGTCGTCTTCTTTCATCACCCGCCCTACACACGCGGCTCGCACAACTCGGACACCGAGAGCGACC
>JBILQT010000261.1:0-9854 GCA_044373065.1 Sandaracinaceae bacterium
CGACTGCCCCGAGGGCGACGGGTTCGTGTTGAGCCTCGTCTACCGCGCAGAGGCGCGCCGAACCGACCTTGTTTGCCTGGACGCGACGACGCTGGAGACCGTGGCCATCGCGGCGCTTCCACATGCGATCCCACCGGGCTTCCACGGGTGCTTTGTGCCTCGCGACGCCACATGAGTGTTCACGGCCCCTCGTGTCCTGGGTGGCGTTGCCGCCACGCCGCCGCCGCCACGTGCACCAGGGCGAGCCTTTATTCCCTACGAAACCATGACGATTTCACCGGTTCGCAACTTCCACACGCGCGCGCATGCGCAGGCTTCGTTACTACCCGCCGGATGTGAGCACCTACCACGTCACCTCAAAGTGCGTGGACGATCAGTTCCTCTGGCGGCCTTCGCGACGCACCACGTTCGTCATCGCGCGTGTGCTCTCCGCAACGTTGGAGAAGTACGACATCGGTCTCTACGCGGCCGTCGTGATGGCGAATCACTTTCACCTCGTGGTGCGCGCTGAGTCGACAGAACTCTCGGCGGCGATGCAGTTCTTCAAGAGCCAGGTCGCACTCGCGTTGAACCCATTCCTTCGCAGGCAGGGCGCGATGTCGAAGGAACGCTTCAAGCATCAGCCCGTGCTTGATGACGCGAGCTTCATGCAGCTCGTTCACTACGTGCACGCGAACCCAGTGCGCGCGCATTGCGTGGAGCGGGCGCAAGAGTGGCCGGGGCTTTCGTCGTACACGGCTGTCGTCGAGGGCCTTGATGCGATGGAGGTCGCGTACTTCGACGAGGATGCGTGGCGTGAGGCGGGCAAGCCAAAGAGCATTGCGGAGTTCACTGAAACCGTGCGCGTTCCGCTGGAGACGATGCCGCAGTGGGAGGGGCTTTCTCCGCTTGAGCTTCGTGCGGCGCGGCGCGCGTTGCGGTCGAGCATGGATGCGACGGAGCGCGAGATGGGCCTCGTGCGGCAGAAGTCGCGCAGCCGTGTGCCGTCCGTTGCGAGCTTGATCAAAGCAGACCCGCGAACGCGCCCCCGAGGAGCGCGTCCGCGCACGCAGCAACCTTGGGCGTTTGGTGCACGCGAGGCCGTGTGGGCGCTGCGCGATGCATATCGCAATATCGTTGCATTCTACGTCGAGGCGTCGGCGCGCTTTCGCGAGACGGGTGTGCTCGGGGAGTTTCCGGAGGGGACGTTTCCGCCTTGGGCGGGTGTGGCTGCGGCGGCTTAGCGGCTGTTTTGGATCGCGTGAGCTTGCGGTCGCGGGGCGCGGCGGGAGTTGTGTGTCTGCCGCGCGGTTTTCGTGCCGAGGCAGGCATTTCTCGCCGGTTTTGTGTGCCTCGGGAGCGTCGTGGCGGGCTTGGCTATGCGAGCTCGGGGCCCTCGATGAGCCTTCCGGGAGGCATTTTGAGTCGGTCGCCAAGTGGTCCTACCACTTTCCCAAAGCGTGCTCTGACACCGGCTTGCTCAAGGCATACGCTCTCGGTGCTGCGTGGGCCGATGACGAAGGTGGAGATTCAGCGGGCGTTGGTGCGGAGAAGGGGTGGGGCGGCGTCGGAGTAGTGGACCTCTACACGGTGCATCGCATCGTCTGCGATTGAACCCAGCGAGGAAGCGCCCGATTGTCTCCTGCGCCGTCATGGATGACGTACGGAATTACCCAGAACGCATCGAGCGAGATCATGTGGCCCTCGCGCGAGAAAGCGCTGACCAAGCACCAACGCGGCGTTCAGCATGCCTTCGCTGCTTCCAAAGACGGCTCGAACGCCAAATGACGTCGAGAGTGAGTACGCTTGGTGGATGAAGTCCGGCTGCTCGGTGGTGCAGTCCTTCCGCATCGGAGTGCCATGATCAACCGCGCGTCCCTCTTCGCTCCGCTGACGCTCGCGCTCCCAGCAGCATGCGACGACGCGACACCGTCGCTTCGCCTGGGAGGGCTGGGCTCGTGTCTCTGAGGGGCTCACTGCTCGCCCTCGCATGCGTTACGACGTCGGGATGCGAGATGGAATCGTGCGCTGGCGACTGGCCCCCGCCGCAAGCCGATGCCGCCTCGCAAGACGTTGGCTTCGATGCCCGCGTCAGGCGCGATGCTGGCCGTGATGGAGGTCGTGATGCAGGCCGTGATGTGGGCGTCGATGCTGATGCCCCGATTGGTCCAACAGACCCAGGTTGGGTCCACGTCGCAGCGCTGCCGGACGAGTGCGAGATCGATGTCGCAACGTATCCAGAGCGCGTGTTGCCAGTCGGTGTTTGGGAAAACGCGGATTGCGGCGCAGGCTGTCGACGTTGGGCCAGCAGCGGCAACCTCATCTACGTGGGTGATTCTGAAGGGACGCCGCTCACGACGACGATTGGCGGTGCCCCAGAGGTCGGACGCTACACGGTGTTCAGCGAGTTGAACTCCGGCCGAGCCGTCTTTGCACTGCGTGATCGATATGGCGCGCCCGCAGCGGACGATGCTCCGTTTTGTGTTGTCCACGGGCAGGGTGTGGGCGTCGGCGCTCTTGCGGTGACCGCAGGTTTCGTGGACTTCGATGCATCTGGCCGCTTCATCGAGAGGTCCTGGCTGAGCGTGCTGCGCCACGAACTCGCGGATGCCACGACATCTGTGCGTGCCTTGGTGCATCGCGACGGACTCGACCTCCTCGCCAGTCACATGGCAGTCAGCCCCCACGCATGTTGGCGTCCTCTTCGAGCACGCAGTGCCAGCCTTGGTGGGGAACGACGGAAGTTACGTCGTGCCCACCTTCGGAACGGGCGACGCGCTCACAAAAACCAACCTTGAAATGACCGGAGAGACCGAGCTCTTCTGGGAGGCGTGGCGTACGCCCACCGTTCTCGTCCGCTCCAGCAACGGTGCCCGCCCCGATGTGTTGCGCACAGTGGACGGCGGCGACCTTCGCAGCTTCGCAAGCGACGGTACCGACTTCGTCTGGCTCGAAGCGCGCGGCAGGGACGAGCCGACACGCACGTATGCGAGCGTGGAACTCTGGACGGCGACCTACGACGGCGCCGCACTCCATGCGCCCAGGCGCGTGCGGAGCATCCCGAGCCATTACGACGGTGGTGTGGGTGGCGGCTACTACGTGCACCCGGAGCCGAACCCGTCGGACCCGCGGGATGCGGACTTCGTCTTCTACCGGCTCTCGGACGGCGCGCGCGCGCTGGTTGATCTCCCGCTTCCGGCCAATGAAGTGCTCTGGGTTTCGGAGAATGACGTGATCGTGGAGGCCTTGGGTCAGCGATACAGAATCGACCCGAGCGCGCTGACGTTTGAGTAGCCGCCGAGCCGGGCCCTTTGACTCCATTTGATTCGCGGCGTGCCGGCAGGGCGAGCACAATCCCGACACACCTTTTGGAAGGAAACGTCATGGATTTGAACGGCAAGACAGTGGTGGTGACTGGAACCTTCGCCGGGCTCTCGCGGGCCCAGGCGGAGAGCGGGCTGACAGGCCTTGGTGCGAAGGTCACCGGCTCCGTCTCGAAGAAGACCGACTACGTGTTTGTGGGCGCGGATGCGGGCTCGAAGCTCGCGAAAGCGCAGGAGCTGGGCATCCCCGTGGTGAGCGAGGGCGAGCTGATGAAGCTCCTCTCCGGGGCGCCCGCGACCTCCGCGCCGACTTCAGCCGACACAGGCAAGAAGAGCGCGGAGAAGAAAGCCGTGAAGGGCGACGCGAAGGAGGCCGCAGCACCTTCATCCTCTGCCAAGAGTGTTCCCTCGCTCGCGGGGAAGACGGTCGTCGTCACGGGCAAGTTCGTGAAGCTCTCGCGCAAAGACATCGAGGGCATCCTCGCCGCCTCGGGCTGCACCGTCGCAGGCAGCGTATCGAAGAAAACAGAGCTGCTGATCGTCGGCGAGGATGCGGGCTCGAAGCTTGGCGCAGCAACCTCGCTTGGTATTCCGATCCTCACCGAAGAGGAGTTCATGGCGCTGCTCGGCGAGAAGGTGGAAGGCCCTGCGGTGCTCGAAGGCCCACTTGGCGACTGGCTCGCGCGCTTCAAGAAGGTCACCGACGAGCTGATGAAGCACCCAGGCGTTCGGGTGCTCAACCTCGCGGTGACCAGCGGCGTGAGCGACGCCGAGATCGCGATGGTGGAGTCGTCCATCGGCACCAAGCTCGCGCCCGCCATCGTGAACCTCTACCGACAGGCGAACGGCCTGAGCCTGCGCTGGATCTCCAAGAAACAGATTGAAGCGCAGGAGCTTGGCGCCGACAGCGCGACGCTGAAGTACCAGTCTGGCGCGAAGGAGTACCCCTCCGACAACGGGACGGAGACGGGCTGCATTTGCTTGCTGCCGCTGCGGAAGGTCTTCCTCAAGTCGCACCAGAGCTGGAAGGGAATCTTCGAGTTCGACGAGGAGAGCGCGACGATCCGCGTGTTCGACTACTACAACTTCTTCCAGATGGCGGCCTTCCAAGTGCGCGAGTCACCGGGCAACCCCAAGGTGATGATCGGCGACGACCACGGCGCACTCTTCGAAGAGTCCTCGCTGACCTTCGAGCAGTACATGGAGAACGCGCTGTCGAACTACTTCATCGGGTCGCGGTCGAAGCGTCCGCACGTCTCGCTGGATCAGGCGATCGACGACGCGCTCGGCAACCTCTAGCGCTTCGTTCGTCCTGCAGAGCTCACCTCATCGAGGTTCATCGCGCGGCTCTCGCGCGATTCGTGCGGAGCATGTCGGCGAGACCTTGCCAACTCCGCCGCCATCCCGCACACGCTCGTCAGGGCTCGGGTAGCCCATGAGGGCTTGATGAACACCAACCAGCTGATGTCGCGACTGGGCTTGCTTCGAGAGTTTGTTCTCGGTGGTTCCAGGTGCGGCTTTGTTCTCCTGCTCACCATTCCCTTGTGGGGCTGTTTCAACAGCAACACGGCGGTGGACGGTGGTGTCGACGGGCCGTCGAGTTCACTTGGCAGACGCGTCTGCGTCGACGAGGGGGACTGCGAAGTCGACGAGGACTGCGTTCGATTCGAACCGGACGTGCCACGTGTCTGTGCGCGCCGCTGTCCCGAGATTTTCTCCCTCTGCGAGAACGGCGATTTCTGCTGGGGGTTCACCAATCCGGCCTGCTACCCAGGCGTCGACCCAGAGCGTCGGCCGGATGAATGTCTCTCGCTGCTCGATTGCCCCGCTGGGTTTGGTTGCGTCCAGCCCGGAGCATTGTTGCCGGGGCAGTGCACAGCCCAGCACTGCAATGAAGACGCGGATTGCGCGCAGGGCTTCGTGTGCGGTGGACACACGTGCTTTCCCGTTTGCCATCCAAGCGACACGTGGACGTGCCCAAGCGGTTCGTTGTGCGTTCTTGGTGCGTGCGAGGCCTTGGATGACGCGCGCGATTGCCTCTTCGCCGGCGGGGAGAACATGCCTGACAACTGTGCGCTGGGAGAGGTGTGCTTCGGCTACGACGGGAATTTTGAGTGCATGCAGGCGGTGGAGGTCATCGAGCGGTCGGTTTGCAGAGCAGATCAGTCACTCACAAACGACGGTTGCGTTCCCAGGAGGTTGCGATGAAACGCCAGGTCATCTTCGTCGTCTGCGGCTTGCTCATCGGTTGCCCCGACGCAGCCGGACGCCCGTGTGGCGGCCCACCCGACTGCCCGTCGGGCTACTCGTGCGTCCCGACAGCGTACGAGCCACTTACCCAACAGTGTCTGCCGAGCTGCGAGCGACGCTCAGACTGTATGGGAGGTGAGACGTGCGCGCGGTCGTTCGCGACTCCTCCGACGTGCGACCGGTACGGCTCGCGTCCTTTGGGAGCCTCATGCTTAGACCTCGCCTGGGCTGGAGGCGGGTTCGACGAGTGCGGCCCGGGCCTGCGGTGCACGTCGAGCTACGCACCAGCCATCTGCCGTCCGGCGTGCGAGTACCTGTCGCCGCACTCCGAGGATCGGGCCTGCCCTGCAGGAACCATTTGCGAGATGACGGGGCTCAACGTCTGCCTCGACCTCTGCGACCCGGACGACCCGAACGCATGCGACCGTGCCAACGGCGTGTCGTGTGTGCGCTACAGCCACGCAACGCTGGGCGTGATTGGCGTCTGCTACGACCGCGGGCCCTGGACTGGCTGCGAGAACGGCGTGCGCTGCACAGGCGGGCAAGTCTGCGCCGAGGGCACCTGCCACGACCCGGTTGACGCACCTGCGCTGCCGTGGCCCATTGGACCGGACGCGCCCCCGCTGGTGGACTGAGTTCGAGGGATGGAGGACACGATGAAAAAGTGGGCGAGTGTGACGATGAGGCCGTGTGCTCTCGCGCTCTTCGCGCTGGCCCTGGTGGGATGCCCGTCCCCCCTCGGCACACCGTGCACAACCGACTGCCCGTCTGGCTACCTCTGCGTCGTCGTCGAGGCTGAGCGCGATGCGTCGGGCTTTTTCTATCGTCCAGTCCGCAGCGTCTGCGCGAGGCGGTGCGACACGGGCCGAGACTGCGGAGCTGGCATCAACTGCTACCGCGGCCCTGACCGGCTCGAACAAGACCCGGGCTACTGCAACGAATTGGGCTCGGAACCTGAAGGGGCATCGTGCAGTTCGTCCACACCCTCTGCGGTCACCTGCGGCCCCGGTCTGACCTGCGACCAAACATTCTGCGCACCGGCATGCAACCTCGGGTCGCCTCACGTCGAGGACCGTCGGTGTCCTGCTGGGATGCAGTGCGTGCTCGGGCTTCCAGGTGGCTACTGCGTTCGACCGGAGTGTGACGTGCTCGCGCCTCGCGAAACCCAATGTCAGTTCATTACGGACGGCGAAGGCAACACGCTCGACATGATCTGCCGTCGCTACACCAACCCGGGGCTCGGAGAAGGCACCCTCTGCGACTGGGTAGAGTCCTCACGCCGTTGCGACGACGGGACAGAGTGCGTCGTCGGCGAGGTCTGCTCCGGGAGTCGCTGTTATGCGCGCGTCGACGCACCGCCGATGACACCCGAGCAACTGCGGCTGACAATCCCAATCGACTGACCGACGCGGCTCAATCCGCCTTGCCAACCCCGCCGCCATCCCACACACGCTCCAGAGGGCTCGGGTAGCCCACATGAGGGCCTGATGAACACCAACCAGCTGATGTCGCGACTGGGTTTGCTTCGAGAGTTTGTTCTCGCGTGTGACCACAGCGGAGCGCCCCATGCGCGCTGAATTGCGATCGGCGCGATACGTTGGGCTTGCTGCCCTCACGCTCGTCGGCTGCTACTCGTCCAGCCCGTCCACGCCTGACGCACGTTCCGATGTGCCTCCCGCGATCGCGGTTCGGCGAGTCTGCACGGACGTCAGTCAGTGCCTCCCAGGCGAAGGCTGCCGTCTGTTCCCGAACACCGGTCCAGACCGCGTCTGCGCGCTCCCGTGTGAGGAGTCGAACTCACGCTGCCCCAACGGGCAACTGTGTTTCGGCTTCGCTGAGGCAGCTTGCTACCCCGGCGCAGATCCGGCGCGCGCAGCAACTCCGTGCGTCGGCTTCCTCGACTGCCACGCTGGGTACGGTTGCTCAAGCGTTGGCGACGCATTGCTCCCCGGAAATGTCTGCCGCCCTGCGAATTGCAACACCAACGCGGATTGCGAGCAAGGCTTCGCTTGTGGCCGCGAACACACATGCATCCCCGTTTGTCACCCACTGGACACGTGGACATGCCCAGACGGCAGCCTTTGCATGGGAGGTCGATGTCGCGAGCTCGATGCAGTCCGCGATTGCGACGTCTGGGTGATGGGCACGCCCATCCCTGACAACTGCCCGCTCGGGACCATCTGCTTGGGAAGCGACGACACCGAGTTCAGGTGCGAGACGCCGATAGAGGTTCTCACACGCTCACCCTGCCGCGCCGACCAGGCAGGAAGCGAGTGGGGTTGTGTGGATAGGAGGACCCGATGAAGAAACTGACTTTTGCGTTCGTACTGCTCCTCGCTGGCTGCCCCAACTACACGGGCCAGCCTTGTTCCGGAATCTCGCCATGCCCTGATGGATACAATTGCGCGCAGACTTCGGGTGACGGTGCGCGCAGTTGCTTTCCACGATGCGAGCGACGGTCTGACTGCAATGCGTCAGCGGCCTGCATCCCGTTCGTTGCCATCTGCGATGAAGGCGAACGCGAAGGGCGCCTGGATGACACGTGTACCCCGTCAGGAAGTTTCTTCGACCTGGCGTGCGGCGCGGGGCTTGAGTGTTCGTCGGCAACGCGCACGTGCCTCCCGCGATGCAACGCATACTCGCCACATGCGGAAGACCGTCGATGTCCGGCAGGCTACCGGTGCGAATCTTCGCGGACGTTTCCAGAGGAGCGGAGCACATGTGTTCGCGACTGCGACCCTGCGCTTCCTGATGCATGTGGGAACACCGAGCAGGTCTGCGTACGGTACCGCGATGAGTCCGCTGCGATCTTCGGCGTCTGCGAGAACAGAGCCTCACGGGAGAACTGCCTGATGACGCGATGTTCGTATGGTGAACTCTGCATCGATGAGGTTTGCTACCTGCCGACCTCAAGCCCGCCGCTCCCGTGGAACCAACCAGTGATTCCGCCGCCGGTGGATTGATCGCTCGCCTTCGTTGGCAAGCTGCCTTGCCAACCCCGCCGCCATCCCGCACACGCTCCAGAGGGCTCGGGTAGCCCATGAGGGATCGATGAACACCAACCAGCTGATGTCGCGACTGGTCTCCAACGCAAGGCGGAGCCGACCGGTGAAGGACCTCCTCCCCGCACTCGCCATCATCCTAAGCTGCGTGGGCTGCTACGGCAGCGCGCCACAGCGCGGCCCCTCGCCGGTTGTCAGCTGCTCAAGCGACGTTGACTGCATGACGGGGCAGGTCTGTGCACAGGTCTGGGGCCTGCGAGAGCCTGTCTGCTTGACTCGTTGCAACACACGCATCTCGCAACGATGCACGAACGGCGCGCTCTGCATGACGGAGTTGAGTGCGACTCGCCGAGAGTTCTGCATGCCAGGCGCCGGGCTCCCGCAGACGTTTGAGGCGGAGGAGCGCTGCCGGACCCCAGCCCCCTGCGTCTTTGGCGAGAGCTGTTGGTTCCCCGTGCGCGCGGAGGTCGATGGTATGTGCGCGCCGCTATGCGCCGACGACACGGAATGCCCTGTGGGGAGCGGCTGCGTGGCTGGTGGTTGCCGAGCCGTTTGCGATTCGCGTGACTTCGAGAGCTGCCCGGACGGCTTGATTTGTGGTCCCTACGGAGAGTGCCAACCACCGGAACAGCTCGCAGATTGCGGTTGGTTGCAGCCCGCCAAT
The DNA here is from genome assembly GCA_044373065.1 of Sandaracinaceae bacterium. Lineage (GTDB taxonomy): Bacteria > Myxococcota_A > Polyangia > Polyangiales > Sandaracinaceae > JAFLCL01. Next base: position 9,219 of record JBILQT010000261.1, read on the forward strand.
GTTCCGAACAACTGTCCGCTTGGAACCGTCTGCGTTGGGAGCGACCAGGAGTACGAATGCGCTTCGCGAGGGCTCAACCAGTCAAGTTGCGGGGAAGATGAGCAGTTCTTTCTCGGAACCCTCCGCTGCTATCCACGTTCCGACCTAAGGCCCCTGTGATCTCTACGCACCCTTGTGCGGCCCCGTCAACGCCGTGAGCTGCCCACTACGTGCACGTCAGCGACCCGATGCCACACGCACCTGAGCAACAGTCTTCGCCCGCCTCGCACGACGCTCCAGAGGGACGACACATCCCTGCGTCCGGTGGGGCAAACGCGTCGGCTGATCGGGCAGCGTCCGGGGTCGATGTTGACTCGCAACCCAACGCGCCAACGAGCGTTGCGATCAAAGCGAAGCGGGAAGAAATGTGCATGCGGGGGCTCCTTCATTCGGGTTCATCACATCCAAGCCATCGATCCTGACTTGCACCGTCCGCCCAGACGGCAACGGCACATCGATCGACGCGCGAAGCCAAGCTTGACCCTCCATCGCATCGACGATAACCCAACCCAATGCACCATCCAAATACTCCAAATCAACTTCACCAACCTATATCAACAAACTCATACAAAACATATTGAAATAATAAAAAATCAG
>JBILQT010000262.1:0-9836 GCA_044373065.1 Sandaracinaceae bacterium
GTCGGGCGCCTTCTCCGGCAAGCTCTACGAGCTCGTGCACCCCGTGCCCTACTTCGCGCTCACCCTCGTCGCGAGCATCCCCGCGCTCATGCTCGTGCGGCAGATGGAGACGACCTCATTGCACCGCCCGGCTGCTGTCGCTGGTTTCCCTCCCGGGAAAGTTAGTTGAGCGCACCCAAGTGCGAATCGCCGCGGTCTCGGCTTCAGTCAGCATGCCATCGAGCGGCATGCGTCGCTCCGCCTCGGGACGCGTACGTGCCCAGAGCAGCGGCCCGTCCTCATCCGCACGAAGCCAGCCCTCGCGACGCAGCGAAGTGAGCGTGTGGCTCGCATCCTCGTTCATCAGGGCATGGCAATGACCACAGCGCGGCTGAAGCACATCGTGATGCAGCGTCGTGAACGCCGCGTCGGCCACGAGCTGGTGCGCACTCGGGTCGCTCGCTGCTGAACTTCGTGAGGCGGGCCACGCATCGCGACTCAAGCGCAGCACGGTCCCGTTGTTGTCCTCCACGAGCCAGAGGCTTCCATCGCGCGCGACCGTCATCGCGACAGGCGTCCCTTTCGGATGCGTATCCGAGGCATCCCAGCCCGCGATGATGTCCTCCGCTGCCTCGCTCGGGTTGGGCAGGCCTTCCGCATTCACGCGCAGCGCGATCACGCGATGACCAAGTGGACGATAGCCATGCAGCGAGATCAGAAGCCGATGCTGAAGCGCGGTGAGCGGCCCCTCGTAGTAGACCATCCCAAGCGGCGCTCCGTGCGCGGGGAGCAACATCAAGGGCGGTGCATACGTTGGGTTCGTTGCATCGCAGGCGAAGGTTGCATGCGCCCAGCGCTCATCACGTCCGTGCATGTCGTAGCAATAGGGCCAGCCATAGTGCTGACCCTCACGCAGCACATTCAGCTCCTCGCTGGGCCGTCCATCCTCTGGAAAATCAACGGCATTCTCGCCTTGAAGGAGCGTGCCCGAGGCGTGCGAGGCGAGCGCCACCGAGTTGCGTAGGCCGTGCGCGATGTACCGAGGTGCGCTGTATGTGGTCGTGTTGGAATCATATGCAAATCGCCAGACGGCGGCCGTGTGATCCGCCTCGTCATGGCAACGCGCGGCGGGCTCGGGGCCATCGAGTGATTCCTGACAGTGGTCGGTACTCGAGCCCATGTTGACGATGAGGTCACCGTTCGGCGCGAACACAAACGCAGGCAGCGGATGAAAGCGGATGCGCTCCCCACTGGGCAACATCGAGGGCAAGTCTGCGAGCACAACCTCACGCGAGGCCGCGACATCGGAGGCGCGCGTATCGAAGCGCAGGATGCTTCCAATCTGGCTCACATAGAGCTTCCCATCGGGCCCGATGTCACTTCCGTGCGCGCGATTGAGGCCCGTGGTGATGACGGTCATCGACACGGTCTCGCCCTCCAGATGAAGGCGCCACAGGCGTCCCGCATTCTCGCGACGCGCACCGGCATCCACCACCCAGAAGGTGCTGTCATCGTGCGGGTCTTGCGTGATCGAGCGCGGACGAAAGCGCCCATGCGCGGCAGCGACGCTGGGCATCTCCGCGTGCGCAACGAGACCTACGCAGAGGCCAGTGGGCGTCGTGAGCGGCATGTGCGCAAAGCCATCGCAGGGCCTGCCGACATCGACCGCGTAGTGATGCTGCGTCTCGATGCGTGACGCTGGAGCGGGTGGCGCAGGAGGCTCCTCCACGTGCGGCGGCACGGGTGCGGCGGGCACTTGGGCGGGCGCTCTCACAACGCTCGGCGGTGTCGGTGTGGCTTCACTCCCGCACGCAGTGCTGCAGCAAGCAAAGGAGAGCGTGAGTGCGGTGAGCCGCCGACGTGTACGCATGGCTCAGCGAAGCTCGGCGAGCGCAGTGCGAACAAGCGCGTGTGCGTCCGCAGTGACGATGAGGCCATGTGCGGGAATCATCTTGTCGAAATCATATCGCAATACCGCGTCGAGCGAGGCGTCGCGCGCAGCCTTGTCCTTGCAGAGCCAGCGCCACATGCGGCTTGGCGCGCAGCGTCCCAGGGCTCCGCTCACAACATGGAGCATCATCCATGTCGCGAAGTTCGAAGCCTCCAGCACGTGGAAGAGAAGGTCCGTGACGATGAGCGTCTTGGAGGCCGCGTGGATGAACGTGTGCTCGCCAATCATTGGCACGCCTGCGATGGGCTGCGTCTGAATGAGCGCAGGGAAGGGCGAGCCATCCTCGAGCCAGGCATCGAAGGTCAACGCGGGTTCCTTCTTCTCAAGACCCCTCGGCGCCGCGATGCGCGCGCCTGGCCAGCGTGCCTTGGCCTTGGTGAGAAAGAGGTGGTGATAGAGGTTTGGCGCGATGAGCCACTCCACCTTGCCGAGTGCGTCGATGGCGCGGGCTTGATCGTCCGTGAAGTGCACAGGCGAGAGGATCGCGAGGCGCCCCTCGTGACGAAGGATCGTGCTGCGGATCGGCAGCTTCACGCCGGGCCCCATGGTGAGCAACGCATCGGCGATGAAGACATCGGGTTGATCGGCGAAGGCCTGCTGGAGCGCCTGAGACATCGCCGCAATATGCCTGCTCTCTGCGCGTTCGCGTTCGTCAAAGGGGCAAGGTGTGGCGATGAAAGCGTGAGACGCTCGCACGCATGAAAGACCGAGCTGCCTCTGCGCGCAAAGAGCGTTCGCGCCCAGCCAAGCCGCCCAGCACGCTGCAGCTCCTCTTTCGGTGTGCCCGTGTCGCCAACGAGCGCGCACGCGCAGAGCTGCCGCTCCGCAAAGACACCTCTCCGATTCGCCCCTCGCACGCCGCGCTCTTCCCCCACATCACACCGGAGGGGACGCGCATCACGGCGCTCGCCCTCGCGCTCGGAACCTCGAAGCAGGCCGTCGCGCAGAGCGTCGATGAGCTGGAGGCGATGGGTCTCGTGGCACGCACCACGGATGCCGCCGATGCGCGTGCGCGCTTGGTCGTCTGGACGGAGCGCGGCAAGCAGGTGGTCGGCGAGGGCAACGAGGCGCTGGAGAAGCTGGAGCGGGCACTCCGCAAGGCACTTGGCGACGCGCAGTGGGATGCGATGCGCGAGGGCCTCTTGGCGTTGGATGCGGAGCTCACGCGCGAGGGTGTCGTCGTCTGATTGCATCCGCGTGTTGCAATGAGTCGACCCGCCGAGAACGAAAAAAGCCGCACCCTGTGAGTGCGGCTTCTTCGTTGGGAGCAGGCTTGGTTCAGCCAGCGTTCTCTGCGTCGCGGCGCGGACGGCGGCTCGTGTCGAGCACCTTCTTGCGGAGGCGGATCGCGTCGGGCGTCACTTCCATCAGCTCGTCGCGGTCGATGAACTCAAGGCCGTACTCAAGCGTGATGATGCGCGGTGGCTGAAGGACGGTGTTCTCGTCCTTGTTCTTGCTGCGCACGTTCGAGAGCTTTTTCTCGCGAACGATGTTCACTTCGAGATCGTTCTCGCGGTTGTGCTCGCCGACAACCATGCCCTCGTAGACGAGAGCGCCGGGGCCCACGAAGAGCACGCCGCGGGGCTGAAGGTGATCGAGCGCGTACTCGGTGCAGACGCCTGCGCCAGCGGCCACCAACGCGCCGTTGAGGCGGCGGTTCATCGCGCCAGCGTAGGGCTCCCAACCGTCGAACATCGTGTTGAGAAGGCCTGTGCCGCGCGTGTCCGTGAGGAACTGTCCGCGGAAGCCGATGAGGCCACGTGCCGGCACGCGGAACTCCATGCGGGCGCGACCGAAGCCGAGGTTCGTCATCTTCACCATCTGACCGCGGCGCTGGCCGAGGTTCATCGTGACGCTGCCGACGAACTGATCCGGCACGTCGATGACGACGCGCTCGACGGGCTCCATCTTCTCGCCCTCGACCTCTTTGATGACGACCTCGGGCATACCGACGGCCATCTCGTAGCCCTCACGACGCATCGTCTCCATGAGGACGGCGATCATGAGCTCGCCGCGTCCGAAGACCGTGAACTGGTCGGGCGAATCCGTCGGCTCGAAGCGCATCGCAAGGTTGCGCATCGCTTCCTTCTCAAGGCGCTCACGAAGCTGGCGCGACGTGACGTACTTGCCCGACTTGCCGGCGAAGGCGCCGGTGTTGACGTGGAAGGTCACCTTGAGGGTGGGCTCTTCGACGTGGATGCGGGCGAGCGCGACGGGGTTCTCGACGTCGGCAATCGTGTCGCCGATCTGCACGTCATCGAGGCCTGCGAGCGCGACGATGTCGCCAGCGGCGGCGGCCGTCGTGTGGACGCGGTTCATCGACTCGAAGCCGTAGACGCGGGAGACCTTGGAGCGGACTGGGCCTTCCGCGGCCATGCGCATGACGGGGAGCGCGTCGGTGACCTTGCCGTTGACGAGACGACCGACTGCGAGGCGGCCGACGTAGTCGTCGTGCTGGATGTCGTTGACGAGCATCTGAAGCGGCGCCGTCGGGTCGCCCTTGGGTGCAGGCACCATCTCGATGATGGTCTCGAAGAGCGGGCGGAGATCCTTCGCCTCGTCCTCGAGCTTGCGCTTGCAGACGCCGAGCTTGCCGATGGCGTAGAGCACGGGGAAGTCGGTCTGCTCCTCGGAGGCCTCAAGGTCGCAGAAGAGGTCGAAGATCTCGTTGAGCACTTCGTCTGGACGCGCGTCGGGACGGTCGATCTTGTTGATGACGACGATGACGCGGTGGCCGAGCGAGAGCGACTTGCCGAGCACGAAGCGCGTCTGGGGCAGCGGGCCCTCGGCTGCGTCGACGAGGAGGATGACGCCGTCTGCCATGCGGAGCGTGCGCTCCACCTCGCCACCGAAGTCGGCGTGGCCGGGGGTGTCGATGATGTTGATCTTGATCTCGCCGCCCGCGTGCGGGAAGCGGACCGAGCACTGCTTGGCAAGGATGGTGATGCCGCGCTCACGCTCGAGGTCGTTCGAGTCCATGACGCGATCGACGACCTCTTGGCCCGTGCGGAAGACGCCCGTTTGTCGAAGCATCATGTCGACGAGCGTGGTCTTTCCATGATCGACGTGGGCGATGATGCAGACGTTGCGGAGATGCGTTTGCGCGGTCGACGACACGGGGAGCTCCTTGGACAAACAGACTTGGCTCACGGGGTGAGCAGCAGACAGAAGGGCCCGCCAAAACGAGACGGGCTTCAAAGCGGCGCGCTTCTAGCGCGATGAGCCTTGTGGGCAAGTCATCGTGCAGCTGAAGGCGCGAGAGAGGTCTAGACCGCTCATCTTTTGGTTTGATCCTGGCTTACGTCCTCAGTCGTTCCTTGCGACGTGGCGCTGCCACGCCTCAGTCACTCCTTCCGGGCGCGCTCAGGCTGAAACCAAAATCTGAGCGGTCTCAGATCAACTCGAGCGCGATCTAGAGCACGCGGTGCGCTGGCACGCCGACTGCTCAATGCCGCGCATGAACTTTCGTCGGCACAGCAAGGCTCACGTGGGCCTCCTCTCTTGCTCCCTTCTCGCATCGTCTGTTGGCTGCGCGAGCTCCATTCCGCGGCTCGCGCTCGGGCCTTACGCCGGGCCACCGGAAGACACGCGCACGCATCTGCTTCAGAGCGTTGCGGCAACACAGCACGAGGTCATCGGCATCGCGCCGAACGCCGTCGCGTTTGAGATCCTCTCGCATTCGCCGGGCTACTCGTTCGCGCTTCACATGGATGAGCGCGGGGTGGTGCATCTGATGCCGCAGGGGCCGCGTGTTCGCGATGTGGTCTCCTCGCTGCGCATGCCCGGTGAGGTGCGTGATGAGTACCTCGCGTTGGCCGAGGCGCTGCGTGAGTCGTCGTTCCAGACGGTGGCGATCACGGATCCGAATGAGCCCTCTGTCTCCTTCGATGCACGCGACATCGTGAACCCGATCGAGCGGCACAACGGCGCCGATCAGGGCCTGCTCATCGCGGGCGGCGTGACCTTTGGCGTTGGCTATTTGATGAGCGTGCTCGCGGGTGCAGTGGATCAATCCATGCGCCTGTGTGGAACGAGCGCAGCGCATCAGGGCTGTGACTCGTATCCGCTCTCGTTCATCCCGGTGGCGGGCGCAGTGCTTGTGTCGACCGAAACGTTCAACGGGCCACGGCGCAGCACGGGTGAGCTCGCGCCGTCCTTCTACCTTGGCGTGCTCTCTCTCTATCCCCAGGTCATCGGCCTCATCACAATCCTGATCGGCGCGGTGCAAGACACAACCGACATCGTCCCCGGCCGCATCGCCTCGGCTTCCCTCGGTGAGGGCGTGACGCTGAGTGCTTCGCTCGCTGCGCCTTCAAGCGAGGCGGGATTCAGTCTCTCCATCGTCTTCTGAGACGACGAAGCGCCGCTGAGGTTCTCTCGGCGGCGCTTTCGTTCGCGTACGAATGTGTGTTGGCTACCAGATGCGCGGGAAGAACGAGAGGGTGCCGATGATCATCGCGGACTTCTCCTCGACGAGCCAGGTGACCGAGATGCGCGACTCCATGATCGGCCCGCCGACGTAGGCCGAGTTCGTGTGCGCGAGGAAGGTGCCGACCTCGCCCGTCCAGAAGCGACCGTTGATCAGCGCGAGTGAGCCCTGGAGGCCAAAGAAGAGCCGGTTGGAGCCCTGGATCTGGAGCTGCAGCGGGATGGCGACCATCGGTGAGATCTGCGCGGTGAAGAGCAAGTCGAGGTCGATGCCCGTGACGATGCGAACGAAGTTGCCCGCACGGATCACGATGGGCATGCCGATGCGTGCGACGGTGTTTCCAGTGGTGATCGCGGGCACGGTCAGCGTGCCGCGCACGCCGATGTCGAGCTCGGGGCTGGAGAAGACGCGGCCCGTTGCCTGAAGGCCAGGGTCACGCATGACGGACCAGACGAGCGCCATCTCGAAGTCGTTCGTGATGCCGAGGGTGAGCTGCTGCGGCGCGAAGAAGAGAATGCCGCCCGAGGAGGGTCGAAGGCCGAAGCCCTGATCGAGACGGGCCTGGCCCTCGCTCAGGGTGAGCGGTCGGTTGACGCCGCGGGTTGGGTAGCGACGCCCCTCAAGCGGGTCGGGCACGGGCGAGGCGAGCTCGCTTGCGACGGAGTCGGGCGGTCGCACGGTGCTGCGCGGTCGTGCCTCGAAGTCAGGCGCGCGCTCCGTGTCGATGGCCTGCGTGACCGGAACAACGCGCGGAGGCGGAGGCACCGTCTCAGTCACGGCCTCGGCCTCAGTCACGGCCTCGGCCTCAGTCACCGCCTCGGTCTCAGTCACTGCCTCGGCCGCAGCCACCGCCTCGGTCTCAGTCACCGCCTCGGTCTCAGTCACCGCCTCGGTCTCCGCCACCGCAGCTGGGCTCGTCTCTTGTGCCCACGCGAACGACGGAGTCGCCAGCGCGAGAAGCAACGTAACGATGTGCAGCCTCATCGAGTGCGGCGCCTTGCGATGAGTAGTGCGCCCACGGCCAGGCCCAAGAATGCGCCCATCGTCTCGCCGCCGCGTCCGGTCGAGGCGCTGCAACGACGAAGCGCTCCACCGCCTCCACGCACGGTGCTGCCGCCCGGGTCGATGCCGTTGCCTGCGGCGCAGAAGTCACTGCACTCGATGTCGGGCGCGCGGTTCACTTCGTTGGTGACGAGGATGTGCGTCCCGATGTCGCCGCCGCCTGACATGCGGAGCACGAGATCCTCTTGAAGCTGGGAGCGCTGAAGGCGTGTGCGAAGGCGCGTGAGGTAGACATCGCTCTCGCCAAATGCGGCGCGCACGACGTCGGCATCCTCGGCTGCACGATGCGTCACGCGGTCGCTTCCGGTGCTCGCGTAGTTGGCCAAGAAGGACCAGCCCACGCGCGCCTCCTGTGTGCCGCCAAACCTTGTGGCCTGCGCCGTGTTGCCGTTCGGGCCGATGGGCTGTGCGTACTCGGTCACCCAGTTCGTGCGCGGGCCCTCGCCTGCGAAGAGCGCGGCATCGAATGCCGTCTCGTAGTCGAACGAGCGGTCGTTCCAGTTGAACGTCACAAGGCCGTGGTCGACGACGGCGTTGCCGAAGTTCGAGGCCTCGATGCGCGACTCGGCGAAGACAAAGAGCTCAAGGTCGACCTCGGTGATGACGCCTGCTTGCACCATGCGCAGCGGCAACGAGGTCGCGAGGCCGGGCACCGTCACGCGGACGGGCTGCATGCGATCGACACCTGCACCGGGGCTCAGGCGAAGCACGGCGAAGTTCATGTTCTGGCGCACGTAGTAGTCGACGGTCGGCAGGATGCTGTCGTCGACGCCGTAGCCGTTCTCAGTCAACCAGGTGACGAGCGCGCGCGGGTCCTCCGAGCCGATGGTGGCCGTCTCGTAGGGGCCGACCACGCCCTCGTGCAGCACGGTGACGCCGCCGTTGAAGTCGCCTTCCGCCGTCGAGCGCGGACTGGAGGCAGCGAAGGACGCGCTTGGGCATGGGTCGGAGCAGAACGTACGCGGGGCTGCGGGCGCCTCCATCAGGATCTGCGTGCCCTGCGTGAGCGCCTCGAAGAAGCCGTTGTCCGCGACCTCGACCTGCGCATCGCCTGCGATCGGAAGGACCCAGACGAAGTCCTCGGGCGCGCCCGTGTAGACAATCTGATCCCAGAGCGTCGAGCCGCGCGGCGACATCGAGAACGCCATGCGGTGCGCGTTCACGCTGGAGACGAGGCCCTCGGGTGGGTGAAAGCAGCCACCGCAGGCCTCGGCGTGCGAGGCATTTCCGAGATGGATGGCGAAGCCAGCGGCCACGAACAAGGCGAGCGAGTTTTTGCGGGAGGCGAAGAGGGACATTGGGACTCCTTGTCGCGTGGTGGCGCGCGTCGGCACACATCGTTGCGTGCGCGGCCTACTCAGCAGGAAGGGTGCCACGTGCGCGACCCTCTCCGAGACGCGCGCCTCAGACGACCTCGGCCTCGTTGTCGCCGCTGGCGCGCACGTCCTCGAAGAAGATGTCCTGCATCACCCTGTCGCGCGGGAAGAGCCCCTTGATCGCGCTCGCGACCCTCGCGTAGGTGTCGAGGAAGTCTTCCTTTGCCGCGTCACGAAGTGCGCGCTTGCTGGAGGCAAAGTTCAGCGCCGTCGTGCGGTTTCTGAGGGCCGTCTCGTAGCGTGTCCGCACCTCTACGATGCGTGCATGCGTGGCCATCGCCTCGCTCCAGCGACCTTCCGCCGCGAGGATGCGGTCTTCCAGCGCGATGAGCGCATCGACCTCGGACTGCCCAAAGAGCTTCACGATCGGCGTGACGCCCTCGGGGAACACCATCGCCGCCACATCCTTGCCGGCATCATCCACCGCGCGCTTTGCACTGCGCGTGACGGCATCTGCCCGCAGGTCGACCATGAGCACCGCGACACGTGACGCAATCGCGTCGAGCACGGCGGTGCGGTACTCGGACTGCTTGGTGGTGAGCGCGACACGACCCGTGAGGAGCGCCGCAGCCTGGGCACGCAGTGCGTCGGCCGTCTCGGCGGGCGGCTCGAAGGACTCGACGTATTGCAGGATCGCGCTCTCGGCGAAGCGGGTCGCAGACTCACAGCGGTCGATGGGTGTGTTGCGTGCGGGGTGTTGCATCAGAAACCTTCCTTTTCTGAGGCGGCATCTCACCAGCAGAAGAGACGTCCTGTCAAAGCAGCCCTGCGTGCAAGGGAATCAGCACCGCGCTCTCACTTCAGGCCTCTAAAACCTTCCCAGGAGGTGCTGCCACGTGGCGCCACGGTTCGGGAAACCTCCCAGGAGGTGCCGCCACGTGGCGCCACAGGTTGGGAAACTGCGCGGGAGGTGCCGCCAACTGGCAGCACACATCGGGAAACTGCGCGGGAGGTGCCGCCAACTGGCGCCACGGTTCGGGAAACTGCGCGGGAGGTGCCGCCACGTGGCGCCACTGTTCGGGAAACTGCGCGGGAGGTG
>JBILQT010000263.1:0-9794 GCA_044373065.1 Sandaracinaceae bacterium
TGATTTGCGAGACGTGGATTTGGCCTCGTTTCCAAGGAAAATTGCAGTCGTTCGCTCCGAGGTGATCTCCGGTTCGATCTTGGAGAATGTGCGTCTGGGTCGCAGCCATGTGGACACGCGTGCGGTGCGCGAGGCGCTTGCGACCGTCGGGATGCTGGATGATGTCGATGCGATGCCAGAGGGCATTCACACGGTGCTCAACGCGATGGGCGAGCCGCTCTCCGCGAGCCAGAAGATGCGCCTCGCGATTGCGCGTTCGATCGCAGGCGCACCCTCGCTTCTTGTGCTCGACGATGCGACCGACGGCCTCGACCCGCGCGTGCGTGAGCCGATGCTCGACAAGCTCTTCGATGCTGCACAGCCGTGGACGCTGATCGTCGTCTCCAATGACTCCCGCATCCACAAGCGATGCGAGACGGTGTGGCGCTTGAATGATGGAACGGCCGAGATGTGGCGTGCTGAAGGGAGGAACTGAGATGGCCAATCAAACCCATGCGGCAGGGCCTTATCGCGTGGCTGCGTTGGGCGAGGGCAAGCCGCTGATGCGCCTTGTTCCGCCGCCGATGCATGCACGCCGCTTGGCGGCGCTGCTCTCACTTCTCTTCTGCGGAGTCACCGCGTTTGCGGCGCTTGCGCCGTGGCAGCAGAGCGCGAAGGGCGATGGTCGCGTCGTTGCATTTGCGCCGCTTGAAAGGCAGCAGACGGTCGAGGCGCCGATCGATGGTCGCGTGGTGCGCTGGCATGTTGTCGAGGGGCAACATGTCGAGGCAGGCGATGTGTTGCTTGAGCTCTCAGACAACGACCCGCAGCTCTACGAGCGCCTTGAGTCCGAGCGCGAGATCACCCAGGAGCGTCTTCGCACGTACGAGGCGCGCGTGGCCTCGCTGGAGAGTCGCGTGGGCTCTGTGCGCTCCGCGCAGGAGAGCGCAGTGGTCGCTGCACGGGCCCGCGTGCGTGTGGCGCGGGACAGGCTCTCGGGGGCCGAGCAGAGCGTGACGGCGGCGCAGGCCGACCTCGATGCGCAGGCCATCAACCTCGCGCGAAGTCAGGTGCTCGGTGGGCAAGGCTTGCTCTCGCAGCGTGATGTCGAGCTTGCCGTTCTCGCGGAGGCCCGAGCGCGCACGAGTCGCGATGCGGCGATGAATGCACGTGATGCAGCACGTTCGGATCGCGACGCAGCGCAAGCGAGTGCGGACCAGGCCGATGCCTCGATGCGCGCGGAGATCGAGAACGCGAATGCCTCGCTCGAGTCTGCGCGCACCGATGCGCAGAACGCACAGACGGCCCTCTTGCGCATCGACTCGCGCCTTGCGCGGCAGGGCTCGCAGGTGATCACGGCGCCACATGCTGCGTCGGTCTTTCGGATTCAGGCGAACCTGATGGGCGAGCAGGTGAAGGCTGGAGACCCGCTGCTCACGCTGGTGCCGGATGCGGAGGAGCGTGCAGTGGAGCTTTGGATCGATGGCAACGACGCGTCGCTTGTGAGCGAGGGACGTGCAGCGCGGCTGCAGTTTGAGGGTTGGCCTGCGGTGCAGTTCGCAGGCTGGCCTTCGGTGGCCGTGGGCACCTTTGGTGGGCGCGTTGCGTTCATCGATTCGACCGATGACGGGCGCGGAAACTTCCGCATCGTGATCACCCCAGACCCAACCGATGAGCCTTGGCCTTCGACCCGCTACCTTCGCCAAGGTGTGCGCGCGAACGGCTGGGTGTTGCTCGATTCGGTCTCGCTTGGGTTCGAACTCTGGCGCCAGCTCAACGGCTTCCCCGCATCGGTTACGCAACCAGCGACCTCGCCTGTACGCGGCTCTGGCTACACGGGCACACGTGGACCGCCGGGCTACGGCGGCGGAAGCAGCGGCAGCTATGGAGGCGGTGGCAGCAGCTACGGCGGGAGCAGCTACGGTGCTTCAGGGTCGGATGAAGGGGGAGGCTACTGATGCGCACGTGGCCCCTCCTTCTTGCTTGCGCGTCCCTACAACTTGCGACGCAGCGCGTGTGCGCGCAGGAGGATGCGCGCGTCCGTCCCCAGGTTTTCCCGGGCGGATATGTGATGGAGCCCCTCGCGCCCGCCTCCGTCGAGAACCTCGGTGAGGGCCGTGTGGTCACGCTCGATGCGGTGCTGCGCAGTGTCGAATTGCATCACCCCCCGCTTGAGGCGGCACGTGAGCGCGTGGATGCAGCGGAGGGTCAACGGCTTGCGGCCGAGGGCGCGTTCGATCTCAGCGTGCAGGGTCGCGTATCGAGCACCTTGCTTGGCTACTACCAATACGGTCGCGCAGAGATTCGCCTCGATCAGCCCACGCCACTCTGGGGCGCGAGCTTCTTCGGCGGCTGGCGCATTGGCCGTGGCTTCAACCGCGACATTCCCGACTACTACCGCTACGACGAGACCCTCGACGGCGGTGAGTTTCGCGTTGGCGCAACGGTTCCTCTCTGGCGCGATGGGCCTATCGATTCGCGTCGCGCAACGCTCTGGCGTTCTGAGGCGGGCGTCACCGCGCAGCGTGAAGAGTTTGAAGCGCGTGCGTTGCGCGTTCGCCTTGCGGCCACCGAGAGCCACACGCGTTGGGTCGCCGCGGCACGTCGCTACTTGGTCGCCCGTGCACTGCTTGAACTCGCCGAGGCGCGCGACAACCAGATTGCATCGCGCGTGAGCGCCGGGGCCGTGCCTGCGATCGAGCACCTCGAGAATCGACGCGCCATCCTCGAGCGACGGCAGGCGTTGGTGGTTGCGCGTCGCGCGTTGGAGCAGCGGGCCATCGCGCTCTCGCTCTACCTGCGTGATGACGACGGTGCGCCACGCATTGCGCACTTCTCCGAGGTTCCGACGACACAGGGGCTGCCCTCGGAGGTGACCGAGAGTGAGGCGGACTCGGCAGCACGCGCGCTTGCAGCACGGCCCGAGATGCGTCGCTTTGCTGCACAACGCAGGCAGGGCGAAGTCAGTGTGGAGCTAGCTGAGAATCAACTGGCCGCGCGCATTGATGTGACCGTCGCGGGCTCGGTCGATGTTGGTGGCCCTGGCACAAACGACCCGGACGTTGCGCGTCGCTTTCAGACGCAATACGGGCCGCCGACGCTCGACGCCTCGGTGCTTGTGCAAGTACCGCTTCAGTTTCGCGATGCACGGGGGCGCATCGATCAGACGCGCAGTGAGCTCAGTGCGCTCGATGCCGAGTGGGAACTCGCGCGCGATCAGATTCGCATCGAGGTGGCCGACGTGCGCAGTGCGATGCGGGCCGCAGACGAAAACATGAGGCTTGCCTCAGATTCGCTCCGCATCGCGCAAGCGGTGGCAGAGGCCGAGCGTGTGCGCTTCGACAACGGCGCGACCTCGCTGCTGGTGGTGAACATGCGCGAGTCGATGGCGGCGAGTGCAGAGCAGGCGCTGATCGATGCCGAGGCCGACTTGGTGCTCGCGCATGCGCTCTACCGCGCGGCAACGGGCTCGGAGTAGCTACTACTCGCCGCCGAGGATGCGATCGATCGTGTTGCGCGCGCGGCCCTCAACAAGGGCCTCAAGCAGCTCGCGTACGCGAGGATGCGCATCGAGGACACGCTCTACGCGATGCCGCGCAAGGACGGCGCATGTGACGGGCGTGATCGCGTCGACGGTGGCTGTACGTGGTGAGCCCGTGAGCACGGAGACCTCACCGATGCAGGCACCTCGACCGAGCTCGGCGAGCTGAATTTCGGCGAGCGGCGAGTGGGTGTGCACGCGGACGGTGCCCTCCATCAGGAGCAACATCGTGTCGCCCAGATCACCCTCGCGGAGCACCATCTCGCCTGCGTCGAAGTGCTGCACAAACGCCGAAGAGAGCAGCTCTCCGCGGGCTGTGTCATCGAGTGATTTGAAGAGGTGGCTGCCCCGCACAATCGCCTCCATGTCGGCGTAGAGCGCGATCAGCTCTTCTGGGCTGAGGCTTCGGCCGCCATGGGGAATGAACGAGGGACGATGAGTCACAAGACCATGGTGCCCGAGTTGCTGCACGGCTTCGAGTTTTCGGTGCGCGCTTCCGTAAGCACTTCGTGATTGAGCACGCGCTCACTGCGAGATCGTGCGCGTCACGGCGCCCACGCGGAAGCCTGCCGTGGCACTGAAGGCGAGGGCGGTCGCCTGGTCGCCCTCCTGTTGCGCATAGAGGGTTGCGCCGAATGTGAGCTCAAGCGGGCCGACAAGATCGAGCGCGAGGTCGAGCTGACTTCGGAGCTGCCAACGATTCTGATCGAAGAGATCCACACAGAAGAAATCGGCGTTCCCTTCGAGCGTGAGAGAGCGGTCATCGGCTTCGAGGATCGACCAGGGGCGAAGGAGAATCGAGGCACCGGCACCTGCCTCAGCCTCCGCCGCGGGCGCGAGTGGTTGCGCTTGAAGACCGAGCTGGAGCTTCACCTCGAACTCACTTGAGAGCGGGAAGCGCGCACCGAGCGTCGGGCGCATCAAGAGCCAGTGCCACTCACGTGTATCGGGCCGCGTGAACTCCGATTCGACGAAGGCCTCGATGTACGCATCAGGCACCCAGACATCGCTCGGTGTGCCGCGAAAGCCGCGATACGAGGCCATGGAGCGAAACTGAATGCGGTCATTGGCTTCGATGAATGCGCCGGCCGTGTCGGGCTCAAGCGAGGGCGACCACTGCGTGCGGTAGGTGGCGCCGAGTGTGGTCTCCCACGTGTACGTTGGCGCGGTCGCATCGAGACGGACCGTGCCATCGAGGCCCATCGCGATCGTGGTGTCGACGGCCAATGCAGCTGCGTCGTAGGCCGCAGCGTTCGAGACAGACGAGCCCGAGAAGTCGCCGTCGAGCGAGCCGCGAACGACCCACTCCAGCGCATCGTTGGGCGCAGCGCGGGCATCGCGTGGGTCGCGTGGGTCGGCAGGCTCAAGCGCTTGCGTCACGACGTCGCGCAGCGAGTGATAGCGAACCTCGCCTGCCTCGACGTGCTCCAGCGTTCGCCATGAGGTGCCGCTTGGAAGCGCGGGGAGTGCCCCGTCACCGCTCTGGCCGAGGAAGCGAATCGTCGCGACGCGGTAGGTCACGTCATCCACTGGTGGCCTTCCGCGCACGCGCAGCGCCTCGCCATCGCGCGACAATCCTGGTGCCACGACATCGTGCGCCGATGCTTGGGTGAGTGCTTCGTCGAGCCAGGAGCCAGGCACATCCGCAACGACGATGGGCTCGTCGTATTCGATCGCGATGTAGAGATCCGAGGCGGTGAGCTGTGTGGCGCTCGAGGGGTGAAAGCTTGAGTCCACGGCGCCCACGTTGAGGAAGGCGACATCGGCCGATGCGAACTCACGGACGATCCCGGCAGCGAGTTCGGTCACCTCTTCGACATCCAGTGCGCGACCCAAATGTCCTCCCGCGAGGGGGCGTCCGTAGGCCGCGCAGTAGGGCGTGCCCACTTCGTTCACGAAGGCTTGGACGGGTGCTGCGGGCTCGGGCGCGTGCTCCAGTGGCACCGCCAACATCTCGAAGCCGTCGTGCATCGCGGCGCTTCGACCGACGCGGATCTCCACGCCTCCGCCGGGGGGTGGCGCGGCAAGGGCTGGGCGCACCGACGCGGGCCGCGCGAAGAGCATGTCGTTGCCCTCGTGCGCGAGGAGGACGAGATCGGGGCGCGCATCCTCTGGCATCTCGCGGGCCATCGCGAAGGCCTCTGCGCTCGTGGAGTCGATGACTGCGACGACCAGTGTGGCGCCACGTGTGCGCGCGTTGCGTACGGCCGAGACAAGGGCGATGTCGATCTCCGTGATGGCAAGCCCGGCGGCTCTGTCGGGTGCGATGCGCTGAAGGACGTCTGGCCCAAGCAGGGAGAGAATTGCGGCGCGCTCGGTGCCCACCTCGACGAGCCAGGGCGCATCGCTCTCATCGATGACGGCCTCACAGAGCGCCTCGGCGCCCGCCTCACAGTGGAGGTTCGTTGCGATGTACGGGAGGCGCTGGGCCTGGAGTCGCCGCGCGACCTCCAGCGTGCGCGCGCGTGGCGCGCTGAGATCATCCTCGCCCAATGCGAGCGCGTCGTACCCAAGCGATTGCGCCAGATGCACAAGCGAATCGGGCAGGTCACGCGCGGCAAATCGCGCGACGCCATGCGGTGCAAGCAGCCCTCCGGTATCGAGCACCAGCGGCGCATCGCTGAGGGAAGCGCGCTCGAGAAGCGGCCCCGCAAACTGCGCACCGGCATGCACCTCCATCGCGTGCGTGCCCTCGCACACAGGTTCACCGAAGCGGCCCGCGATGCCCGCAGATGCGATCACCCGCGCGACCTCATGCACATCGCGTGAGCCCATCTCCGTGCGCATCGTTGCCTGCGCGTGCACCACGGAGCCGGTGGTGCAGAGCACGAGAGAGAGGAGTGCGAGGACTCGCGAAGAGTGCAGGGCCAGCGTCATGGCGCGACTTGTATCCAAGCGGGCTGCGTTCGCACAGAGGGCTTCCTCAACACGCAGAGAAGTGGTCCCCTCTCGGAATGCCGAGACCTCTCCCTGCACGTGCCCACGACATCGTTCAACGCGTCCGCGCCTTCACCGATGAGGCGCTCATCCCGCTCGAGCCTGCACTCTTTGAGCGTGGCTTTGTGGCGATGCTCCCCGAGCTCGATGCCCTGCGTGAGGAGGCCAAAAAGCGCGGGCTTTGGGCGCCTTTTCTTCCAACAGCGCTTGGCGGTCAGGGGCTCTCGCTGCTGGAGTACGCGCATGTGAGTGAGGCGCTCGGGCGCTCGCCTTTTGCCCACTACGTCCTCAATTGCCAGGCGCCCGATGTCGGCAACATGGAGCTGCTGCACATGTTCGGAAGCGATGCGCAGAAGGCGGACTACCTGGCTCCCTTGGTGCGCGGTGAGACGCGCAGTTGCTTTGCGATGACGGAGCCAGAGCACGCGGGCTCGAACCCGGTCTGGCTCTCGACGACGGCGAAAAAAGACGGGGACGACTACATCATCGAGGGCCACAAATGGTTCACGACCGGTGCGGAGGGCTCGGCCTTTGCCATCGTGATGGCCGTGACGGACATGGATGCGCCGATGCATGCGCGCGCCTCGCAGATCATCGTCCCGATGGGCACGCCGGGCTTTGAGCTCGTGAAGAATCTCTCCGTGATGGGCGAGCGCGGCGGTGGCTGGGCGAGCCATGCGGAGGTGCGCTTTCATCACGTACGCGTGCCGCAGACGAATCGTATCGGTCCCGAGGGCGCGGGCTTTTTGCTCGCACAAGAGCGCCTGGGGCCAGGACGCATTCATCATGCGATGCGCTGGATTGGCATCTGCGAGCGCGCGTTTGATCTGATGTGCAAGCGCGCGGCGACGCGTGAAATCTCACCGGGCAAGCCACTTGGTACGCGCGACACAGTGCAGGCTTGGATCGCCGAGAGCCGCGCGGAGATTGATGCCTCGCGCCTGCTCGTGATCGACGCTGCCGAGGAGATGGATCGCAACGGTGCCTCGGGCGCACGCGACGCGATCTCGGTGGTGAAATTCTACGTCGCCGATGTGCTGCAGCGCGTGCTCGACAGAGCCCTTCAAGTGCACGGAGGCCTCGGCATGCTCGACGACACGCCGATCGCATTTTGGTATCGCCACGAGCGCGCGGCGCGCATCTACGACGGGCCCGATGAGGTGCACAAATCGTCGCTCGCCAAGCGCATCCTCAGTCGACACGGGATGGCCCGAAAGGGAGGCGAGAAGTGAACGAGGCGCTCGACAGGCCTGGCGAGGTGAAGGCCGGCGCGGAGCTCTCGCAGGAGGCGCTGGCGGCATGGCTCAAGGCGCATGACCTTGGTGCACTCGCAGAGGTGAAACAGTTCGGACGCGGCTATTCGAACCTCACGTACTTGGTGCGCGTCCTTCGCGAGGGAAGCGAGCGAGACCTCATCCTTCGCACGCCGCCGCGTGGCGTGAAGATCGCCTCGGCGCACGACATGGGGCGCGAGGTGCGCATCCTCCGATCGCTCGGCACGTGTTGGGACAAGGTGCCGCGCACGCTGGGCTACGAGGAGAGCGATGCGGTGCTCGGGGTTCCCTTCTATGTGATGGAGCGCGTGGCCGGCGTCATCTTCCGTGCGCAGGGGCCCAAGAGCTTGCCGCTCGCAACCCTCGATGGACACACGCTCTCGACCTCACTCATCGACACGCTCGCCGAGATTCACGCAGTCGATGTCGAGAAGGCAGGGCTTGCCAATCTCGGCAAGCCGGAGGGCTACAACGCGCGGCAGGTGCGCGGTTGGGGCGAGCGCTACGCGAAGGCCAAGACCGACGAGATTCCGGATGTCGATTCGATCTTGAAGTGGCTCACCGAGCACACGCCGAGTGAGTCGGGCGTCGCGCTCATCCACAACGATTTCAAGTACGACAACGTTGTCTTTGCGCCCGACCTCTCGCGCATTGCGGCCGTTCTCGATTGGGAGATGTCGACGATTGGCGACCCGCTGATGGACCTCGGCACTGCGCTTGGATACTGGGTTCAGCCGACCGACCCGATGCTCTTTCAGGCGATGCGTTTTGGGCCCACGGATGCGCCCTCAAGTCTCACGCGGATGGAGCTTGTGGAGCGCTACGCGACGAAGTCAGGTCGCCCGATTTCGAACCTGGTCTTTTACTTCGCCTTCGCACTCTTCAAGCTCGCGGTGGTTGCGCAGCAGCTCTACCAGCGCTTTGCACGCGGCCTCACCCAAGAGCCGCGCTACGCGATGATGATCGAGGGCGTGAAGGGGCTTACGCGTGTGGCGGTGGAGGCGGTGGAACGCGACCGCATCGATGTGCTCGAGGGTTGATGTGATATGATTGCTATATTTCGCAATTGAGCGGGACCTTCCACGCCATGTGCGGCGTGGTGAGCACGAGATTGGCGGGCACGTCGCTCACACCCTCGCTGCTTGCCGGTGCATAGCGACGCACGCTCTCGCCCGCTTGAAAGTAGAAGGTTCCATCGGCGGCAAAGCGGCCCTCAAAGAGCATGTCGTCTGCGCCAGTCTCGATGTGTGTGACGTTGCCCGTGCTGAGCTCGACGAGGTCGAATGCGCTGCGGTAGACGGTGCCCACCAGGGCATCGCTGCAGCGCACGGTCTCGCTTCGCACGAATGCGCGCGTGCCCTCGGGTGAGAGCAAGAGTCGCGGCTCGCGGTGCCTTTCGCCCAGGCTCACACGCACCTCGGGGCGTGACCCCCGTGCGTCGGCGATCAGCATCCCACGCTCGAAGCGCAACCCCGCACTGGGCGGTGGCGCCGTGCGTTCGATCATCCCTTGGTCGCTTCGCACCCAGAGCGTTCCTTCGCTTGGCGAGAGCGGCTCGCTGAGGGGCTCGCGCGCCTGCGGCGTGATGCGAAAGCGTGTGGACGCTTCGTCGCGCGGTGCGAGGTCGATGTGGTCGAGGCTCACGTCCACGTGGGCACGTGTGGCTTGCACGGTGATGGAAGGCAGCTCGTGCGTGCCGGTGATGAGGGCCATCAACGAGACGTTCAGCAGACGCTCGAAGGGGCGAGACAGGTCGAAGACATCGACCTCTTCGGGCACGAAGTACGCGCTCCAAAAGGTGCCTTGCCGGACGCGCCCGTGAAGCACGAAGGCCACATTGGCCTCGCGGTCGATCTGCATGCCGAGGGCGTCGTTTGCATGCGGCGCGATCGGGATGAAGCGGTTCGTCACTGGGTCGATCACGCCCATCGTCAGGCCAAGGACCGAGCGCGCTCCAGGCTCTGTTGGGTAGGGCGCGTGCACATAGGCAAGTGCGCCGCGCGACCATGCGGCCTGCATGCGGGGCAAGAGCGTTTCGATGTGCGCGCGAAGCCGAACGCCAT
>JBILQT010000264.1:0-9733 GCA_044373065.1 Sandaracinaceae bacterium
CTTCGAGCGCTCTTCCGGGTCGGGCACGTAGGTGTCGAGGAGCGTCAGATAGAACTGAACGTGGAGCGCTTCCTCGTAGAGCTGACGCGAGAGGTACATGCGCGCCTCAGGCGCGTTGATGTGCTCGTAGAGATTGAGCACGAGGTTGTTCGAGACGATCGAATCGCCCGTCGCGAAGAAGGCCACGAGGCGCTGAATCAAATGCGTATCGGCCTCGGACATCTTGCCGCGGAGGTCGGCCGTATCGGTCGAGAAATCCACCTCTTCCACCGTCCACGTATTGCGAATCGCATCGCGATACATCTCGTAGAATTGTGGGTAGCGCATCGGACGAAGCGTGAGGTCGAGACCGGGATCGAGAAGCATGGAGTTCACCTTCGGGAGGGAGCGGATGAGAAAGATGTGAGGCGTTCGGAGCGTCCGCACGAGTGACTCGCTGCGAGTTCGCGCTCGCGAAACGCGGTTTCGCAGGACGCAGCAATCTTGAAGAAGCATGCGGACGAAGACCGACCTGGGGTTGGGGCCCGGATGGGAGGTGAGACTTGCGCAGCAAGTCGAGGAGGGGCGCCCAGCCCCTCCTAAGTCGATTGTCGGAACGCGAAGCGGGGGTGAGACAAGGAGCGAAGCGACGAAGGCGAACCCCGGATGGGGGTGAGACGCGCAGCGTCGAGGGGGTGCGCCCAGCACCCCCTAGCAAACTACTGGCAGGCTTCGCAGCTTTCGGGATTCTCTAGGGAGCAACTCACCGCAGCCAACGCTTGCGCGGTCGTCACACGCGGGTCCGCAGGCGAACCGAGCTCGTCCGGAGGCGACATCGAGTCGCGTGCCTCGCGAATCTCTGGCTCGATCGCCGCCTTGAGCATCGAGGATGCGCTCTTGGCCATCACGATCGTCTTCGCGTCGGGCTTCGGGTCGCCCTTCTCGGTCTGCGAGCCAAGCGTCGTCTTCGCGATGCGCGTCGCTGGACGCGAGCGCAGGTAGTACGTCGTCTTCAAGCCCTTCTTCCAGCCGTAGAAGTACATCGAGCTGAGCTGACCGATGTTCGGGCTCTCGATGAAGAGGTTGAGCGACTGGCTCTGATCGATGAACGCGCCGCGGTCTGCGGCCATGTCGATGAGCGAGCGCATCGGCATCTCCCAGGCCGTGCGGTAGACGTGACGCACCTGCTCGGGGATCTCGTCGATGCCTTGGATGGAGCCTTCCGCGAGCTTGATCTGCGTGCGCGTGTGCTCCGTCCAGAGGCCGCGCTCTTGAAGCTCGGTGACGAGGTAGCGATTGATCTGAAGGAAGTCGCCGGAGAGCGTCTCTCGCTTGAAGAGGTTCGAGACCTGCGGCTCGATGCACTCGTAGCAACCTGCGATCGAAGCAATCGTCGCGGTCGGTGCAATCGCCACAAGCAGCGAGTTGCGAAGGCCCGTCTCACGAATGCGCGCACGCAGAAGGTTCCAGCGCTGCGGGTCGGTCGGTGTGACGCCCCAGGCATCGAACTGAAGCTCGCCTTTGGCCGCGCGCGTCTCCTTGAACGAGTTGTGCGGACCGCGCTCTGCAGCGATGTCGCAGGAGGTCGTGAGTGCCCAGAAGTAAATCTCCTCCGAGATGCGCTCCGAGAGGCGACGTGCGGCCTCGCTGTCGAAGGGCAAACGAAGCTGGAAGAAGACGTCCTGAAGGCCCATCAAACCAAGGCCAACCGGGCGCCAACGTGCGTTCGACACGGCGGCTTCGGGCGTCGGGTAGAAGTTCAAATCGATGACGCGATCGAGCTGACGAACGGCCGAGCGCACGGTGCGACCCAGCTTCTCCCAATCGAAGCGCGCGAGCGCATCCTTGGTGTCGATCGCCGTGCCGACATCGAGAAGATGACGGCTGAGGTTGATCGAGCCGAGGTTGCAGACTGCCGTCTCACCGGCCGACGTGACCTCAAGGATCTCGGTGCAGAGGTTCGAGAGATGGACGACGTTGCCCTTCTCTCCCGTCTGGTTGCACGCGCGATTCGACTTGTCCTTGAACGTCATCCAGCCGTTTCCGGTCTGGGCGAGCGTGCGCATCATGCGGCCGTAGAGCTCGCGCGCCTTCACCGTCTTCATCGCGAGGCCCTGCGCCTCAGCCTCGGCGTACGCCGTCTCGAACTCATCGCCGTAGAGGTCGGTGAGGTGACCGACGCGCTTCGGATCAAAGAGCGACCAATCGCCGTCCACTTCGACGCGCTTCATGAAGAGGTCGGGGACCCAGTTGGCGAGGTTCAGGTTGTGCGTGCGACGCGCCTCGTCACCCGTGTTGTCGCGGAGCTCAAGGAACTCCTCGATGTCGGCGTGCCAGGTCTCCAAGTACACGCAGGCCGCGCCCTTGCGCTTGCCGCCCTGGTTCACCGCAGCGACGGACGAGTCGAGCGTGCGAAGCCACGGCACGATGCCGTTGCTCTGACCGTTCGTGCTCTTGATGAGCGAGCCGCGCGAGCGCACGCGGTGGTACGCGAGGCCGATGCCGCCCGAGAACTTCGAGAGCATCGCAACGTCGGCGTAGCGCTTGTAGATGTCCTTGAGGTCGTCTTCGGGCGAGTCGAGCAGGAAGCAGCTTGAGAGCTGCTCGTGGCGCGTGCCTGCGTTGAAGAGCGTGGGCGAGCTTGGGAGGTATTCGAGCGTCGAGAAGAGGCGGTACATCTCGATCGCGTCGGGCACGTTCTCGGAGAGCGCGCAGGCGATGCGAAGGAAGAAGTACTGCGGCGTCTCGAGCACGTCGCGGCGCTCGGGGTGCTTGAGCAGGTAGCGATCGTAGAGCGTACGCAGGCCGAAGTACTCGAAGAGGCGCGTGCGGTCCGAGTCGATCGCGTCGTTGAGCTTGCGTGCGTTGATCTGCACGAAGCTCGAGACGCGCTCGCCGATGAGGCCGACCTCGCGACCGCGGGCGATCGACTGCGAGAACGATTGGATGTCCTGGTTGCGGACTTCCTTGTCGATGTAGGTGCCGAGCAAGCGCGCTGCGAGGCGTCCGTACTCGGGCTCCTCGGTGATGAGGGACGCGGAGGTCTGAATCGAGAGTTGGTCGAGCTCACGCGTCGAGGCGCCGTCGTAGAGACCGCTGACCGTACGCGTCGCCACGCGCATCGTGTCGACGCGCGCAAGCCCCTCGCCCGAGCGCTGAATCGCTCGGACAATCTTGTTCAAGTCCACCGACTCGAAGCTGCCGTTGCGCTTGCGCACCTGCATGCCCGTACCGGTTGCGCCTGCTGCCCTGCGCTCTGCGTTCTCACGTCGCGTCTCAGTCTCCATCCGTCGACCTCGCTCTAGATTTGCCAACAACATTGCTCAATGAATTCGAATCAACAGCGGCTTCACCTTGCAGTGAAGGGGGCGCACCTCTCCCACAGCCCCTCCTGCGCATTCCCTCAGGAATTCAGCAGGTGCGACTGACGAATGGATGGCCCCAATAGGGTGACAGCTCGGGATCCTTCCGATTTCGCCCCGGAAGGCTCCGCCAAGCGGTCGCTCGGTGAACTCGGACGAGCCGAACCCAACGAACACGTACGGCCTGGGGTGAGCCAAGCCGCAAACGATTTCTTTTTTGCCTGAACCTGGCGCCCGACCGGGAAGTGGAGCGCCTTGCCGAAACCACACGACCACCGCGAGCGGCGACCGGGAGACACTAGATATGGTGGTAGCCGCACCGTGTCAACACCTAGCGGTCGTGGGTCCGAGCTTTTCACCTGAACGCTCGTTTTCTTTCGGAAATCTCCGCGAGGGCTTGCGATCTGACCTCGGAGGCGACTTGAGGACGGGTGGATCGACCCAGCCAGAGCTGGCGCAGCGTCCCACGCCAGCAGGGCCGAAACTCGCCATTTTCTGACGGTAATTCGCGGCACGAGGGGTGCACAATCGAGCGAGATGCGACCGAAACAACCCTGGACTCTCGCCCTCACGCTCGTCCCGACGCTTGCGCTTGGGGCCTGCACCGGAGCGCTGGAGGGACCCCCACCGGTGGGGGTGAACGCGCTCTGCACCACACCGGATGTGGCGTGGTCTCCGCTTCGGCGCCTCACGCGGGTCGAGTACGTCAACAGCGCAGGTGATTTGCTGGGGGTCGACGGGGTCGCAGGGATCGACGCCGTCCGGCAGATCGCCCGCGATGAGCGCCTGGGGACACTCTTCTCGGCGAACATGTCGAGTGGTGTGGCGACGGTGCAGGTGCGCCAATACCTGGATGCCGCGGAGGCACTCGCAGCGCGCGTGGATGTCCCGCGGATGGCCTCGTGTGCGATGGGCGAGAACGAGCGCGCCTGTGCCGAGCGCACGATTGCGCGCCTTGGGCGACGTGCCTACAGGCGGCCGCTTGAGCGCGCGGAGGTCGATGCGTACCTGGGGCTCTACGATGCGCTGCGCGGCGCGGATGGAGGCTCGGACGGGGGCTTTGTCGACGCGATGCAGGGCGTGGTGGAGGCGATGCTCCAGTCGCCGCACTTCCTCTACCACCTCGAGCTTGCCGACCCCGCGACGCCCCTTCCCTTCGATGCCGTGCTGCCCGCGCAGCCCTTCGCCGTGGCCTCGCGGCTCGCCTTCTTTTTGTGGTCCTCGGGGCCCGACGATGCGCTTCTGAATGCCGCAGCGAGCGGCACCTTGTCGAGCGCATCGGGCCTTCGCGCGGAGGCTGAGCGCATGCTGCAAGACCCTCGCGCGCGGGCCACGATCGCGAGCTTCCATGACCAGTGGCTTGGCCTCGATCGCCTCGACACCGCGACGCGTGATGCGGCGCTCTACCCGGGCTACGACGCGACCGCGCTGACCGAGCTGCGCGAGGAGAACTTCGACTTCGCCGACCATGTAATTCGCGAGGGGGATGGCCGCTTGCGCACGCTCTTGACGGGCAGCTACTCGTTTCCGCGCGCGGCGGGGCTTCGCTCGGCGGGCCTCACGGAGGCCGACCGCATGCGCGATGGACGCGTGGAGCTCGACCCCGATGAGCGCGCTGGCCTGCTCACGCAGCCTGCGTTTCTCGCGGCGCATGCGCACTCGGATCAGAGCTCACCCATCCTTCGTGGCGTCGCGCTGCGCGAGCGGATGTTCTGCCAACCCCTGGGCACGCCGCCTCCGACGGCGGTGGCGAGCATTCCTGAGTTCGACCCGACGCTCACCACACGCGAGCGCTTCGCTGCGCATCGCACAAGCGGCACCGCCTGCCAGAGCTGCCACAGCAAGATCGATGACCTCGGCTTTGCGTTGGAGCACTACGACGCGGTTGGTGCCTACCGCACGACCGAGGCTGGAAGGCCCATCGATGCAACGGGGGTGATCACCCAGACCGATATGGATGGCGACGTCGACGGGGCGATCACGCTGGCTGAGCGCATGAGCGACTCACGCCAGGTGCGAAACTGCGTCGCGACGCAGTGGATGCGCTTTGCGATCGCGCGTCCCGAGGGCAACCACGATCTCTGCAACGTGCAGGCAGCGCAGCGCGCGATTCGCAACGACGATGATCTGCGCGAGCTGCTTCTCACCATCGCTACGAGCCCTGCCATGACCCACCTGCGCACCGAGCCGGAGGCCCGCTGATGTCACGCTTCTCACGACGAACCTTGCTCGCAGGCCTTGGCGGAGCCGCTGCGCTCTCGCCCTTCCTGCCGCTCCTGGAGGCCGCTGGAGACGACCGCTTCCCCAAGCGCATCGTGCTCTTCTTCACGCCGCACGGGACGGTCTGGGACCAGTGGCGCCCGCGTCGGACGACCGACTCGTTTGAGCTCAGCCCCATCCTCGCGCCGCTCCAGCGCTTCAAGTCGAAGCTCAACATCCTCGATGGCTTGGGCGTGCACGATGACGGCCCTGGTGCGCCGCACACGAAGGGCCCGGCGCTGCTCTGGACGGGCTCTCCGCTCGCCGACGACGGCGTGTTCACTCGCGAGGATTGTGCGGGTGGCTGCACCTTTGGCTGGAACACGGGGCCCTCGTTCGATCAGGCCCTCGCGCAGCGCTTCACGCGTCGCACGACCTATGACTCGCTGGAGCTCGGCGTCTTCTCCGGGGGAGGTCATCCAGGCCAGTCGATGATCTACACGGGGCCGAGTGCCTGGGTGCCTGCGCGACAGAACCCGACGGCAGCCTTTGATGAGCTCTTTGGTGCGTCGTTTACGCCTGCGGAGGAGGACCGACGACGACGTCATCGTCGTGGTGTGCTTGGGCTTGTGCGCAATGAGCTCAACCGTGTGCAGCCGCGTGTGAGCCGCAGTGACCGCTTCAAGATCGACGCGCATCTCGCGGGGCTCTCCACACTCGAATCGCAGCTCCTTGCGCCGCGTCCGGTCTGTGCGGCACCGAGCCGTCCAGAGGGCGATACGGGCTTCAACAGCGCGAACATCACCTGGCAGCTCGATGCGCACAGCCAGCTCATCGCCTCGAGCTTTGCGTGCGACCTCACGCGCATCGCGTCGATTCAGCTTCGTGTCGGCGAGAACGACGGCATGCACTACGACTTCCTCGGCCTCGGCGAGCATCACATCACGACGCATGACAGCTCCCCCGAGGCGCAGGCGCAGCTCACGCGCATCTACACCTACTACGCCGAGCGCTTTGCGGCCCTCTTGGAGAAGCTCGACGCGATGCCTGAGGGCGATGGCACGGTGCTCGATCACACGATGGTCATCTGGGGCTCGGAGATCGGCACAGGCGCAAGCCACGACTTCTCGCGCGTGCCCTTTGTCGTCGCGGGCGGAGGTGGTCACGGGCTTCGCACGGGGCAGTACCTGGAGCTGCCCTCGGGCACCTTCCACAACCGCCTGCTCGTGAGCGCGATGCGCTTCTTTGGCGCGGACGATGTGAACAGCTTTGGCTCGCTGGACAGGCACACAGGGTCACTCGAAGGGCTTGGTGTGTAAGCCCGCGCGCGTCGTCCTCAGCATGCCGCTCTCATCGAGTGAGATACGCCCCTCGCGCGCCAGGATGATGTGGTCGAGCACGCGGATTCCCATGAGCTCACCGGCCGAGACCAGGCGCGCGGTGAGCGCGATGTCATCGCCGCTGGGCTCGGCTTCGCCACTTGGGTGGTTGTGCACGAAGATGACGTTCGGTGCGGCCACGCGGACGAGCGCGCGAAAGACATCGGCGACCGACACTGCACAGGAGGTCATCGTCCCTTTCGCGAGCCAGTGCTCGGCGACCACGCGATGACGCGCATCGAGAGAGAGCGCGATGAAGTGCTCGACCTCCTGGTGCACGAGGCGCGCGCGCAGGAGCTTGTCGACATCATCGGCCGAGCGAATGCGCGTCGGTGCAGGGCCGGGTGAGAGCGCACGACGACCGAGCTCAAACGCGGCAACGATGCGCGCGGCTTTCGCCCTTCCAACGCCATGCAACGAGGCCAGCGCGTCGACCTCCATGCGTGACAACTCTTGGAGCGAGCGCGTCGCCACAAGGCGCTCTGCAAGGGCCTCGACACCCTCCCCGCGCATGCCTGTTCCGAGCAGCATCGCGAGCAAGTCGGCGTCGCTCACAAACGAGGCGCCCTGCTCATCGAGGCGCTCACGCGGGCCCTCGCGGGGAGGTCGCGCATCGGCGACTTGGGGGGAGGTTTTTTCGAGCGTGGAGGGGGCTTCAAGGTCCGTCATGCACAGGGGTCGTGCACAACGCCCGCCGCACGTTGGGCGCGAGAGGCCTGCGTTTTCATGGCGAAGGTGGCGGCGTCGGCGGCGTCGGGGTGGCGGACGCCGCACCTTGGTGTGCTCGGTGGTGTCCATTCTGATCTCGCACTGGCATGCTGCGAGACGATGAAAGTCTGCAGCCGCTGCCAGCTCGAATACCGGGACGACACACGCACCAACTGCCTTGTCGATGGCACGCCCCTCACCGCCGTAAAGGACCCACGTCTGGGTCGCGTCGTGATGGGCCGCTATGCGGTGGAAGAGCAGATAGGCGCGGGCGGCATGGCCATCGTCTATCGGGGGCACGCCATCGCCTCAGGAAGGCCCGTCGCGATCAAGATCATGCACGACGTGCTCTCGGGCGATCAGGCCCTCCGCGAGCGCTTCCGCCGCGAGGTGCGCAACGCTGCGGCCATCGCGCATGACAACGTCGTCGAGATGCTCGATGCGGGCGAGACGGAGGATGGGCGCCCACTGCTCGTGATGGAGCTGCTCGATGGCGAGACGCTGCGCGAGATGATGAATCGCGTGCGCTTGCCGCTGCTCACCTTCAGCGTGATCGCGGTGCAGATCGCACGCGGCCTTGCGCGCGCACACGACCTCGGCATCGTCCATCGCGACCTCAAGCCAGAGAATGTGTTCATCATCATCCGCGATGACGGCGCGGTCGTGGCCAAGCTCGTCGACTTCGGCATTGCACGCGCACGCGGCGATGGCGCGATGACGATGGCCGGCGCCCTTCTCGGCACGCCCGCCTACCTTGCGCCCGAGCGTGTGCGCGGTGGTGAGACCGAGCCCTCCTCGGACCTCTACTCCTTCGGCATCATGCTCTACGAGATGATCACGGGAGAGCTGCCCTTCGAGTCGAAGTCGATGCAGGGCTACCTCTTTCATCATCTCGAGAGCGACCCGCCGCGGGCCATCGACAAGGCGCCGCATTGCCCGCCGGCACTCGATGCGCTCATCACGCGCCTGATGGGCAAGACCAAGCGTGATCGCAACATCGACTCGCATCAGGTCGCGCGAGAGCTGGAGGCGATTCGCGCCTCGATTGCGCCGAACTACCGCGAGCCCGAGTGGACGGATCGAAGCGTCTCGGTGCTCCCCACGAGCGAGCCGCGCTCCTCGGCCACCTCGCTTGGCCACGACCGATGGACGCGCCGCGCCGCGCTGCTGCAGGACATCGTGCGACGTGCCTACATCGGCCAGGCGGTACCGAGCGATCTGCTCGTCTCGCTGACGACACTGGCCCGCGGCGCCGCCCAGCTTGAGACACTGCGCACGGATCGCGATGTCCACCAACAGGCGATCGACAAGGTCGATCAGCGCTCGCGTGATGTGCGCGAGAGCCTCGGCCGCGCCGTGCACTCCCTCGGCCGTGACCTCAGCGAGATGCGCGAGAAGCTCGAAGCCCTGCGCATCGAGGTGGCGCGCCGTGAGCTGGAGGTGAACGACCTCGAGTTTCAGATTCACTCGCTGCGCACCAACCTCGTCGACAGCGAGGGTGAGTTCGACAAGGAGCGTCGACAGACCGAGTCTTCGCTGACCGAGTACACCGAGAAGATCGAGGTGCTGCTGAGCCGCATGGGCGATGCCGCGCAGAACATCGCGACGGTGCTGCGCACGACGCCGACGGGGAGTGCACTCTTGGGTGAGCTCGACTGAGGGAGTCGGCGAAAACAAGCGAAAACCCCGGCGCAACCGGGGTACGGACCCTGGTGGACCGGGGTGACAAGGCCGATGATCGGCCTACCCCATGCCGATCATCGGCCTACCCCATGCCGATCATCGGCCCACCCCACGCCGAACATCGGCCTACGCCATGCCGATCATCGGCCTACGCCATGCCGATCATCGGCCTACCCCATGCCGATCTACTTGCCCTTGCGCTTGGCCTTCGCCTTGCGGCCTGGCTCTCCGTAGTAGGTGAACGCGGGGCCGAGCGTGTTCGCCACGTCATCATCGGAGTGCGACATGACCTTCGCGATTTGGTAGGCCGGTGAGGTCACCGCACGCACGCGCGCGCCCTGCGCAAGCACCTCGTGCTCAAGCCTGTCGTGCACCGTCGTGAGCGCCTCCAAGATCGGCGCGAGCTCTGCGAAGCGTGCGAGC